>NZ_JBBMET010000002.1:0-441001 GCF_040096425.1 Lachnospira sp. CLA-JM-H23
GAGTTATTCTTAAGGAAAGTACGAAAGTACTTGACAGGATACGGATGTATAAGATATATTTAATGTGCAGTTTTGAATGAGTAGTGAATAGTTGTTATTTAAGAGGCTTTAAAGCCTCTTTTTTATTATCATCAATTTATATATTATGTAGATATTATATAGATTAGAAAGTTTTAATAATATTGTTATATACAATAATATCAGTATTTAAACATCAGCATTTAAATATAAGTATTCAAGTAGATAATATATTGGACAATATTCATATTTTGCATAATTATATGTAATAGCAATTGAAATTATGTATGTGATTTGTTATAATATTCCAATAAAAGTACGGGATTTATGGAGGATAAAACTATATGGAAACTAATATATTAATGGAAAGTGGTACTAATGAATTAGAGGTGCTTGAATTCATAGTTGGAGGGAATCATTATGGAATTAATGTCGCTAAGATTAAAGAGATAGTTCCATATAGCAAGGTTACACCAGTACCTAATTCACATCCTTGTGTAGAAGGTGTGTTTATGCCAAGAGATTTAATGATAACAATAGTTGATTTAGCTAAGGTTATTAAGTGTGCACCTTCTAAAGATATTACAAAGGATATGTTTATTATCACTAATTTTAATAAGCTTAATGTTGCATTTCATGTGGCATCGGTTGTTGGAATACATAGAGTATCCTGGACAGATATTATTAAGCCAGACAGCACAATAAGCAGTGCTGACAGCGGAATTGCAACAGGTGTTGTTAAGATTAATGGACAGTTAATTATCATTCTTGACTTTGAGAGAATTGTATCAGATATAAGTCCAGAGACAGGATTAAAAGTATCAGATATTGAAAAGCTTGAAGGAAGAACTAAGAATGAAGCACATATTGTAATTGCAGAGGATTCTCCATTACTTATGAAGCTTATTTCAGACTCACTTATTAAGTCAGGATATGATAATCTTACATTATGTGCTAATGGACAGGAGGCCTGGGAGAATCTTGTTGCTCTGAAGGATTCAGAAGATGCACAGATGGATGTAGCTTGTGTTATAACTGATTTAGAGATGCCATTAATGGATGGACACAGATTGACAAAGCTTATCAAGACAGATGATAAATTAAAGAATATACCAGTTGTTATATTCTCATCATTAATTAATGACCAGATGAGAGCTAAGGGAGAAGCATTAGGAGCTGATGTACAGTTATCTAAGCCAGAGATTGGATTGTTAGTTAATGAGATTGATAAACTTCTCAGATAATATTATTTATGTTATTATGGTGTTATCTATATAATGATAGCACCATAATTTATTGTTAAGGCTGTGAGGATAGATATGGAATATACATTACAAGATTACTGTAATAGAATTAGAGAAGATGTTAAAGATTATGATTATATATTAATAGGTCTTGGTGATGAAGCACTTAATAATAATGATGGTAATCTTATAGATATGCTTAATAAGTTTGGTGAACTTCTTGATAAGAATAATTATTTTATTATATCGTCTACCAAGCATAATTATCTAGGTGAATCAACAATAAATCCCAAAAGAATGGTTTGTCCATATATTAATGAAGATGAGAAACAGTGGGATTTTTACAACAAATGGTTATCAGCGACATTGGCTAAGAAGCTGCTTGTTATTGAGATAGGGGAAGGATTTAACAATCCTAATCTTATAAGGTGGCCATTTGAGAGAATTGTTATGATTAATGATAAAGCACATTTTTACAGGGTACATAGTACGTTTTATCAGATACCTAAAGAAATAGCAGACAAAGCTTGTACAATGAAGATTAACTCATATGAAGTATTGAAAGAGTTAGTTAATGTTGTTAATTAATATTCTTTATGGTAGAATTTTATTTATAATTTTACGAAGGTGGTGGAATTGTGGCAGAGAATGAAGAGGATTACCTTGATGGCTTATTGAAATCATTATCTGAAGATGAGAATGCACAATCAGAGAATAAGGATGAAGAGGAAGAACAGATCAAAGAGCAGGTAAGGGAAGCCTTTGAAAAGTCTAATGAGAAGAGTACTAAATTTGAAAATATATATGATGATGAGGATGGAAATCTTAATGACGATAATATAGAAGAGTTATTAAAAGATGTTATGACAGTTCCTCGTCATATGGCGGCTTCTGATACGGAAGAAACATTTATAACTGATGATACAGTATCAGAATTAACTCCTGAGGAAGTTGCTAAGAAGGCACAGGAAGCAGATAAGCAGACAGAAGCAGATGATACATCTAAGGATAAGCAGGCAGATGAAGCTATTGATAAGATGTTAGATGACACTCCAGTTGATGAAGCTGCTGGTACTAATCTTGATAAGAACGATGAGCTTATGGATGATATGGGTTTATCAGATACCGAAAAAGACCGTCTTGCAAGTATGAATTTGGATGATCTTATAGGTGAGATGAATGATAATGCAGATGAATCATCTATGAATGAGCTTCTTAAAGAGAACGGTATGCAGTCAGAAGATGAGGTAGCTGCTGAGGATACATCAGCCGATAATTCAGCTTCATCAGCAGATAATGCTTCTTTAGGCAATGCTGATAATGAGGCAAATGCAGCTTCAGATAGCACATCTGATGACAATGGCACAGAAGCAGCTAATAAAGACAGTGTGCAGAATAAAGCTTCAGATGCCGATGAAGCACAGGATGATAAAGTTTCTATGAAAAAGAAGCACAACAAAAAGCAAAAGAAAAAAGATAAAAAAGGTATTTTTTCTGTTATAAAAGACATTTTCTTTGAAAGTATTGAAGATGATCTTAATGAAGCAAATGTGGCAACAGGCGATGGAGAATTGCTTGAAAAGACTGTTGATAATGCAATAGCTGCTAAGACTAACACAGTGGATGATGGAAAAGAGCAGGATGAGAATGAGAAGCTCATTGATGAGGTATTTCATGGTAAAGCTAATCTTGACCAGCCAGAAGCACCTAAGAAGGGCTTAATTGCTAAGATTAAGTATAGGTATCAGCAGTTTAAGATTAGGCAGGAAAAAGAAGGTAAGCTTGAAGAAGAACAGGAACAAATAGAAAATCAGCAGAAGGCTGAGGCTAAGGAAGCAAAAAAGGCTCAGGCTGAGGAGAAGAAGAAACAGGCTGCAGCTAAGAAAGAAGAAAAGAAAAAGCAGGCTAAACAGGCAAAAGATAAGAAGCCTAAGAAAGAAAAGAAACCTAAAAAAGTTAAAGTTAAAGAACCACCTAAACCAGGTGATATTCTTAAGATTAAACCAAAATCAATCATTTTATTTATATTACTTATAGCAGGAATTATTATGCTTATACAGGTATTTGGCTATAGTATCAATTACAACAGTAAAGTAAATGCAGCTAAAGATTACTTTATCAATGGCGAATACGAGAAAGCTTATAATAGTTTAAGTGGTATGAACCTTTCAGGTAATGAAGAGACAATATATAACCAGTCAAAGGTTGTTATGTATGTTCAAAGACAGTATGAGTCATATCTTAATTACAGAAAGATGAATATGAATACAGAGGCAATTAATGCTCTTATAAAGGGTGTTGACAGATATCAGACATACAGGGCTGAAGGTAAAGAATTAGGCGTAGATGATAAGATGAAGGAAAGCTATGATAAGATTATCAATGCACTTAAGGATACATATAAGATATCAGAGACAGAAGCTATATCTTTAGCAGATATGTCTAATAGCGATTTTGTTACTTATTATTACAAGATAGAAGCATACGGAGAGGCAGTAAAATGATAGCGATTATTGATTATGATGCAGGCAATCTTAAGAGTGTTGAGAAAGCGTTAATAGCACTCGGTGAAGAAGTTATGGTATCCAGAGACTCAAGTGAGATACTTCAGGCAGATAAAGTTATTCTTCCTGGAGTAGGTTCATTTGGTGATGCGATGAACAATCTGGATCGTTTTGGACTTGTAGATACAATTAAAAATGTTGTAGCTAAGGATACACCATTTCTTGGAATATGCCTTGGACTTCAGCTTTTATTCAAGGAAAGCGAAGAGACACCAGGAGCTGAAGGTCTTAACCTTCTTCCAGGAAAGATATTTAAAATTCCAGCTAAGGAAGGCTTTAAGATACCACATATGGGCTGGAATTCCTTAAATGTTAAGGATAATGCGAGATTGTTTGCAGGAATCAATGCTAATCCATATGTATATTTTGTACATTCATATTATCTAAAAGCTGATAATGATGATATTGTAGCAGCGTCTACTGAATATTCAACACATATTCATGCTTCAGTAGAAAAAGGTAATCTTTTTGCGTGTCAGTTCCACCCAGAAAAGAGTAGTGAAACAGGCTTAAGAATACTTAAAAATTTTGCTGAATTATAGAATGGAGAATGTAATATGTTTACTAAAAGAATTATACCATGCCTTGACTGCAAAGATGGACGAGTAGTAAAAGGTACTAATTTTGTTGATTTAAAGGATGCTGGAGATCCAGTTGAAGTTGCCGCAATGTATGACAAATCAGGAGCTGATGAGCTTGTATTTCTCGATATAACAGCTTCAAGTGACGGAAGAAATACAACTGTTGATTTAGTAAGAAAAGTTGCTGAAAAAGTATTTATTCCATTCACTGTAGGCGGAGGAATACGAACAGTAGATGATTTTAAGGTGCTTTTAAGAGAAGGTGCTGATAAGATATCTATTAATTCAGCGGCAATTATGGATCCAACACTTATATCAAGGGCGGCTGATAAGTTCGGCAGTCAATGTGTGGTTGTTGCAATAGATGCCAAAAGACAGGAAGATGGTCATTGGAGCATTTATAAGAATGGTGGAAGAGTTGATATGAATATTGATGCTGTTGAGTGGGCTGTTAAGGCAGAACAGCTTGGAGCAGGAGAGATACTTCTTACAAGTATGGACTGTGATGGGACTAAAGCAGGATACGATATTGAACTTACAAGAGAGGTTGCCTCTAATGTATCAATTCCAGTTATAGCCTCAGGCGGGGCTGGCAATATGGAGCATTTTTATGATGCTTTTACAGAAGGTATGGCAGATGCTGCATTAGCTGCTTCTTTATTCCATTATAAAGAGATGGAGATAAATGATTTAAAGCAGTATTTATCTGATAAGGGAATACCTATAAGATTAGTTAAGTAGATATTGGAGGGTGTTATTATGTCAATGATAACTAATGATTGGAAAGATGCTTTAAGTGATGAATTTAAGAAAGATTATTACAAAAAGTTGTATACATTTGTAAAAGACGAATATAGCAGATGTGTTGTCTATCCTCCAGCAGACGATATTTTTAATGCATTTCATTTTACACCTTTAAAAGATGTTAAAGTGCTCATATTAGGACAAGACCCATATCACGAGGTAAATCAGGCACATGGGCTTAGTTTTTCGGTTCTTCCGGGCAATCCTATTCCTAAGTCACTACAGAATATATATAAAGAATTACACGATGACTGTGGCTGTTATTATCCTAATAATGGCTACCTTAAAAAATGGGCTGATCAAGGCGTACTATTGTTAAATACAGTATTAACAGTAAGAGCTCATAATGCTAATTCACATCAGGGAATGGGCTGGGAACAGTTCACTGATTCAGTTATCAATGCGGTTAATATGCAGGACAGACCGATAGTATATATGCTCTGGGGTTCACCAGCACAGAGAAAGATACCTATGCTTACCAATCCTAAGCATCTTATATTAAAGTGTCCACACCCTAGTCCTTTATCAGCATATAGAGGATTTTTTGGATGCAGGCATTTCAGCCAATGTAACGAATTCCTTGAAAGCCATGGAGTTGAGCCTATTGACTGGCAGATAGAGAATATCTGATATTATGAATATTTTAAAATAAATAAAAAGCAGCGTTGATTGACAACCCTTAATAGTAGATTGTCAATCAACGCTGCTTTTTGCTTAGAAAATAAAACTACGGAAGAAATGTCTATTCATCAAAATCTTCTTCTGAACCTGCAACAGCTCCTATTACAGCAATAATTACTACAACTGCAAATATAGCAACTGCAACACCGATAATTGGTCCTAAAAATAATAAAAAGTTCATATTACCGACCTCCATTTATTAGTATTATACACTTGAAATTATTTAATTTCAATATATTGAAATTAAATATTTCAGCATATTTATTATATACAGATGTTTCTATAACACATATGTATACAATAAATATGCAACACTCAGCCTTTTATATAAGTTCATGGTAATAAATCTGATTTAGCAGACATCAGACATTAAAGGTTCTTGTTAGCAGTAGCAAGCATAAGCTTAATTCTGTTAAGCTGGTTAACTTCTGATGCACCTGGGTCATAATCCACGGCGATTATGTTAGCTTCAGGAAATGCTGCACGTAATTCTTTGATTACGCCCTTACCAACAATGTGGTTAGGAAGGCAGGCAAATGGCTGACAGCATACAATATTCCCAGCACCGTTATGAATAAGCTCAATCATTTCACCAGTAAGAAGCCAGCCTTCACCAGTCTGGTTACCAAGTGACACAAGGTCTTTGGCAAGAGCAGCAGTTTCTTTAATTGAAGATGGAGCATCAAACCTCTTGCTCTGTGCTAATGCTTCGTTACCAGCTTTTCTGAACCACTCAAGCAATTTAATTACCACGTTATTGATAAATGCTGACTTAGATGAAGCACCAAGGTACTTGTGTTTGAAGTTAGCATTTTCTGCACAATAAAGAAGAAATCCCATAAGATCTGGAACAACAGCTTCAGCACCTTCAGCTTCCAATAAATCTACAAGATAATTATTAGCGGCTGGAAGAAATTTAACAAGAATTTCTCCAACAACACCAACTCTAGGTTTTTTAATATCAAGAAGTTCAATATTATCAAAATCGTGAACTATATCACGCAGATTTTTATTGAAGTCTTTCATTCTTACTTTGTCAGAAGTAAGCTGCTTTATACATATCTCTTTCCAATGTTCGTGAAGGGCGTTAACAGAGCCTTTTTCCTTCTCATAAGGTCTTGTTCTGTATACAACATTCATAAATACATCACCGTATTCAATAGCCATCATAGCTTTCTTTAACATTGGCAGATCATACTTAAAGCCTGAGTTAGACTCTAGTCCCTGTGCACTTAAAGAAATAACTGGTATGTATGCAAGATTAGCTTTCTCAAGAGCACGTCTTATAAATCCAATATAGTTAGAAGCACGACAGCCACCACCAGTCTGCGTAATTATAATGGCAGTCTTGCTTAAATCATATTTACCGGAAAGAACCGCGTTCATAATCTGTCCGACAACCATTAAAGAAGGGTAGCAGGCATCATTATTAACATATTTAAGTCCCATATCTACAGACGATTTATTATCATTGGCAAGAACTTCGAAGTTATATCCACACGAATTAAGAGCAGGTTCAAGCAGGTCAAAATGTATTGGTGACATCTGAGGGCAGAGAATAGTGTAATTCTTTCTCATCTCAGGTGTGAATTCAACACGCTTGTATGCACTTGAAACTAACTGTCGCTGGTAATTTTTCTTGTCCCTTACTTTAAGTGCAGCAATAAGTGATCTGACACGTATTCTTGCAGCACCAAGGTTATTAACCTCATCAATTTTAAGAACTGTATATATTTTGCCAGACTTAGTAAGAATATCATTAACGGCATCTGTAGTAACTGCATCAAGTCCACAGCCGAATGAATTAAGCTGTATAAGATCAAGATTATCCTGAGTCTTGACATAGCTTGCTGCGGCATACAGACGTGAGTGGTACATCCACTGGTCCATAACAATAAGTGGTCTTTCAACATTGCCAAGGTGGGCAACGCTGTCTTCAGTAAGAACGGCTATTCCATATGAGTTGATAAGTTCTGGAATACCATGGTTAATCTCGGGGTCAATATGGTAAGGTCTTCCAGCGAGTACAATACCACGTTTGTTATTTTCTTTAAGGTATTTAATAACTTCTTCACCTTTATTATGCATATCAGTTCTTGACTGCATCAGTTCTTCCCACGCATCGTGAACAGCAGCCTTGATTTCTGGTGCGGGAATTAAAGGAAATTCTGCTTTAAGTCGTTTGGCAAGAATTTCTTCACTTTCAAATGAGAGGAAAGGATTTCTGAAATCTATATTTTCTGTCTTTAATTCTTCAACGTTGTTCTTAATATTTTCTGCATAAGAAGTTACAATAGGGCAGTTATAGTGGTTATTAGTGTTATCAATCTCTTTATGTTCATAAGGAACACAAGGGTAGAATATGAATTTAATACCTTTCTTGATAAGCCAGCTTATATGTCCGTGTGCAAGCTTGGCTGGGTAACACTCAGACTCAGAAGGTATTGATTCAATACCTAATTCATAAATCTTTCTTGTAGACTGAGGCGAAAGAACTACACGGTATCCAAGCTTAGTAAAGAATGTGAACCAGAAAGGATAGTTCTCATACATATTAAGTACTCTAGGAATACCAACAGTTCCACGCACTGCAAGGTCAGCGGATAATGGTTCATAATCAAAAAGTCTATGGAATTTATAATCAAAAAGGTTAGGAAGATGTTCTTTATTTCGTTCTTTTCCAAGACCTCTTTCACATCTGTTACCAGTTATAAACTGCCTGCCACCAGAGAACTTATTAATAGTAAGGTGACAACTGTTAGTACAACCCTTACATCTTGTAAGTGTTGTTTCATATGTAAGACGGTTGATCTTATCTATTGAAAGCATTGATGATTCAGATATGCCGTCATATCTTTCCCTTGCGATAAGAGCAGCTCCGAATGCTCCCATAATACCAGCAATATCAGGTCTTATGGCATCAACACCTGTAATCTTTTCAAAACTTCTTAATACTGCATCATTATAGAAAGTACCACCCTGTACAACAATGTGCTTTCCAAGGTCGTTAGGGTCAGCAATCTTAATAACTTTATATAAAGCATTTTTGATAACTGAATAAGCAAGACCGGCAGAAATATCAGCGACTTCCGCACCTTCTTTCTGAGCCTGCTTGACTTTAGAGTTCATAAATACTGTACATCTTGTACCTAAATCAATAGGGTGCTCGGCAAAAAGTGCAGCTTTGGCAAAGTCCTGAACAGAGTAGTTAAGCGACTTTGCAAATGTTTCGATAAATGAACCACATCCTGAAGAACAGGCTTCATTAAGCTGGACAGAATCAACTGTCTGGTTCTTTATCTTAATACACTTCATATCCTGTCCGCCGATATCTATAATACAGTCAACCTCAGGGTCAAAGAATGCAGCAGCATAGAAGTGGGACACAGTTTCAACTTCACCTTCATCAAGCATAAGTGCTGACTTGATAAGAGCCTCACCATAACCTGTTGAACAGGCCTGCACAATCTTAGCCTTAGGTGAAAGCTTTGTATAAATGTCTTTAACAGCCTTGATTGTAGTATCAAGAGGAGAACCGTTGTTGCTTGAGTAAAATGAGTATAATAAATTACCATCTTCATCTACTAAAGCAGCTTTAGTTGTTGTAGAGCCTGCATCAATACCAAGGTAGCAGTTACCTTCATAAGTGATTATATCAGCAGTCTTTACATGATGTGCATTATGTCTTTTAGTGAAATCATCATAAGCTAACTGATTGGCAAAAAGTGGTTCCATACGTTCAACTTCAAATTCAAGCTTGATTTTGCCTGAAAGTCTTTTGATAATATCTGCAACATTTACACATACATTTTCATCATAATTCATAGCAGAGCCAACTGCCGCAAACAAATGAGAGTGGTCAGGTGCTATAACCTGTTCAGGTGTTAAGCTTAATGTGCGGATAAATGCCTGCTTAAGTTCTGATAAGAAATGAAGCGGACCACCAAGAAATGCCACATTGCCACGGATAGGCTTGCCACACGCAAGACCAGAGATTGTCTGGTTGACAACAGCCTGAAAAATAGAAGCTGATAAATCTTCCTTAGTAGCACCCTCGTTAATTAGAGGCTGTATGTCTGATTTGGCAAATACACCACATCTTGCGGCAATAGGGTATATTGACTTGTAATTCTTGGCGTACTCATTAAGACCAGAAGCATCTGTCTGTAAAAGTGAAGCCATCTGGTCGATGAAAGAACCTGTACCACCTGCACATATACCATTCATACGCTGGTCGATACCATTAGTAAAATATATAATCTTGGCATCTTCACCACCAAGTTCTATTGCAACATCACACTGAGGTGCATAATCCTGAAGTGCTGTAGATACAGCGACAACTTCCTGTGTAAATGGTACTTCAAGATGCTTGGCAAGTGTAAGTCCGCCAGAACCTGTGATAACAGGGTATATTTCAAATTCACCTAACTGAGCGACAGCCTTTTCAAGAAGAGATTGTAAGGTCTCCTGAATATTAGCAAAATGTCTTTCGTAGTCAGAAAATAAAATATTATTATTATCATCAAGAATAGCGATCTTTACTGTTGTAGAGCCAATATCAATACCTAATCTGTATTTGTTCATAGTCATTACGGCAGAGCCGACCTCCTTGTTAATTATATTGTGTCGAAAAATATATAATAAAATCGAAAAGTTACAATCCGACATATTATATAAGAAATGACACAGAAATTCAACACTTGTTAGAACATTGTTTATATAAAATTAATAATACTATTATTGTTATATAATTGACAAACATAGGTTTTGTTTTTATACTTTTATTATTAAATCGCTTTAAATATACATAATTTAATAATGTGGGAATTATTCCTGCGGAAATGAGGAGTTTAATGGATTGGTTTCAGAAACTAGAAAGAAAGTATTCTAAATATGCAATACAGAATTTAATGATGTATATTATTGTGTTATATGCTGTAGGTTTTGTATTCGAGGTGTTTGCACCTGGGGTTTACAGCACATATCTTTCATTGGATTTTGCATATATATTTAAGGGACAGATATGGCGGCTTGTAACATTTATTATACAGCCACCATCAACAAGCATAATATTTGTATTCTTTTCACTTTATTTCTATTATCTTATAGGAACAGTGTTAGAGAATATATGGGGGTCATTTAAGTTTAATGTGTATTTCTTCTCTGGAGTAATACTTAATATAATTGCGGCTCTTATAATATATCTTATATTTGGCATAAGTTTTAATATGAGCACACATTATATTAACCTTGCTTTATTTATGGCTTTTGCTATGGAACAGCCGGATATGGAAGTGTTGTTGTTCTTTGTAATACCGATCAAGATTAAATGGATGGCACTTCTTGACGGAATAGTATTTGCAATAATTATTCTTGGAGGCTTTATTGTTCCAACAATTGCAGTAAGCGGAGTGAACTTTGGCTGGACTATGTGGAAAGGTTTATACAATGCAGGACTTCTGTCAGGAAGCGGAATGGGATGTTATGCCAATGCGATTGCAGCTTTAGTGTCTATGATTAACTTTATAATATTCATTACAGTGTCTAAGAGAAGACCTTTTAAGACTTCTACACAGAAGAATTATAATAAGGCTATGCATACAGCAGGAAAAGCACAGAAGAATAATGGCAGCAGACAGAGCTTTAATGAAACATTTTATAATGCCAATAGTGAAAAGACAACATGGCAGGGGGCTAATAAGCCATACAGACCTGCTAATGGAACACCTAAGCACAAATGTGCTGTGTGTGGAAGAACGGAATTAGACGATGAAAATCTTGTGTTCAGATTCTGCTCAAAATGTGCTGGCAATTATGAATATTGTAATGAACATTTATATACACATATTCATATTGGCAAAACACAATAATATATGGTAATATGATGGTATATATTATTAATAACACTTAATTATCATAACAATTTCAGAATGGGTATTGCTATTTTATGTGTTATTAAGTATAATTTGTTGGATTGTTTTGAATTTAATTTATTTTATTTACTTGGAGGTTATAATGAAAAAGACTAAGGTTATATGTACTATGGGTCCTAACACTAATGATAGAGAGCTTATTAAGCAGCTTGCACTTAGTGGTATGGATATTGCAAGATTTAATTTCTCACATGGTGACCATGAAGAACAGGCAGGCCGTTTTGCATTAGTTAAGAGCGTAAGGGAAGAGATTAACAAGCCTATAGCTACACTTCTTGATACAAAAGGACCAGAAATCAGAACTGGTGTGCTTAAGGATGACAAGAAGGTTACACTTAAGGAAGGTCAGAAGTTCACACTTACAACAAGAGATATTGTAGGTGATGATACTATTGATATGATTACTTATGCAGGTCTTCCAGCAGATGTAGCTAATGGTAATACTATTCTTATTGATGATGGTCTTATTGAGCTTAGAGTAGAAGAGGTAGTCGATGGTACGGATATCGTATGTACAGTAATCAATGGTGGTGAACTTGGTTCTAAGAAGGGTGTTAATGTACCTAACGTAAGCATTAAGCTTCCAGGTATTACAGATAAAGATAAAGATGATATTATATTTGGTATTGAACAGGGATTTGATTTTATTGCAGCTTCATTCGTAAGAAATGCAGCTTGTATTCAGGAAATCAAGCAGCTCTTATGGGAGCATGGTGCTGATATTCCAGTTATCGCTAAGATTGAGAATGCAGAGGGTATTGAAAATCTTGATGAAATTATCAAAGTTGCTGATGGAATTATGGTTGCTAGAGGTGATATGGGTGTAGAGATTCCAGCAGAAGATGTTCCTCATTACCAGAAGGAAATTATCAAGAAGTGTAACGCAACATATAAGCCGGTTATTACAGCTACACAGATGTTAGATTCTATGATTAGAAATCCACGTCCTACAAGAGCCGAGGTTACTGACGTTGCTAACGCTATCTATGATGGTACAGACGTGGTTATGCTCTCAGGTGAAACAGCTAATGGTAAGTATCCACTTGAAGCATTAAAGATGATGGTTAAGATTGCTGAAAGAACAGAGCAGGATATCAAGGGAAGATCTGCAGATATCGCTAAGGTTCACAGCAAGAGAAGCATTTCAAGTGCTGTATGTAACGCAACAGTTCAGACTGCTGATAACCTTAATGCAAAGGCTATTGTATGCCCAACAATTTCAGGATTCACAGCAAGACTTACATCTAAATTAAAGCCAAATGCAGAAATTATCGGCTGCTCACCATATGATAATGTTCTTAGAAAGATGCAGATTTATTGGGGAGTAAGACCATTAAAGACAGCTACAGAGACTTCAACAGATAAGATTATTGAGCACGCTTTAGTTGTATCTGAGCAGGCTGGATATGTAGAAGAAGGAGATACAGTTATCGTATCTGCCGGTATCGCTACAACATCTGATCCATCAGCTAAGAGAGGTCTTACTAATACAATGAGAGTTGTTACACTCTAATATTATAGCTGGTATAAGATATTTCAGATAGTTATATAAGCCCACAAAACCTTGTGAAATTGGTTTTGTGGGCTTGTTTTAAGTTGGTTAGAACACTACATAATTGAAAATATAAAAATTGAATGATATAATAATCGAAAAATAAATATACGTAATTATATATATGCAATGGGAGTGATGTAGATGAGTTTTTGAAACCAATTAAGGAGGTTAGAATAGAATATGCAGCTTGATATTAAAAAAAATAGCAGAATAGTTTGATAATAACATAGGTGTATATTAAAGGATTTGAATATGAGCATAAAAAAGATATTGATATGGCTCCCAGCCATTGTTATGGCAATGATTATATTTGGCTTTTCAAAGCAGGATGGGGAAGAGTCATCAGGGCTAAGCTATAAGGCGGCGGATATTATACTTACAGTGTGTGATAAGGCTGGAATTATAGATTGTAATGAGAATAACAGGGAAAGTATGATAGAGGCGGTGCAGTTTCCAATAAGAAAAGCTGCACATATGACAGAATATGCAATTTTTTCAATATTTGTAATGATTGCACTTATAGTTGATGGGATTAAGGGTGTAAGGATTCCTGTCATATCAGCAGTTATAGCAATAGCATTTGCAGCAACAGATGAGTTTCACCAGACATTCGTGCCAGGTCGGTATGGTTGTGTGTTAGATGTGTTGATAGATGCGGCAGGGAGCATAATAGGACTTATTATAGTATATATTATATATAAAAATGTATGTAAACATAAAGACGAAAAATGCAATAATATTAATTGATAAAGATATAATGAGTGCAAAAGCACTCATCTTAAAAGTTCCTAACGGAACTTTGTATGTGCTGAAAAGCAGCACAGGAATAAAGATATAATGAGTGCAAAAATATGATATAACGCTTGCAAAATTAGCAACTATATGGTATAAGCTTTAGTAGACATATGATAATCAGGTGTCGAATATCAGAATATAATATTTTATTATGCAATTTTCATAATAAGTTGTATGAGGTTGACAGTAAGATTATCATCTATATTAATATAATGCGATGATGGAAACAAGTAGGCATAACAGTAAGCAACAGAAAGTAGCCGGCTGATGAGAGGCACAGTGGATAGTTATTCTGAATACATTCCGTAGCAGCAAACTGAAAGGCATATAGTGCTTAGTAGGGGCGACGTGTGGTACACGTTACAGTATCAAGGATCATAAGACCCGTTAAGGTGAACAGTGTGAGCTGTTTATGAATAAAGGTGGTAACACGGAGCATATGCTTTCGTCCTTTAACAAGGATGAAAGATATGCTCTTTTTTGTTATTAACAGGGTTATGTATCATTTATCAAATAATAACGTAATAGGAACAGGAGAACAGAAATGGCAGAAATGACAGTTTATGACGAGTTAGTTGCAAGAGGATTAATTGCACAGGTAACAGATGAAGAATTAATTAAGAATTTAATTAATAATGGAAAGGCTACATTCTATATTGGTTTTGATCCAACAGCAGACAGTCTTCATGTAGGACATTTTATGGCACTCTGCTTTATGAAAAGACTTCAGATGGCAGGCAATAAGCCTATCGCATTAGTCGGTGGCGGAACAGGTATGATTGGTGACCCATCAGGTAAGACAGATATGAGAAAAATGCTTACACCGGAGCAGATTGAGCATAACTGTGAGTGCTTTAAGAAGCAGATGAGCAAGTTCATCGATTTTTCAGATGATAAGGCTTTATTTGTAAATAATGCAGACTGGCTTTTGAAGCTTAACTATGTTGACCTTTTAAGAGAAGTCGGTGCGTGCTTCTCAGTTAATAATATGTTAAGAGCTGAGTGCTACAAGCAGAGAATGGAGAGAGGTCTTACATTCCTTGAATTTAACTATATGATTATGCAGAGTTACGATTTCTATATGTTATACCAGAAATACGGCTGTAATCTTCAGTTTGGTGGAGATGACCAGTGGAGCAATATGCTTGGTGGTACAGAACTTATCAGAAGGAAGCTTGGCAAGGATGCTTCAGCTATGACGATCACACTTCTTCTTAATTCAGAGGGTAAGAAGATGGGTAAGACAGTAAGCGGTGCTGTATGGCTTGATCCAGAAAAGACTTCTCCATATGAGTTCTACCAGTATTGGAGAAATGTAGCTGATGCAGATGTATTAAAGTGCATCCGTATGCTTACATTTTTACCACTTGAGCAGATTGATGAAATGGATAAGTGGGAAGGTGCACAGCTTAATAGAGCTAAGGAAATACTTGCATTTGAACTTACTAAGATGGTTCATGGTGAGGAAGAAGCTAAGAAGGCAGAAGAAACAGCTAAGGCTATATTTACATCAGGTGATGCGGCTAATATGGCAGCAGTTAAGCTTGAAGATGATGCCTTTACAGATGGAAGCATTGATATTGTATCGTTAATTCACGCAGCAGGTCTTGCAGCTACTAAGTCAGAAGCAAGAAGAGTTGTCTCACAGGGCGGTGCTTCTGTTGCAGGTGAAAAGGTATCTGATATAGCAGCAAAGTTTGATAAAGAATTCTTTGCTGGTGATGGAGTAGTTGTTAAGAAGGGTAAGAAGTCATTTATAAAGGTACAGGCATAATATTGTAAAATGTTTCAGAGCCGGCAGTAATACTGCTGGTTCTGGAGAGTTAAAGAGTGAGGATAAGTATGAAAAAGAGTGAGATTACCTTTATAAGGCTTATGAGCCTTGCGTTAATTATGGTTATAAATGCGGCTGTATTATTATTTTTTGTAGGGGAGCATACATTTCAGAATATACTTAACAGAATGAATAGTAATGTATATGATGGCGGTACGCTTGATACATCAATTTATAATTATTATTTTTATGCTGGTTTTGGAAGCATATATAAGATTATATTTCCAATAACGATATTACTGCTTGTGACTGCTGCGGTATGTGTATACAAAAAGGTGAGTATGGCATCAAGGCTGTCAATAGCTGCTAATATAAGTGCATTTATAACAGGTGCGTTATTGTTATTTGCAAGAATAACAGAAAGTTCAAAAGGTGTTCATATATTTATAAATAGCTTTTATATGAATAAATCGGACATTGGTAATATACAGACAGTACAATTAATGTCCAGAATACCAATAGCTTATATTCTTGTTATGGTGTTATCAGTATTAGGACTTTTAATGGTTAAGAGCAGTACAATAACAAAGCTAAAAATATATAATGATAAGATGGCATATAATAATGCTGTTATATATATATTCCCTGCATTATCAGGTTTTCTTATACTTGAAGTTATTAGAAATCTTGTTATTTCAAGAGTGGTGATGTTATCATCAGATGAGTATATACAGACTGTAGCAGGATATATTCAGGACTATTATATTGGAAGTAAATTCTATTTTAACTGGTCGTGGCTTATTATATTTACTATTGTAACCTGCGTTGCAATAGTATTAAATAATAATAATAAACTTATGATTATTGAGATAGCTGTATTTAGTATTATTGTTATTATTCCATCCGTTATATATGCGTTTAATCCGCCATCATTATTTGGATACCTTACAACAGATAATACGCTGTGTGATTTAACAGAAGCTGCATTTGTATGGTATCTTGTAAGAATGAGCGTATCATTAATCACAGGCATAATATTTATTGTATTGGTCGTTAATGAAAGAATTAATATAAAGTGTATGTATATAATAGCAGGCACATTGCTTGTGTTAAGTCTTGTTATGCTTATTGTGGCAGGACTAAACAGGGCTTCGCTTTCAGTTATGTATATGCTGTGTGCTGTGGCTGATGTTATAGGAGTTATAGTGTTAGCTGTTACAGGGTTAAGGACTTTAAGTTAATTAAATAAAAAGCTGGCTGTCCAGAAAACATTTATATGATAAAGTCATATAAAGCTTTCAGACAGCCAGTTTTTTATCAGCCAGTAACTTCTTTAATGCCGTTAATATCAGCTATGGCGATAAGAGAGTAGTTAGTGTAATATACAACAAAGCCCGGTTTGGCAGCGGCAGGCTTTTTGACTTCTTTCTTTAATACATAATCGACTTCAACTTTATCAAGGTCGCGGCCTTTAGAGTAGTAGGCTGCAAGTGCGGCAGCTTCCTCAAAAGTTCTGTCGGGCAGTTCCTTGCCGTTAGTCTTAACTATAACGTGAGAACCAGGCATCTGCTTGGCATGAAACCACCAGTCACTATTAGAAGCAAATTTAAAGGTTAGTTCATCATTCTGAAGATTATTCTTGCCGACATACATATCAAAACCGTCTGATGATATATAGTGCAGAGGTTTGTTGTTCTTGTTATCCTTGCTTTTGGATTTGCTGTTCTTCTTGATATAGCCGGTTATGATAAGTTCTTCTTTAATATTATTAAGGTCATTCTCAGTAGTTGCAATATCAAGGGCATTTATTATTGATTCAAGATACATAATCTCATCTTTAATCTCTTTGATAAGTCTTACACCAGCTTCATAAGTACGTTTTAATTTGTTGTATCGTGCAAAATATTTATTCGCATTCTCAATTGGTGTCAATGTATCGTCCAAAGGAATAGAGATTTCTTCGTTAGTGTAATAATTAAGAGCTGTGAAGCTTTTTGCACCAGACTCGATATTGTAGCCGTATGTGTTGATTAGCTCTCCATACACTCTGTATTTGTCACGTTTTTCAGTATCCTTTAACTGTTTTTCCTGAATATCAAGCTTTTTATAAGAACGCTCAAGATGAGTTGTAATTATTCTTCTTATATCAGTCGATTTCTGGTGAATTCGTGTTCTTACTTCTTTTTCGTGATAATAACCGATAAGACATTCACTTATTGAGGAGTAGCTTTCGGATTTATCATACATAGTAAGAGGAATCGCGGCAAAATCTGTGGGTGCACCGTTATCATATACGATGTTAGGGCTGAAACTTCCATTTGCCACGTCATTAATAATAGCCTTGAATGCTTCAAATAGAGCTATGCTTTCAGCACTGGACAGACAGTTGGCTGGTTTGGCACTGTCAATATGTGCCCTGTGGCAGACTTCCTCTGATATGCAGGTGCTTATTCCAGTGTAAGCACTGCTTAAGGCTTTGGCAGTAGTCTTAGGCTGTGATAATATATTTTCATTAAAGGTATTAAAATCCATATTCATCGGATTGTGCTTGTTAGATGTATTAGGAATAAAATATTCCCTTCCTGGAAGAACTTCTCTGACAGAGCTTATCTGTGCTGACACATGCTTAATACTGTCTAATATTGTGTTATTGTCATCGCATAATATGATATTGCTGTGTTTGCCCATAAATTCTGTGATTAAATGTTTACGGCAGAGGTCACCTAATTCATCTAAATGTTCAATTTCAATATCAATTATTCGCTCAAAAGCGGGTTGTGTTATTGATATAATTCGTCCGTTATTGATGTGCTTCCTAAGAAACATAACAAAGTTAGGTGCAAGCTGGGGGCTTGGCTTATTATCTTTAGTCATATATGCAAGCGGAAGTGAAGCATTTGCAGATAATACAAGCCTGTATTGTCCAGAATTAGCCTTTATGGTAAGTAAAAGCTCATCATTTTCTGGCTCTGCAATCTTATATAATCTTCCACCAAGAATTGTGTTGTTTAAATCGTGTACAATATTCGCTATTGTAATTCCATCAAATGCCATAATACTCCATTCTGGCGTATTGGTACGCCATTAATACTTTAGAATAAATGATAGCACATTTTATAGATGTTGTCTTGTATGGTTAAAGTAAAATTGATATAATTAGCAGTTGTAATTAAAAGTTTGATATGTAAGTTGATGTTTAATAAGCGATGTATTAAACTACATTTAGTATTAAAATATTTTTTAATGTTATCAACAATGAATAAATGAAATGAGGACACTTTGATGATAAAAAGTATGACTGGCTTTGGAAGAAGCGAGATAGAGAGAGGCAACCGTAAAATAACAGTAGAGATTAAGTCGGTGAACCACAGATTTCTTGAGAACAGTATAAAGATGCCTAAAAAGCTTAATATATTTGAGGCAAGAATAAGGGATACAATTAAGAAATATGCATCAAGGGGAAAGATTGATGTATTTATTACATACGAGGATAATTCAGAGAGCAATGTAAGCCTTAAGTTTAATGAAAGCATAGCACGGGAATATATGAATATATTCAGACAGATGGAGGAGCGTTTTAATATAAGAAATGATATTACTGTTGGAGCTTTGTCAAGATACCCAGAGGTTATCACAATGGAAGAATCGCAGGAAGATGAAGAAGAATTGTGGAACTTTATTAATGAGGCAATAGAAGAAGCCTGCAAGGGGCTTGCTGATACAAGAATTATTGAGGGTGAGAACTTAAAGAATGATCTTTTGTTAAAGTTAGACCATATGGAGGAGCTTGTTTCTTATATTGAAACAAAAAATCCACAGATAATAGAAGATTATAAGAAGAAGTTAGAAGCCAAGATGGAAGAAATCCTTTCAGATGCTGATATAGATAAGAACAGGATAGCTTCTGAGGTGATTATATATGCTGATAAAGTATGCGTAGATGAGGAGACAGTAAGATTAAGAAGTCATATTGAACACGCAAGAAAATGCCTTAACGAAGACGGAGGGATTGGAAGAAAGATGGATTTCATAGCACAGGAGATGAACAGGGAAGCCAATACAACTTTATCTAAGGCGAATAATATAGAAATATCAAATGCAGCTATAGATTTAAAGACAGAAATAGAAAAAATAAGGGAACAGATACAGAATATAGAATAAAAAAGCTTGCACGAATCGGTGTATTTCTGTATAATAACTTGTACACTTATGTTGTGTGCGTGCCAACAGGCATTTACAGATTGGAGAATAGAGATGAAAGAGAAAGGTTTATTACTTGTAATTTCAGGTTTCTCAGGAGCTGGAAAGGGAACTGTAGTTAAGAGATTATTAGAGCTTCATAATGATTATGCTCTATCTATCTCAGCGACAACCCGCTCACCAAGAGAAGGTGAACAGAATGGAAGAGAGTATTTCTTTAAATCAACAGAAGAATTTGAGAGTATGATTGATAATTCTGAATTGATTGAGTATGCAAAGTATGTCAGCAACTATTATGGAACACCTAAGGCATATGTCGAGGAACAGCTTGAAGCAGGTAAGAATGTGATACTTGAAATCGAGATTCAGGGTGCACTTAATATTAAGAAGATGTATCCAGATGCAGTTCTTTTATTCATTATGCCACCAAGTGCAGAAGAATTAGAGAGAAGACTTGTAGGACGTGGAACAGAAGATGAAGCCACAATAAAGGCGAGACTGCAAAGAGCCAGTGATGAGGCTAAGGGCGTAGAGAATTATAACTATATAGTTATCAATGATAAAGTGGATGATTGTGTTGAGGCAATTCATTCTATAGTTAACAGTGAGAAGAGAAAAGCAGTTAACAATATGAGTTTAATTAATAATATTAAAGAAGAGCTTAAAGCTTATGAGAAAGGAGAATAATAATGTTACATCCATCATATTCAGAATTAATGGCAGTTGTTAATAGTGAGGTAGAGGACGGCGAACAGCCAATCGTACAGAGCCGTTATTCAATTGTTAAGGCTACTGCCGCAAGAGCTAAAGAGATTATTGATGCAAGAACAATAGAGGAGAAGGTTAGAAAGGCTCGTATTGAGGCTGAGAACGCTCCAAAGGAAAAGGAAAAGGATAATAAGGATAAGAAGAATGAGCCAAAGCCGCTTACAACACCAGATGAGGCGAGAAAGCTTCAGATAGGAACACCTCTTATCGATAATGCAGAGAATATGAAGCCACTTTCAATAGCTGTAGAAGAGTTATATGAAGGCAAGGTTAAGATTGTCAGCAATGGCGATGACAGTGAAATTATGTAATTTCAGATTTTGATTTTATGCATGGATATTTGCTGATATAATGATTACTGCATAATATTGTCATTTGTAATATTAATAATAGAATTTACAGGCTGTTGCATTTTATATGTGACAGCCTTTTGATGTTGGGAGGTAACATAAAAGTTATGGGAAGTAATATATATGATGAGAAGAAGCGTGTAATTAACTGTGAAAGTGCAGAAAAATGTGGGAGCTGTGCCTATGCAGGAATGAAATACGATAATGAATTAAAGATAAAGCAGGGATATGTAGACAAACTTTTTAAAGACATCTGTCCAGTAGATAAGATAACAGGAATGTACAGACCAGTGCATTACCGTAACAAGGTTCACGCTGTTGTTGGTGAAGATAAGAATGGCAATATTATAACGGGAACATATGAAGAGAACAGCCACAATATAGTACCTGTATCTGACTGCCTGCTTGAAGATTCACACTGCAGTAGCATTATAGCTACATTAAGAGATTTATTTAAGTCGTTTAAATACAAGCCATATAATGAAGATAAGGGAACTGGTTTTATAAGGCATATTCTTTTAAGAAAAGGCTTTTCAACTAAGGAGATTATGCTTGTTATTGTGACGGCTGATGTTGCATTTCCGTCTAAGACACATTTTCTTAAAGCATTAAAAGAGAAGCACCCAGAGATTAATACAATCGTACAGAATGTTAATAAATACAATACAAGTATGGTGTTAGGACCAAGAAATATAGTGCTTACAGGCAAGGGATATATTGAAGATGTGTTATGTGGCTACAGATTTAGAATAAGCCCATCATCTTTCTATCAGATTAACCACCAGCAGACAGAAAAGTTATACAAGGCGGCGATAAATATGGCTGGAATAACTAAGAAGGATACAGTTATTGACGCTTATTGTGGAATAGGAACAATAGGAATAGCAGCTTCTTCCAAGGCAGGACAGGTTATAGGGGTTGAGTTAAATGCAGATGCGGTAAAAGATGCAGAGGTCAACGCTAAGATTAACAATATAAAGAATATTAGATTTGTGAATGATGATGCTGGAAAGTTTCTTGTTGAATATGCCACACATAAGAGGGCTGATGTTGTTATAATGGATCCTCCAAGAAGTGGCAGCAGTCAGGAATTTC
Organism: Lachnospira sp. CLA-JM-H23; assembly: GCF_040096425.1. Taxonomy (NCBI): domain Bacteria; kingdom Bacillati; phylum Bacillota; class Clostridia; order Lachnospirales; family Lachnospiraceae; genus Lachnospira; species Lachnospira sp. CLA-JM-H23. The sequence continues at coordinate 22,363 of NZ_JBBMET010000002.1, forward strand.
TTGAGTCGGTACTTAAGATTAAGCCAGAAAGAGTTGTGTATGTATCGTGCAATCCAGATACTCAGAAAAGGGATGTTGATATGCTTATGAAAGGTGGATATAAGGTTTTGGAGTGCAGACCATTTGATATGTTCCCTTTTTGTGACCATGTGGAAACAGTCTGCCTTCTGTCGAGAAAAGCCCAATAAATCAAAGGATTTCGCCATTTTGGGAATAAAATAGATGTGTGTTTCTGTTTCCATAGAGTGATGATATAACTGGAGTTTTACCCCAGGGGATAGGCTTTTGGGAATAAGAAATACACATTTTGGCGAAAGGATACTTTTTCGCAAAAGTAAATTTGTGATAAGGAGGATAAGTTAATGAGTAATTTTAATAATAACTCATATCAAAGCTTAGTTGCAGATTTAATCGGAGATACATTTTATAAAGATACTTCCGTTAGCGGAAGAATATCTTTTGTTAGAAAATATGCAGAGGTTGTTATTCGAAAAATATTAGATATTGATCCAAATAAGGCAGTAACTTTAGGAGCAAAGAATATTCAAAATAGAATAAAAAATTTGCCTAACCATGAATTTATTGAAGCAGCTGTAGAAACTGTTCGTGGCAAAGAAAATCAGTCGACACATACGCAATATTTAGGAGGGTTTGACTCAGAGGACTTTGATAATGTGGTAGATGGTTTATTTGATATGCTATCATATCTGCTGATAAGCTATTTTGAAAAATACGAATTTGGATCAAGAAATGACGTGTTATATTCCTTTTCAATGCTGACACCTATAATACGTTTTTTGTACATGGGACGAAAAGAAAAAATTAGAGAAATATCAAATGAAAGTAATTCGTATGTTATCTTGAATTTTATTTCGTGATATGGGGGATAAAATTGTCACCACACTTTGAAAACCTATTGCATACTTTCGCTATGCAGTATAAAATCAAAGTTCAGGTGAATATTGAAATCGTCTGTCTGCTTTCAAGGAAACCTTGATTTTCTGCGGTTTGCGAGAGATTAAGGAAAGAAAATGGATGTGTGTTTTTTGGTCTTTTGAATGAAACATTTGAATATTGAAACAGTGGGGTGGTTTGAACCTTGCTGAATAATAGGCTTTTGCTAAAAGGTATCACTTTTGCGAAAATGTATGATACTTCTCGGCAGGAGCCTTTTTATATAAAGATAACTTGACTTCCAAATCTTACTGATGTAATATTTATACAAGTGCAGCAGGATTGCGGACGAAAATTTTTTACCACGAAATCTTACGCATGTAATAAAAAGGAAGGAGGAATGCATAGTACGATATACCAAGCAAAGTGAAATTTTTTTGCTTCAAAATCTTACAAATGTAATATTTTGAAGATATAGTGTACATTAAAAATAGAATATGACCATATCAGCAAAGCAAAATGAATGGAGGTTAATATGAAGAAAAGAAAAAGCAGAAACAAGCGAAAGAAAACAAGAAGCAGGCTCCTATGGATTGCGAGTGCTGCTATAGGAATAGCTGCGGTAATTTCTGCAGTATGTGTGGTAGGAATGATAGCAACAAAGAAAAATGCGTGGAGGACACCGGAAGAACTTTTGGTGGAGTACATGGATCATATTCCAAAACAGGAGTATGAAGAAATGTATGCGATGCTACATATTGAGGCATCGGGAAATGTCAGTCAGGAGAATTTTGTAACTCGAAATTCAGCTATTTATGAAGGTATAGAAGCCCGGAATATGGCTGTCCAGATTATTGCATATGATGAGGAGCAAATGTCGGTAACCTACCAGACTGCTTTCGATACAGTTGCAGGAACTATCAGCTTCGAGAATGAAGCACTTTTCCTAAAGGGCGAAGACGGATACAAGTTGGTTTGGGATGATTCCATGATTTTTCCTAATCTGACTTCTGCAGATAAAGTAAGAGTTTCCACTACACAGGCAGAACGAGGAGAAATTCTGGATAGGAACGGACGTGTCCTTGCAGGAAAAGGTACAGCATCTTCTGTTGGAATCGTTCCGGGAAAGTTGGAAAACAAAGAGGAAGCTATTGCAAAGATTGCAGAACTATTGGAAATTGCACCAGAAGTGATAGAAAAGAAACTGTCCGCGAAGTGGGTAAAGGATGATTCTTTTGTACCAATTAAAACAATACCGAAGGTTGAAAAAATCGAATTAATGAAGTATAAACCGGACCAAAAGGTACTAAAAGAAAATGAAAGACATGAAACATTGCTGGAGATTCCCGGAGTGATGATATCTGATGTTGAAGTGCGTGAATATCCATTAGGGGAAAAGGCTGCACATTTGGTGGGATATGTTCAAAGCGTTACAGCAGAAGATTTAGAGGAACATGCAGGAGAAGGATATACAGCCAATAGTGTAATTGGCAAAAGTGGAATGGAAGGTCTGTTTGAGAAAGAACTGAAAGGGAAAAACGGTTGCCGAGTTTACATTGTAAATTCGGAAGGTAAAGAGAAAGAAGAACTTGCTTATATTTTAGTACAGGATGGTCATGATATTAAGCTGACGATAGATGCTAATTTGCAGAGTTCTTTATATGAGCAGTTTAATGAAGATAAAAGCTGCTCGGTAGCTATGAATCCTTATACGGGAGAGGTATTGGCTTTGGTCAGTACACCTTCCTATGACAATAATGATTTTATTATGGGATTGTCGAGTGAGCAGTGGACTGCACTTAACGAGGATGAGAATAAGCCAATGTATAATCGATTCCGGCAAGTGTGGTGTCCGGGGTCTACATTTAAGCCAATTACTGCTGCGGTCGGCTTGGAATCAGGAGCAATCGATCCAATGGAAGATTACGGGAACGTAGGCTTAAGCTGGCAAAAAGATGCATCGTGGGGTTCATATCATGTAACAACACTCCATGCATATGAACCAGTCATTTTAGAGAATGCCCTGATATATTCCGATAATATTTATTTCGCAAAGGCGGCATTAAAGATTGGTACAGAAGAGATGGAGAGTTCTTTGACTGGACTTGGTTTTAATGAGGAACTGCCATTTGAGATTAAGATGGCAGAGTCGCAATATTCCAATACAGATGGAATTGAAACGGAAATACAGTTAGCTGACAGTGGTTACGGTCAAGGGCAGATTTTGGTGAATCCATTACACATGGCATGTATCTATTCTGCTTTCTGTAATGAGGGAAATATTATAAAGCCTTATTTGGTATATCAGAATGAAGAGGCAGCTGAGTATTGGATTCCAGGAGCCTTTTCTAATGAGACAGCAAGCCGGGTGTTAGAAGGAACAAAGAAAGTTGTGAATGATTCTACTGGAACCGGATATGCAGCCCATCGAGATGACATTGTATTGGCAGGAAAGACAGGAACAGCAGAAATCAAGGCATCAAAAGAGGATACGTCCGGTACGGAATTAGGATGGTTTGCTATTTACACAGCAGAGAAAGATATAGAATGTCCTATATTGATTATCAGCATGGTACAAGATGTGAAAGGAAGAGGAGGAAGCGGATATGTTGTTAAGAAAGACAGCCTGGTTCTGGAAGAGTGGTTTAGCAGTCATTAGTTTTGTACTGATATTTAGTATTTCGGGGTGTAGCGATACACCCCCGGAAGAAGATACAGTTTCGGAAACAGTAGTTGATGTTCAGGACGTTTCAGAAGAAGAACAGGAGAATGAAAAAGAAATTATAAACATCTGCATAGATCTTTATGAAAAGGCAGCAAAGGATAATAAGATGGCTGATTTGGAAGCAATTCGAGGTATTGTAAATCGTCTTGGAGAAAATGGATATCCGGCTGTTGACAACAGAAATCAAGTGAATATGACGGAAGCGGAGCAGGTATTGGAATTTTGCAAAAAAGTGGATGCACAGGAAGAAGCAGAATTAACAATTCTTGAAATCAGTTATTTGGGCGGATTTGTAAAATATGATTTGCATACAAAAGACGGAAATGTAGATGTGGTCAGAAGCTATTACAAGTATGAAGACGGGGGATTGCAAAGAGAAGTTACTGGAAGCTATCAGGCGGAGTATTGGAATTATACAGAAGAGGGTTACCTGATGTTTTCCGGTGTCTGGTTTTCAGAAGAATTGTACATTCTTACATTGAGTGGAGTAGAAGAGCATACCGCATTACGAGTACAGCCATTGGATGAAACATATAGGGAACTGAGCCGGAAATATCTCAACTTTATCAGCTTTGAACGGAATAATATGTTCATTGTGGATTGGAGTGAAGAAGATTTTGGTGATTTGAATTTCTATGATATGTATGACATTCTTTATCCAAAAGTGAATGGTCAGTATTTTCCTTATGTCGCGGATGGCAATTTGTCAGTCGGTGCAGTTTATCGGATTCCCAAAGAGGAATTTGAAAGTGTTATTATGAAATATTTCAATATTGATAGTGAAACACTGCAATCCAAAACAGTCTATGATTCGGAGGATTCCACATATGAATACAAGCCGAGGGGTTTTGAAGAAGTAGAGTACCCGGAATACCCATATTCAGAAGTAATCGGGTATACGGAGAACAGTGATGGAACAATTACACTTACTGCTAATGTGGTATTTCCATATTCGGGAAATTCCAAAGTATATGCTCACGAGGTTGTGATTCGTCCTTTGGAGGATGGCAGAGTACAATATGTATCCAATCGGATCATACCTTCCGAGGATAATAGTGAGGAAACATGGCACACACCCCGTTTGACAGCAGAGGAATGGGAAGAACTGTATGGAGGCGAATGATGGAAGATGTAAATTGGCTGTTGAAGAAATGGGGATTTCCGATTTTGATGTTGCTTATTGCGGTAATAGCAGGAGTGCTTTGTTGTGGAAAGCAGCACACGGAAGAACAGAAGGCGGCAGAAGAAGTGTGGGAGCCTCCGGTGGAAATCAAAGACAGTGAAACGATAACGGAAGAAGAAAGTGATACGGAAACTTCTATAGATTCAGCATATTGGCTTATTCCGCAAGCCAGTGATTGTCTTATTTCTGATGAGGAAAAGCAGCATCTACAAAGTACAGTTTTGTCGGCAGCAGAATCGGTTAAAGAAATCTATAAAAATGTGATAATTAAAGATGCTGCGAATTATTCCTCCGGTGTTAGTGAATTTACAAGCGAACAACGGAAAACGGTTGTGGAGCAGTTAGGAGCGGCCGGTTTGGTAAGTGTTGAAGAAGATACTAATATGCAGAACCCTGAAAAGATAGAAATGTTTTACTCAGATTATCTGAATGGGAAGGATTCAATGGTTACCATATTCGAAGTGCAGCGGGATGGACTGATTGGAGCATTTACTTTTATCTATCGGAAAGGTGAGTTACAGACCTATTACATAGGAATCCGGTGGAAAGAAGGCGGTATACCGGAGATACAGGGAACTTCGGTAAGTAATGTGACAGAAATTAAACTTACAGAAAAAGGGTATTTTATCTACGCATTTGAATATGTGATTGCACATGCAAGTTTGAGACAGTATTGGAGAATAGAGCCGCTTCCGGAAGACTGCCGGAAATTGACGCAAGAATACATATCAGGACTAAGCTATGTGAATTATAATGTGCTTGTCACAAACTGGGACAGAAGTAATGTAGAGGATATTCTTATGCCTTGTATGTATGAAGATATCTATCGGATTTATACTGGAGAAAATTTGAAAACAGAAAATTGGAAAATTCCAGCAGAAGAATATGAGAGGATAATGACTACCTATTTTCCGGTATCTGTAGAACAGTTGCGAGAACATTGTGGATATGATAAAGACAGCAACAGCTATGAATATGAGATGATTTATGCCAGCCTGTATCCACCTTTTGGAGAAGTAGTAGATTATACGGAAAATGCGGATGGAACGCTCACACTTATCGTAGATGGTGTATGGCCGGATTATAATTCTGACCTCGCTTTTAGAAATACGGTTGTAGTTCAGCCGTTTGAAGACGGAACTTTTAGGTATCTTTCTAATTCTATAGAGCAAATAGAATTGGAATTGCCGCCAATAGCAAAATCACAGCAAAGGTGATTTCGAAGGAAAGGATAATTTTATGGTATTAAAGAAAATGAATATTTTACTGATTACGGCATTTCTGATTGGGTGTTGTGTGTGTGCCTGTGGGAAGGAAGATAGTATTACAAGCGAAACTCTTGAGAAAGATACAGAAGAGGTATCTTCCACAGAGGAAACAAAAAGTGCAGAGGAAGAGGCTACAGAACAGTGGGAAAAGGGCTACAATCTTCCCGTGGACGAACAGGAAGCGGTGGAAGCTGAAAATGACTGTATAGAAATGATGGAACGTATTTCTGACATTTATGGAGATGCAGATAAAGGAGCAGCTTCTAATGTTGTTTTGGAAGATGAAACAATTTTTAAAATGCAGAAGAAAATAATGGAAACAGGATGTCCGGTTGCTACATTGGTTTTGTATTCTAATATGGGAAATTATGAAAATGTAGATAAATTTCTCAATGAATGCATGGATGGGAAAAGCGGCGCTGTAGTAATTTATGAGATATATGATGATGGTGGCGTAGGAAGAATGAAATTTATTTTCGATGGAACAGATATGTACATCGTAAGTACAAGAGGCGTTTGGAATGATAATAATACACCAGGAACATCATACATTTCTTACACCAGAATCAAAGAGTGGAAATATACGGGTAAAGGGTGGTTTTGTTATGAACTATGTGTACCAGAGTATCCGGAAGTAACTGAGATGGTGGATGGGAGCTGTCTGATCAGAGTAAAGCCAATGACAGAGGAACAGCGTGAAATGTCTGAAAAATGCGTGCGTGGTCTGGGATATCAGGGAAATAACCTCTTATGTTCCAATTGGGATACAGAGCATATGGAAGAACTGGATTATAATGGGATATATGAATATCTGTATGCAATGAAATACCAGGAAAAGTTTAATTCTGAGAATTACCCAAATGGAATACCAAAAGAGGAATTTGAAAATTTAATTATGGAGTATCTTCCGGTGACGGCAGAGCAGATACGGGAATATGCAGTATTTGATGAGGAAAACCAGACTTACGCTTGGGTGCGTCTTGGTTGCCTTAATTATGCACCAACGTTCTTTGGTACTTCTTTGCCAGAAGTAATTGATATAAGAGAAAATGGAGATGGAACAATTACACTAACCGTTGATGCAGTTTGTGATATGGTTATATGTGATGATGCAGTTATAACTCATGAACTTACGATAAGGTTTGCAGAGGATGGCAGTTTTCAGTATTTAGGGAATGAAATTCTGAATGACGGAATTATGCACATACCAGACTACCAATACCGAATTAAAGAATGATTTGATAATAGTTGTGTTTTGTGGTAATCTTACAGATGTAAGAAAAGGAAGGAGGACACATGAAGAAATTAAAACTAGTTGGAATATTGGCAGCAGTTGTATTAATAGGCGGTGTGATTTCAATTCCGCTTATAAATAACCACACTGCTTATAAAGTGGAAAAGAAATTATGTGAAACACCACTGCCAGAGAAAACGGAATTGATAGAGTCAATATCACGGGCAGGGAAGCTGACAGGTAACGGAAATGGAATGCAGTATTTCGGAGCAATTTTAATTCGAAGTGATTTGTCTTTGGAAGAATTGGATGCTTACTATTCAGGGTACAGAAGTAATGAGTGGGAATATCTTGTAGATATCCAAGAAGGACAAGAGATTGAAGTGGTCGATCATAGTACATTGCAATTTGCGGAGCAGATAGAGAGTAAAGGATATTACATTGTGTATTCGTGGGGAGATGGGAATTCTTTGCTGAAAGAGATAGATATTCGTGGACACTAAAAAGGAGCAAGATGAATTATGAAATATATTTCCAAAATCAGTAAAATCAGTAGCTTCATATTTTACATATTTCTATTGTGCCAATTATGGCATTTATGCCAATATGGAAGGATGGTGTAAAAATGATTATAAAGTCTATTATGACCGATGAAGATAGAAAAGCATTAGAGTATATGCTTTCGTTAGAATATGCTATGCCATATCAATTACTTAAGACAAAAAATAATAGAAGGAAAATTATTTATATAATGACACCAGTATTATTTTTGTTATCAATCGGCTGCTATTTTGTAAAGAGTTATCCGATGTTTTATGTGGAAATGGGGATTTCTATTATTGCATTGATTTGGATTATTTGGTTTCAATCTAAGGGAAAAAAATTTGAAAATAATGTCCATGAATTTGTATGGAATAAATCAAGATATAACAAAGTGGAAATTGATGTTCAGGGAATAAAATTAGAAGATAAAAAGATCTGTGAACTTAAAGAAATAGATAGAGTCTTTTTGTACAAAGGTTTTTTCTTTCTCATAACGAATGAAAAAAAGTTACTTGTACTAAAAACAGTAGGTGTAGAGACAGAAGAACTTATTAAGATTATTAAAGAAGCTGATATCTTATTTGAAAAAAGAGAAGAACCATTTAATATTTATGAATATTGCAAAAAGTAGTAGTTAAAAAAGAAAAAACAATTAATAAGATAATGGAAAAAAACGAGTAAAAGTTAATTCTACAGTTAACCTTTACTCGTTTTTGTTATTTCTGTGATACCCAGATATTCATGTCTGACAAGATAGACATGGTTATTTCAGTTGCGTTGCCTCCGGTAGCATCTCTATCGGCTCCAATATTTGTGGCAAAAAAGTATGTATTATCTTCCGTTTCGACAAAGCCAACAAACCATCCATTAATATCCTGACCATTTACACGGCCAGTTCCGGTCTTTCCGTAGAATGTTCCGGCATCGGAAGCTGAAAGGCAGATGGCATCTTTTACTGCATTGATATTTTCAGGGGCGAAGCCGAAACTGTTATTCTGTAGCTTGGTTAAAAGTTCGACCTGTTCTATTGGAGATATTTCCAAGGAGGATTCCATCCAATAAGAGGAGAAATCGCCACTCATGTTTTCGTTACCATATCCGATTTCTTGAACATAGCTGTAAACGTCAGAGGCTCCAAGCTGTTCATCTACTGTTTGAAAATACCAATTCACAGAGGAGTTCATTGCAGACTGTAAGGTCTGATCTGCGTTCCATGCTTCAAATGGATAGGTTTCTCCATTCCATGCAATGAACGAATTTTCCGGTGTAATGACGCCTTCTTCCAATCCGAACAAAGCATCGTATATCTTGTAGGTGGAGTTTGGAGCAACCCGTAAGGTGGCATGCTCCATGTCATGTATACTCCATGCATCGTTTTCCAAATCGTATAAAACAAAGCTGCCTTCGTATTCTCCGAAGTATGTGGAGAGGTCTACATAGGAAACATTCTCAGAAGAGGAGTCCCATTGGTAGTAGTTTTCGTCTGCTGCGTATGTAGAAATAAAAGGAGCAAAACCTAACAGGAGGACAGCAGTCAGTACAAATGCCGTCATACCTTTTAGCCTTTTTGTAAATGTTGGCTTCTCATAAGATGCGATATTGATAATTCTCCGCTTCATCTGTTTCATGTTTCCACCAAGACCGGCAGCAAACGGAAAAGGAGTAAGAGAAACCTTTTCAGCAAAGTTAATCAGTGTATTGCCATAATCCTCGTAAGCATCCTCTTCAAGCATCTTTAAAACAGAGGTGTCACAGGCAACCTCTCTGTCATTACGCATTTCTTTCAGAGCGTACCAAACAAGAGGATTGAACCAATATACCACTCCGGCAAGGTTCATCAAGAAACTTCCAATAGCATCATGGTGCTTGTAATGCTGCAGTTCATGTAACAGCATATACCGCATATCGGATTCGTTATAATCAGAGATCAGATGAATCGGAAGATAAATACAAGGTTTCAAAAGTCCAACAATAATCGGGGATTTCAAAAATGCGGTACTGTAGACAGGAATATCTCGGTAAATCCCCATCTCTTCTAAGCAGTGATGATACAGTTTGCGGACTTCCTTGTTCTGAAGGGGAAGGGCAGATTTCTCCAAGTTGTGTAAACGGAGAGAGGATTTGATTACCAAAATAATCATTGCAAGAATACCTACAATCCATATCCCTAATAATATGTATCCGGCAATGGATGGAGCTTCGTTATTTACAGAAAGGGTAAAGTCATTCATCCAATTTATATTTCCGGTTGGATTGGCCCCAATGGTTTCTCCCATAGCAGTTCCAGTATTGGAAGATGGAGAGCTTCTCAGGCTGCCGAGCCACGAGAAGATTTGAGGAAATCCGATTAAACGGAACGGTATAAAGGGAACTACCAACAACCCAAGCAGCAGGAACCACAGATTATACTGCATCCGGCTGGAAAGGATGTTTTTGAATATACGCTTGGCTATCAAAAGAATTCCGATGATACCGCTGATAAATACATTGCATATTAAAAAGCGTATCATAAAATCAGCCACGTTAATTGCCTCCTTTTTTTGACCTCTTTGAAAGAAGGAAGCGGAGAGTGTCTATTTCTGTTTCAGATAGTCTGTCATTTTCTATATATGCAGACAGCATGGCAGTGATATCCCCGTCATAGTATCGTTCCAGAAAAGAATTGCTTTCCTGGCCGATGTATTCGCTTTCCTTCACGACTGGGGTGTAAACAAACACTCGGCTCTGTTTTTCATAAGTCAGAGCACCTTTGGTCACAAGGCGTTTGATTAAAGTCTGTATCGTTTTCGGACTCCAGCTTGTGGTCTGTAATAATTTATCTGTTATTTCATTTGTACTGATCGGCGCATGTTTCCATACGATTTTCATAACTTCAAATTCAGCTTCAGAAATCTGTGGTAAATCACTCATTTCAAATCCCTCCTTAAATCTTACGGGTGTAATAAATATATTATAGACGTTATTTATGTGGTTGTCAATTTCAGAAAAAAGATATTGGCTTGAAATCTTACCTATGTAATAATTGAAATATTACAAGGGTAAGATTTGGAAAAGGCAACAAAAAGAAAAGAACCAGAATCACAATGGATTAGCTGGTTCCTTTACTCGTTTGAATTACCTCTTTTATGTATGAGTGCTAAGAGGTATTCAATTGCTGGAAGAATCTCGGCTACCTCTTGCTCATTACATTCCTGTAGCATCAATAACAGTTTTTGTTTTTTCAACCCGTCCGTGGCAGTGGCAGTGTGGAAAATCTGGTCTGCAGGAATGTGTAAATAAGCGATGATCTGGCACAATACTTCGAACTTGGGATTCCCACGGTCGTTTTCAATATTCAGTATTGTACGTTCATCACAACCTATTTGTTCAGCTAATGCTGCTTGAGATAGATGGACAGGGAAGGATTCGTGCCTTGCACGAATCCTGGAATGAAAAGTGGATAACAGAACATTTTAGGCGCACTTTAATAAGCCTCTGGTTTTATGAAGTTGGTAAGTCCTAGGCTATGAAAGACTTTAGACTTCTGATGTATTGTCGTTGATGGATTTTGTCGGCAACAACTACAGTTAATAACTGTGATATACCAGCAAGAAGTAAATCTGCATGAAGTGTTTTTTCGTTCGTTGTTTTTCGATTAGCGACACAAAAACTGTCTTTAAAGTGGTTGATTGATTTTTCAACATTTACCCGGATTTTGTAAGTGCCATCCCATTCTTGTGAGCCACGCTCCAAACCGGGGGTATGCTCTAAGGTTTTTTCGGGATAAACATAAATCATTCTGCCACAGGAAGAGGTTGTGCAGGGATTATCGCAATGACAAACGCGTGCAGTGAACGATACAAGGTAAAAGAAGTCATGGGATGTGCCAACCGCCACGTGGAGGAAGAAACGCTGATAAAGGCATATCTGATGGCGTGGAATGCGTTGGTGGAGAATCGAGAGGATTTCATGGGGCAGTGGACGGAACAGCTGCAGAGCGAGAACCTCTTGGAAGGTTATCGGGCAGAGAAGTTCATAGAATATACTGATGAGGCAGAGCCTTTGACGGAGATGGACACGGACTTCATGCTGAAAACACTGGACCACATCAAGGCTTTTGGGGATGGAACATTGTTGGTAGTGTTCCTGGATGGAACGGAGATTTGATGTAAAAATGAAGAGGAGTAAGAAAAGATGCCGATTGGGAGTTGCGATTCCTGATTGGCTTTAAAAGTGTATCAAAAATAAATTAAAATAAAATTGATACAATAAGATTGACAAAATGTTGATAAAACAGTATAATTTTAATGTATCAAAAAATAAAAAAGAGGAAAATGATATAAATGGTAGTATATGAATTGATTCCTAAATTAATAAGAGCAGCATTAAATAATGATAAGAAGGCTGTAGAATCGATTTCTCTCATGATAGGGAGAAAAATAAAAAAAGAGTATCCTCAAATAGCATCGGAAATTATGCAAATAACCGCCAATAGCAGTGTGGGGGCTGACACATTGAGAACATTGGATTTGACTCCCGCTCCAGTTGATAGAGAAACTCGAAGCCAATTGGTGAAGGTAGAAGAACCGATAATGGTAGAAGAACCGATATTATCGCCAGAGGTTTGGCATCAACTAAAGGATTTTTTGCTAGAACGCGAATTGTTGGAAAGATTTTTGGAAGAGGATATTGTTCCACCTAATAGTATATTATTGAGCGGAAAACCAGGGGTAGGTAAAACGTATATAACAAAATGGCTTTCTTATAAACTTAATTTACCAATAGTGACGGTTGATTTGGCAACATCGATATCAAGTTACTTGGGTAGAAGTGGACAAAATATAAAAAGTATATTTGACTATGCTAAATCCCAAAATGTTATTTTGTTTTTGGATGAGTTAGATGCTATTGCAAAAAGAAGAGATGATATGGGAGATTTAGGAGAACTTAAACGGTTGGTAAATGTCCTTCTAAAAGAATTGGAAGAGTGTCCGGTTACTTGTGTGATTGTAGGTGCTACTAATCACCCAGAGATATTGGATAAAGCAATATGGAGGCGATTCGACAGGAATATAGAAATCCCTATGCCTGGAAAGGAAGAACGCAGGAAACTTGTTGAGAGAACATTGGGTAATAAGTTCGGTGAGATGAAAAGTGATACAATAAAGTTCATTGTTGGAAATACAGAAACTGTTTCTGCTTCTGAAATTTGTAAACTATGTGAACATATAAAGCGTCAGATGGTGATGAATCGCGATGACAAGCCAGATATACTTGCTTTGAGAGAGTGCTGCCGCATAATTGAATTAAAAGATCGAAATGAAAAAGTTCAATTATGTAAGCGGATAAAGAATGAATTTCCAGAATTATCGTTGAGAGATATTTCAAATATTACTATGATTTCATCGGCATCAGTTGGAAGATATATAAAGGAGTGATGATATGGAAAAAGGAAAATATCCCATTATTGCAAATGGAGAATTATATGTAGAGCCGATTAGTAAAAAAATTAATTTTCCACCTAAAGAATGGCCGCATGATTATAACGACGCAAAAATAAATATTTGCAATGATTTGAATAATATCAAAAAGAAGATCGAAGATAAAGAAGAAATATTTTTGGATGAAAAAGTTCTGTGTATTCGATTGGAGCCTAAATTGGAAGCAAAATCATATGTTCCAGATTCTTTGATGATATCGGAAGACATGCAGATTATAGGTGGAAGAAAATATGCCTTTGTAGATGAAAATGGCGAAAAAAAAGATGCAAAATTGTATTTTGTCAAGGCAAAAAATGCAGGAATAGATAAATTAGAAAAAACACTGAGAAATGGAAGTAAGGATACTGTAGAAAAATGGAGAAGACAGATACAGTCTATAAAGAATATAGACCTGCTAAGTAGCGAGGAGAAGGTTCAGGGATTGACAGAGGATTGGACGAAAGGAACAATAGAAATTGTTCTTCATCCTTTGGAAAATAGTGTCCAGAAAATGATAGATGCATTTATGGAAATTTCAGGTTTATCTTCAAATGAAATAAAGATAAAAAGCTATGAAAAAGGTTTAACTTTTATCAGTGCAGTTTGCGATCGGGAAATAATAGCAGCTATTGAAAAGTTTAATCCATTGAGGTCTTTGCACCCTATGGGAGATATTGATCTTGAACCAATGCGAATGGTGCAGGAAGTGGAAGGCCCTAGGCCGGCAAAAAAGAAAATGCGTTCTAATATAACAGTAGGAATGTTTGATGGTGGTATAATTGAAGATCATGTCTTGTTAAAAGGTTATGCAAAGGAAAATGATGTAGTAAATACAACGGCCACATCAAATTCGTTACAACATGGGAATTCAGTGTGTGGAGCTATATTGCATGGTCACTTAGGTGGAAAAACCCCATCAGATGAATTGAAAAATCCCTCTGTATTCGTGGAGTCATTTAGAGTGTTGCCAGCTGAAACACAGATAACGAGTACACGAGATGCTGAATCGGTACATGGAATGTACGAAACTATTGATCAAATTGAAGCTGTTGTAGCTGAACGTAAAGATATAAAATTATATAACTTATCATTTGGTCCTAAAGAACCGATTTTGGATGATAATATAAGTCGATTTACATATGCATTGGATCGTCTGACATATAATGTAGAGGAAGGAGAAATTAACCCGCTTTTTTGTACTGCTGTCGGTAATGATGGTAATAGAGGGGAGTATTTGAACCGTATTCAAACCCCGTCTGATATGGTAAATGGACTTGCGGTGGGAGCATATACATATAATTTGTTTGGTGAAAAAATCAGAGCAGATTATAGCAGTGTAGGTCCTGGAAGAGAAGGAGCGAAAACAAAACCTGATTTGTTAGAGTTTGGTGGCAGTCAGGAACGGCCGTTCATTGTTGTTGGAAGAGGTAATGATAAGGTTGGTATTAGTGCAGGGACAAGTTTGGCAACTCCTGTGGCAACGGGAAAAATTGGTCAGATGATGGCACATTCACCATCAATTACTCCACATTTGGGACGAACATTATTGATTCATAATGCGACCTCTATGTCTGGGGTGCGGGATAATGAATGTGGATATGGATTTGGTAAAGAGGATGTTGATGATATTTTAAAATGTATTGGAAATAAAGTGACAATACTATATTCGGGAGATTTGCCTGCTGCGAGTACGGTTAAATTACCTATTTTTTCACCTGGAGTTAATCAATCAACAGGAAATGTGAGTGTTATATGGACGATAACAACTATTGTTAATCCGGATATAACAGATACGGATGCATATACCAATAACTGTATAGAAGATACATTTTATCCTAACAGTGCGGTGTTTAACTTTTCGAAAAAAGGGAAAAAGACAATAAAGCTAAATCTTACAAAAACAGAAGATGCACAGCAGATGGAAAAATTATTGGAGCAAGGATATAAAATGTCGGAATTACCTGTAAGTGGTGCTGCAAAAAAAGATAAAAGTGAGAATGCACTTAGAAATAAAGATTTAAAATGGGATACTGTTATAAAGAAAACCAAATCTATGAGAGCAACATCATTGTTAAACCCATTTTTAACATTGCATGCGATTGGAAGAAATGGGTATGAGCATGAAAATATTAAGTATTTTGTAGCATTTACTATTGAAGCCAAAGGGTATAAAGGGAATTTGTATGATAATATACTACAGACATACTCTAACTTGTTGCCGATAGAAATCCATAATGTGAACAAAGTTATGGTTCCTGTTGAATAAATGAAAAAAATCAATTGGAGTGTTTTCCGATTGATTTTTTTATGTATAATTATGTCATGAACAGTTTTTGTATTATTATCCATGAGAGGTGCTAGTATGGGATATGAAATAGAGTTTAAATTAATTGATATAAAAGATATAAATAAAATTCAATGTGTCGAAGAAACAGAAGGCCCCTTTGGAGATGATGTTAAAGTTGTATGTAGACATGATATTACAGATGAATATTGCAAAACTATAATGCAGAGAGCAATGACGAGAATAGCTATAGAATGTGAGTGGCGTTATATTGGATGTACAGAAAGAATAGGTCATCATGAGTTTGAAGTATCAGGACCAGTAAATAAGTATATAGTAATATTCCAACAAGATACATATGAATGGAATGTGCAATTAACGGTAGAAATAGGATATAAGAATTCATGTCATAAAAGCGAACAAAGTTATGATGCTTTTTTGGAAAAATTGAAACTTGCTATTAAAAATAGCATGGTACGAGATTGGTATAAATGTGTGTGGATTAGTGATAGCCAATCTTTATGGTTATCAAGAGAAGTTTATTCAGAAATCTATATGGCAGAAAATGAACTTCGAGCATTTGTAAGTAAAGTGATGATTGATAATTTTGGGGCTGAGTGGCATGATAGACCAGAGTTTTCCAAGTTAAGTGCCAGTATTGAATTAAATGCAGATAATGTGAAAAGAAATGTTCCTAATTTTGCCAATATTGATGTGAATTTGTATACGGTCACTTTAGAAGGGCTGATGGATACTGTACAGTCAGATATATATACTGACGCCATGTCATCTGATTCAGAAGTTCAAAAGAGAATTAAAAGTAAAATTTTTTCAACAACCAAATTGGATAAAATGAAATCTGCATTGGATTTTCTGAGAAATCAATACACTAAAAAATACAATATTTGGGACAAGTTTTTTATTCCTTTTATTGATAAGCCGGAGGAATTCCAAACCTCATTAACAAGTTTTATAGCGAATAGGAATCATGTTGCACACAATAAATTGTTGGATTATTCCGCAAAAGAGAAAATGTTATATGACACTCATGCGTTTAGAGGTTATATAAAGGAAGCTGTTAGAAAATTCGATAGTGAAAATCGTTCTGAAGAAGTAGAAGAGACTTTGCAAGCTATAGAGGATCAAAAAGAATATGAACGAGAAGCACATTTAGAAATAGTACAGTCTGAAGCAGGAATATCAATAAGGGATAGAAAAAAGATATTGGCTTTATTTAGAAAAGTGATAAGGGATATTTATAGAGATATACATGAAATTCTATACTTTAATGAAGTGTTGGATGTTAACGAAATAAACTCTCTAAAAGATGAAATGGATGAACAGCTTTTGTTTACAATATTTAATGGACGGCAGGAACTTTTAAATGTATATGGACTGGTAGATATTGATGATTCTGAGGGAGCAACAAGTGTACTGAAAATAAGTGTAGTTGGAGGAAATGATGAAGATGTTGCTACTGAAAGTATTGAATACGTTAATGGCGAAGCGGAATACAACTTGGAGCAGACCGGTTATATGCCAGTAGTAAAAGATTCATTAGATGATGGCAATAAGGAAGCTGTCAAAGAGGCTGTTAATGAGTTTGTGCTAAGGATAATGGATGATTGCGAAACAATGGGATATAGCGAAGAAAGACGGGCGGAGGAAGACTGGGATGCAGATGCTGCTGACATTTTAGAAAACAGATAGATTATCATGTGGGGTAAAGGCTATCCCCCCTAAGTGGAGTATATACTTTTTTGCAAAAGGTTTCAGTTTCGCTATTTAGTATAAGAAGAAACTTTCACCGCATGTAGAGACGGTAGTGTTATTGTCCAAACTTGATGTCGATAAGCATATAGATGTTGAAATTAAGCTGGATTAGCTTGATTTGACAAGTGCAGAGAGTAAAGCAACATACGCTCAAATCAAGGAGTATGTATTAGAAAAATTTGGACTAAAAGTTTCTACACTTTATATTGCACAAATTAAAAAGAAATGTGGGATTGAAATGAGAGAACATTATAATAAATCTAAAAAAGATAATCAGGCTATCCCACAGTGTACGCCTGAAAAAGAAGAAGCTATCATGGATGCTTTAAGACATTTTAAAATGATTTAGTAGAAATGGAGGGTATTTATGAGATGGATATTAAAAATTATCTTATTTCCAATTAGCTTGTTGTTAAGTATCCTCACCGCAGTTCTTTCATTTTTACTTGGCATAGGAACAGTAATACTGTACTTGCTGATGATGTTTTGTATATTTGGAGCAATAGCCTCTTTTTTACAAAAAGAGGTTACCATAGGTATAGAAGCCTAAATTATAGGATTTTTACTTAGTCCTTATGGGATACCGATGGTTGGAGCGTCAATTATAGCATTATTGCAAGGTATAAACGAGAAAATAATGTCAGTTTAAATCAGGGAATTGATAAATCAGAAGTTGTGGAGGTAATTTTATGCGAGTATACGAAAATAAAGAAGAACTCAAAACTGAAATAAATAAAACATTTGAGAAGTATATTGCAGAATTTGATAATATTCCAGAAAGCTTAAAAGATAAAAGAATTGATGAAGTTGACAGAACGCCGGCAGAAAATCTTGCCTATCAGGTGGGATGGACAACTTTAGTTCTTAAATGGGAAGAAGATGAAAGAAATGGGCTTCAAGTAAAGACACCATCGGATGAATTCAAATGGAATCAACTTGGTGAATTATATCAATGGTTCACAGATACCTACGCTTATTTATCATTGCAAGAGTTAAAATTTAAATTAAATGAAAATATTAATTCTATATATGTAATGATTGATTCATTAAGTGATGAAGAATTATTTAAACCACATATGAGAAAATGGGCTGATGATGCGACTAAAACAGCAGTGTGGGAAGTTTATAAGTTTATTCATGTGAATACTGTAGCTCCTTTTAAAACTTTCAGGAACAAAATTAGAAAATGGAAGAAAATAGTATTATAAATTACAGACAGTAAAGTTAAAAATTTCATAAATAGGTTATCAAAGGCGATAGAAAAACTATCGTCTTTTTATTTGAAAAAAGAAGCATATCCCAGAGGGCTGCTTCATCAATTTTTTCGTAAGTGTCCGTACACTTACTGTGCTTACTCATATACTAATAGATCATATACTAATCGTGTAAGAACAATTTTAAGCATAATGCTTATATTATTATACCATAGTTTGGAAAAATAAAAAATTATATTTCATAAACGTTTCATAAAAGCTATGTAGAATGTTATTGAAAGCAGTTATGAAATACTAAAAAATAGAAAGGAGTAGTTAGTAAAGTGATAAAAAATGCTATAGCATATATTACAAGAAAGAGAAATCGAACTTTAATAATTTTTATCATATTGACTATAGTTCTATCTTGTTTGTATTCTTGTTTAACAATAATGAAATCAAGCAATGAAATAGAAAAGACTTTATATGAAAGTTCTAATTCTTCAATTTCAATAACAAAAAAAGATGGTAAATATTTTAACGTTAATCAATTTAAAGATATTGAAAAAATAAAAGAAGTTGAAAAAATAATAATTCAATATGATGGATTAGCAAAACTAAAAGATGCTAAAGTAGTTAGCGGAGAACAAAGAATAAATAGAGAAGATTTATCTGACGAATTTAAGAATGTTGTTTCATTCGAAGCTACAAATAATACTAAAAGAAATATTTTGTTTAGCAGTAGAGTGTTTACAATTAAAGAAGGAAAAAATATAGAAGAAAATGATAAGAATTCAATTATTGTTCATGAAGAATTTGCTAAACAAAATAATCTAAAATTAGGTGATGAAGTTAATCTTGAATTACTTGACATTGAAGAAAGTGAAAAAATAAAAAGTCATAAATTTAAAATTATAGGAATCTTTTCTGGTAAAAAACAAGAAACATATACAGGATTATCTTCTGATTTTAGTGAAAATATGGTGTTTGTAGATTATTCAACAAGCCAAGAGATATTAAATAAATCAGAAAATAACAAAATTGCAAATAAAATTTTAATGTATTCTAGTAGCGCAGAATCTACAGACTTAGCCTTAAACAAATTGAAAGAGCTTAAGATTGATGAGTCAAAGTATTTTGTTCAAAAAGATTCTAATGCATTTGAAGAGTCTTTAGAGTCAGTGAGTGGAATAAAACATATGATAAAAATAATGACTTATTCTATTATGTTAGGCGGGATTATTGTTCTTTCATTGATTTTGATTCTATGGTTAAGAGAAAGAATTTATGAAATAGGTATATTTTTATCTATTGGAACATCTAAGATACAAATTATAATGCAATTTATATTCGAGTTATTATTCATATCGATACCAAGTATAATATCTTCCTTATTTTTAGGAAATGTATTGATAAAAGTAATTGCAGGTGGATTAATTAACTCAGAGAACTCAATGATTTCTGGTGGAAATTTAATAAATGATAGTAGTTTTGTGTTAAATATTACAACACTTGGACAAAGTTATTTAATATTAATAAGTATTATTGTTTTATCAGTTGTATTTGCTTCTTCATTAATATTAATCAAGAAGCCTAAAGAAATATTATCAAAAATAAGTTAGGAGAAAATTATGGAAATATTAGAAATAAAGAATGTATCATATAGTTATGCCAATTCTAAAGAAAAAGTTTTGTCAGGAGTAAATCAAAAATTTGAACTTGGGAAGTTTTATGCGATAGTAGGAAAGTCAGGAGCAGGAAAATCTACACTTCTTTCCTTACTTGCTGGACTTGATAAACCTCAAACAGGACAAATATTGTTTAAGAATGAAGATATACAAAAGAAAGGATATAGTAATCATAGAAAAAATAATATATCTTTAGTGTTTCAAAACTATAATTTAATAGATTATTTATCGCCGATTGAAAATATTAGATTGGTGAATAAATCAGCAGATGAAGGTATCTTGTTTGAACTGGGCTTAGATAAAAAACAAATAAAAAGAAATGTTATGAAATTATCTGGTGGACAGCAGCAAAGAGTAGCTATTGCCAGAGCATTGGTATCAGATGCTCCAATAATACTAGCTGATGAGCCTACGGGTAGTGTTCAATTAGTACAACACTACCCAAAAACAACACCCGTGATATTCTGGTCATTGTCAATCCTTATTTCTTTAATGACCGAACGCCAAAGCGTGCGTTTTTCTTCACGGGTCAAAGTATCATAAATGGTTCTAAAGCTATTATCAAGAAGCCTGCGCACAGCTGCAAAGTCTGGCGGTGCTTCCTGCGCTGGTTCCGGTATCTGGTTTAGTGCAGAAACATATATTTGATAGTCCTTTTTATAGTCTTCAATGTCGATAAGGTCATTCACATACAGTTCTTTTAATTTGGTCAACTTCCGTTTCAGTGCGGCTTTGTCAGTCCGGGCAACGGACGATTTCTTTTTGGCTGCTTCCACGTCCCATTCAAGCTGGCAGCGTTCCAGTTCTTCCCCCAGATGGTCAAACAACCATGCTTCCACAATGTCTTCACGGGCTGAATGATTATGAGAGCAGCGCCCACGCTGGAAATGCTGGTTGCAGCGGTAATAAAAATAATCACTGGATTTGTAGCCAACAAGTTTGTGCCCACATTCAGCACAAGTCAGAATGGAAGTGAAAATATAAACCTTGCCAGATGGAGCGGAACGCACATTGCGTGTCAGAAGCGCTTGCACACGGTCAAACTGCTGTCTGTTTATGATTGCCGGGCAGAATTGGTCATTATATCTGCCGCCCCGGTCATACACGCCAGTGTACAGCTTTTCTTTCAGCATACGCCGAAATGTGGCGTCACACCAGTTCACGCCGTATGTTTCCCGGATATAACGAACAGTAGCCCGCTGGGAAACTGTGTTTTCAAAATAATTAAAAGCGTCTTGCACAATGGCTGCGTCTTCCGGTACGACTTCCAGCCGCTTTTCTTCATTCACACGGAAGCCGAACGGAGCAGAACCGGAAACAACGGTGCCATGTGCAATCTTGCTGTCAAATACAACGTCTATTCTTTCACCGTCTATGTCAGCTTCATTCTGCGCAATGGACAGCTTCACATTGATATACAGACGCCCGTTTGCGGTTGTTGTGTCGTATTCTTCATCAGTGGTCTTCCAGTCGCAGTTGTGCGCCTGCAATATTTCCATAACTTTGTAATAATCAGCAACGGAACGAAACCAGCGGTCAAGGCGGGCGAAAAGCAAAATGTCTACTTCATCACGCTTCACACTGTCCATCATGCGTTGAAATTCAGTTCTTTTGTGAATGTTTTTTCTGGCGGTCTTTGCGGCGTCAATATAAATTCCAACAATGACCCAGCCACGTTCCCTTGCGTATGCTTCCAGCCGTTCTTGCTGGGCTTCCAGCGACAAGCCTTTTATCTTTTGCTCTTCACCGGAAACCCTTATATATAGAGCAACCCGGACAAGCGCCGGGGCAATTTCCTTGTTTCTCATAATATCACCACAATTCTTGTCAATTTCCTTTAATTTCCCGTCATGCCGTGATAATATAATAAGTGCAGACGGTATGTTGTATCTGGTATGATATATCTTTGCACCGCACCCGGAGTGTTCCCAGCACTGCGGGTGTTTTTATTTGCCAATTTTTAACAGTAGTTGCGAACCTGCCAGACCTTTATAATTGAAAAGCGCCCAGCTTTTCCGATAAAAGAAAGGTCGTGGGAGATAATGAAAAAGAAATACATATATCATAGCAACCATAATATATTTGCTATTTATTACAGCAGCAACAACACAATGTATATCAATATTAACTTCACAGGAACGACACAACTAATCATTAAAAAATAAAGCGGGACCGCTGGGCGTCCCCTAAAGGGGGCTACCCAACGTCACTATTGCCGCCGTTGTCAACTGGCGGGAATTGCTTTTCTAATTCTTCCGGTGTGTCCGGTACGCCGTCATACAACGGCTTTTCTTCCGGCACGTCTTCTGCGTCTGCAACGTCTATGTATTTTTCAATCATACGCCGCAGCGCTTCCCAGTCTGCTTCATCAAAAAGCGCAAACGTCTTGAAAATGTTCTTTGCAAATTCATTCTGCCCGGTCATTACACGGTCAATCAATGTATCATATTCCGTCTTGTCGTCAGCGTACATATCACCAGTGCCATTCAGCAACCAGTTTTCGTTGATACCAAATTCACTGCATATCAATTTGTACAATGACAATTTCTGGTCTGGCTTTGCAAGTCGGTTATGTTCAATATTGTTAATAACATCACGGCTGACACCCAGACGTTTTCCAAATGCTTCCATACTCATTTTCAAAGTATCTTTTCTTAATAATCGCACTCGTTCGTAAACTTCCATTGAGTAGATACCCCCTTTCTTTTATTTTATGGGCTCTCGCAACTTTGTGGTGGATGCCACATTTTTATATCTTGTAGCATCCACTCTGAATGGCATCCAAAATGCTTTCAAATGGAATACCGTAATCAGTGATTTTTGGTAGTTCGATTTTATACATCATAGATGTCCAATGATAATCTACCGGTGGCATTTCACATCTTCTTCCTGCTGTGAATAAAACTTTACCTCGAAGAACATCGAAGTCATAGCCTCGCCCCTGTGTAGCAATTCCGCGGATAACACTGTTCAGACCTTCAACAAATGCGTTGGTTTCCGGTGCATCAAAGTAGTTAAAAACTTCTTTTTCACAACGACGAATAGTGCTAGTAATCATGGAATAACCGTTAAATTCAGAATCATTGTACGGAATGCTCTTTTTCCAGTCAAGGTAACGTTCTTCCGCCTCCTGCCTGTTTGGGGAATCGTATATCTTGTAAAAGTTTTCTGTTAAGCGGCAAGCTGTTTCGAGCTTGGGATATTCATTAAACCATTGTTGCCTCAGATCTCGCGCATATGGTGTAAGCTTATCTTCTCGCATTAGGAAGATAGCACGATTACGTTTGAGTTCTGCAGGACCGAGACGACTGTATCTTCGACGCATGTTATCGAGCTGCTCTGTAAGCATTTTAACGATATGGAATTTGTCGATTACCACAATGGCATTTGGTAGTGTTTCATAAACAGCGTTACGATATCCAGACCACATATCCATAGTAACAACCTCGACGTTATTAGGTTTCTGAAGGGATTGTAGAGCTCTAATAATTGATGGCTTACTTCGATCCTTTAGCATATCCATAACGGTTCGTTCTTCGCCATTTGCAATTACCGCCCAAGGCTGCTTTCGCTTATAGTCATTATTCGCCATTAAGCATATTTCATCAATACCAAGAATTCGCGGCGTCTCTAACTCGCCGAGACTTGGAAGACTTTCAACTTCTTCCAAGAATATTTTTCGGATGGTTGTATGAGAAATCTTCAAATCGTTTTCAAGCGTTGAAAAAGGAGTGATTTTAGCCTTCTCTGCAATATGATTGCGCAGACGTACAGTCATCCTATTCTTGCCATCAACACAATACAGAGGCTCTGCAAAGCAGCCAGAACATTCTTTGCAACGATAGTAGCGCTTTTTTACAAAAAGACTTACTCGCTGATTGTGAATGTTCAAATCTCTGATAATCTGTTGTCTGGATTTATAAATTACCAGATCTGGGTGCAAAGAACCACATACAGGGCAGTAATTAGGACGGTCCTTGGTCTCTACATAAATGCCCATGTCATAATCATTTTGATGTATGTCGGTGACTTCAAATTCTGGTAATTTAAGTAACTTATCAACTAACATATCTCCCATGTCGTGTCTCCTTTTGAACTATGGAACGGTTAGTCCTTTAAATGCTTGGTATAAGTTTTAATCATATCAAGAATAAAAAGCTGTTCTTCCTCTGATAGGTCTTGCGCACATGCGTAGATTTCAGAAAGAACTTTAGCGCTGCGAGTTGCTTCTTTGCTTATATCCATAGAACCTATGCCGTCTGTTAGCCATTCCTTGTTAATATTTAATACGCTGCAGATAGCGTTAATTACCATAGGTTGAGGTTCGCTCACTTTATCATGTTCGATATTCGTGATGACACCTCTTGAAGCCCCTATTTTATCTGCCAACATATCCTGAGACATGCTTCGAGCCTTTCTTGCCTCTTTAAGACGTTGTCCAATACTCAATATGTTTACACCTCCTTCATGCTTGAAGTGTATCATAAGGAAAACGTCTTGTCAATACAGAAGCGTCTTGATAATACAAAATAAATGTATTGACAATACTTAAAAAGCGTGTTATAGTGTATTCACAATACAAAACATTCAAAGACGGCGTATTAGTAAAACGAGAGGAGGGCTGTTTATGATGGGTAATCCCAAACTTGTAAGTGAAATCGTAGAAACTGCCAGCACCATTCCAATTGAGTGCCAGGAACATATTTTAGATGTCATTAAAGCTATGGCATTTACAAGAAAGGTTGTTGAAAGAGGGCGTGCAGCAGATGTAGAGGCAGGGGAATATGGTAAGAAAGAAACAGCATAATGATGGTTTGGTGGATGGAAATATTCACTCAAAAAAACGTCCATCCACCACAAAGTTTCAATACCCATTTTATGTGTTCACTATACAACAAGAAAGTGTGTTAGTCAACCAAAAAATAAGAATAAATATAGAAAAGTGTGTTGACAGACCAACAAAACAATGCTATTATAAGCCTATCAACCAATATAGAAACAAAAAATGAGTTGGTGAAACAAAAAGAACGGAGGTGGCAGCAGTGATGGACAAGCACGAACCAGATATGCCGTACTTTGACATACTGGGAAGAGCGCAGGCAGCAGTTTTTCCAAACGAAGAACTGAAAGCGGAAAACTTCAACTTGGTAAATACAGAGGGTTTTGAAAAAGCAGTGGTGCTTCTGAAATGCTGGGCAGAAATGACAATGCGTGAAATGCTCAAAGAAAAAAACTTCCGCATTGAAATTAACTACAATGCGGAAGCCAAAAAAACCACATTTGCAATATATACACCTACTGCAAAAGAACAATCGGACAGTCAGCAGGAACATTCAGAAGTTTAATATTACTTTCTTCAATACAGAATGTAGCGGACTGAAAACCTTGTTTGAAGTCTGGACCGGTAAAAGCGTTGTTTTTTATACGGTCAATCAAAGCGGTTTTTTCATCAAGTGAAAGCGGCGAAAAATCAATTTCATATTGATGTAAAGACATATTCACACCCCCTTTGCTATGGATTGCCAGCCCTGCACTGGCTGACAATCCAATTATAGCAGAGGACCACAACACAGAAAAGGAGGAAGCGGACATGGCAGCAGTTGAAATGAAAGATAAGAAAAAAGAAATGATTGAGAAGACCGCACAGGAGTTCCAGAAGTTAAATGGTGACAATCAAATGTTTATTCTGGGCTATATGCTGGGTATTCAGCAGGAACGCCAGAGAACCACACCGCAGCCACAGACGGCATAGGAGGTGGCAGGAATGGAAGTGCAAGGAACATTCAATGCCCAGCGCTTCTTTGACACTTTGGCAATGATTATTTCACAGCGGGAGGGTGTAAAAGTCACCGTGACTGTGAAGCAGCCGGAGCCAGAAGAGAAAAAGCAGCGGTCAGCATAGGCGCTGGGCGAAAAAACAAAGGTTTTTCAATAGTCAAAATGTGAATAGTAGCGAAAAGCTATTCAAGATAAATCATACCAGATACAAGGAGGAAAAGCGCAAATGAAAGAATTTGTGAAGAAAAAAGCGGTCATTGTCAAAGACAGACTGGGACTGCCAAACTACATGACCATGTTTTACATGGAGCCGGGGACGTACAGCCCGGAGGACGTGCCGGAAATGTTCAAAATTAGAAATAAGATTGTCCCGGCAATCCTTATTTCACAGTATCACAACACCGTGATTGATACGCTGAACGGCGGCGTTGCGGTATCACTGCCATTCCAGCAGCCAAAGCACACAATCAATATGAACGACGCAGCCAAAGCCTGCGCCAGAAAAGGCGAGGGCTGGCACCTTATGACAAACACGGAATTTGTCTACTTACTGAATGAAGCGGAAGAACTGGGGCACACAATCGGCGGTAACACCAATTATGGAGCAAATGCAGAGAACCCGGACGAAAAGGGCGTGAATTATGACAGAGGACGCACACTGACCGGACTTGACCCGCTTACATGGTCCCACGACGGAACCGCAGGCGGCGTGTTTGGACTTTGCGGCAATTTCTATGAGTGGGTAACGGGGCTGCGCCTGCACTATGGCGTTATTGAGTACACAAAGAACAATGACGCAGCAGTGGACGGCTACACGACAGAAGCCCCAGACTGGCAGGTTGCGACGGTAAACGGAAAGCCGCTGCGATTATACGGAAACGACGGCGTGACACTTTCAACCAAAGAAGACGTTGAAGTGGCATGGGACGGCTGCCATATTAAGGACTTGCAGCTGGAAGAACTGGAAGAAATGCCAGAAATTGCGTACAAGCTGGGAATTGTACCGCATGACTGGAAGAACGAAACAGCTGGAATATGGGCAGACAACGAACTTGAAGAAGCCGTGCCTTTCCGGGGTTCGAGTTTCAACAGCACTTCCTACGGTGGCGCTGGTGCGCTGGGCTTGAACAACGTCCGTTCTAACGTCAGCAGCAATGTTTCGCTCCGTTCCGCTTTGTTTTTGGAAAGCTGGGAACTGGTAACTGATTTACTGAAAGCGAGTGCGGAAGCACACGCATAAAGAACAAGCGTTCTAATATTTGACCGATAAAAAGGCAACGTAAAAAGCCTTTGAAGATGTGCCGCAAACACAAAATCAAAGGCTTTTCAAAAGTCAATATGTTAATAATTCAATACGTGTTTATTATACCATATTGGCGGTTACAAGTCAAACATTTTAGGGCTGGAAAGTCCTTGAAAATAGCGGGTTTTGTCCCTGCTAAACGGGCTTGTATGGGGTATTAACATTCCTACGAAATATATAAATTTATATATATGCTGGTATGGAGATAATAAGCAGGATTGATGGGGGATAGGCACCACCATTTCTGGTATACCCTTATACGCTAAAAAGGTATCAGACAGAAAAGGAAGTGCAGTGGTGTTTATCAGAGAGAAGAAGACAGACTGTGCCAATTATAGAGAAGTGGACATAATACCACGAACAGAAGCAGCAGAGCAGGCAACAAGAGGGAAGAGGGGCAGAAAGAGAAAGAGCAACGCCCCAAAGCAAAAAGACCTTAACGACAAGAACGCTAAACGCTATCTGGTACAGTTAGGCAATGGCAATTTCAGTATAGGCGACCTGCACACGTCCTGCACATACAGTGAAGAGAACCTGCCGGGCACAGTAGAAGAAGCAGAAAAGATAGTGACAAATTACCTGCGCCGCATAGCGTACCGCAGAAACAAACTGGGGCTTGAACCCCTTAAATACATACTGGTAACAGAATACAAGTACACAAAGGACGGTCAAAGCATTAAGCGTATACACCACCATATCATCATGAATGGCGGACTTGACCGTGACGACGTGGAAATGATGTGGACAAAAGACCGTATCAGCTGGAAGAAGACCAGTGACCCGGAATACAGAGCCAGTATAGAGCAGCTGGGTTGGGTAAACGCAGACCGCCTGCAAATGAATGAAAACGGCATAGAGGGTCTTTGCAAATACATTGTAAAAGACCCGCAGGGCAAGAAACGCTATTCCAGCAGCAGGAACCTTGACCGCCCGGAAGTCACAAGAGAGGACGGCGGGGAGAAGCAGCAGCGTGACCAGAACCATTGGAAGTACAGCCGAAATCTGACAGCACCGGAAGAAAAGTGCAATGATTTTAAGTACAGCAAACGCAAAGTGGAACAGCTGGCAAAGTCACCAGACGGAGGGCTGGAAGAGTTTAGAAAGATATACAGCAATTACAATATCGTATCTTGCGAACCCGTCTATTATGAGCAGACAGGGTGGCATATTTACTTGAAAATGTGGAAAAAGGAAAAGCCAAAAGGCAGAACAGGAGGAAAGAAGCGTGAGAGGAAGAACACCGCAGATACGCCGCATATTAAGGCGAAAGAGGATAAAAAGGGCAATTAAGGCATACGGCAATTACATTGCAGCGGGACTGCTGGCAGTGGTTGTAATTGTGTTTACAGTAGGGGCAGCAGTCAAGCCAGTTGCAAACAGCCTGCCGGAAGACACAAAAAAGCCGGAACCGACACCGCCGACAACGGAAGCAGTGCAGCAGGAGCCGTACCCGTTCAACCTTATGTCCCTTGACTGGTCCGGTGAGGAATTAGAGGGCTGGACAAGATATGAAGTGCCGGAGGACTACGCAGACCACGGCGGGTACTTCCCGGAATGTATGCAGCAATTCACATACATAATTTGCAAGCAGAACGGCGTTGACTATGCACTGGTGCTGGCAATCATTGAAACAGAAAGCGGGTACAGATGGGACGCAGCCAGCAGCGAGGGTTCAACAGGATATATGCAGGTATTGGCAAAATGGCATGAAGAACGTATGCACAGACTGAATGTGGACAATGTGGAAAACCCATATTTCAACATCATGGTTGGTGTAGATTATCTGGCAGAATTGCAAGAGAGGTTCGACACAGAAGCAGAAGTGCTGACAGCCTACAACTACGGTGTTGCTGGTGCTTATGAACACGTATGGAACAAAGGATTGACAGAAACAGAGTATTCAAGAGAGGTGCAGCAGGCGAAAGAAAGAATTGAAAGAAGAATGAGGGGTGAATGGTGATGGAAAATGAAATCAGACTGGGCGACATTATGGACAAGTTGACGCCCAGTGACAGAGTGGTGATATATAACGCAGCCAGACAGGTTGTATACCGTGGATATGCTGCAAACGCA
This sequence comes from Lachnospira sp. CLA-JM-H23, assembly GCF_040096425.1. Classification (NCBI taxonomy): domain Bacteria; kingdom Bacillati; phylum Bacillota; class Clostridia; order Lachnospirales; family Lachnospiraceae; genus Lachnospira; species Lachnospira sp. CLA-JM-H23. The sequence continues at coordinate 51,761 of NZ_JBBMET010000002.1, forward strand.
GTGCATGGAACATTGAACCCGCAGCGACGCATTAAGAAAATGGGGCTGGGAATGGAAACATACAGAGCCACGGAACAAATGTGGGACTGGGAGAAAACAGACAGCCTGCCGGAGCAGGTGCCAGTTGAACAATTCACACAATACCGGGTGGAAGACCTGCAACACATTCTGTATATCAGAATTGAACTGAAAAGCGAATTTGAACAGTGAGGGACAGCACATGAAGTGTAAATTTTGCGGCGCAGAAGTAAAGCTGGGCGAACGGTGCCAGTATTGCGGGTCGATAGCAGAAGCGTTCTACTACAAACCAGAGGAACCGCCGGAGGTTGTAGGAAGAAACCAGACAGACCGGAAAGAATACACAGTGCAAAAAGGTGACAGCCTTTGGAAGATTGCACAGAGGTTTTGCGGAAACGGTGCCGCCTGCTATGCACTGGCACACAAAAACGGCATTAAGAACCCGGATTTGATATATCCGGGACAGGTATTGAAGATTTAGGAGGAAAAGAGCATGAAGCAGCAATGGGAACCACCAGAACTGGAAGAAATGCCAGTGGTCATATTATCACTGCACCAGAAATGGTGGCAAAAAATGGCAGCAGGTGAAAAGGTTCTAGAACTGCGGAAGACAAAGCCGCAATGCAAAGCACCGTTCCGGGTGCTGGTATATGTGACAGGCGGCGTGGGAATAGTTGGCGAATTTATTTGCCCGGAAGTTCTGGAAATCAAGAACTTTGAAGAAGCAGAGAGAAAAAGCAAGGTTCCTGCACATGATATTCACAATTATGCAGCAGGCAGCAGGCGCAAAGTGTACGGCTGGGAAATAACAGCTGTCAAAGAATATCCACGAATAGTGACGCTGGCAGAACTGGGAATAAAGCGTGCGCCGCAGTCGTGGCAGTATATGAGGTGACAACATGGGAAAATATTTCAAAGAACCGTCACACAAAATGACGGTAAAACGCAAGAAAGATAAAATCACATACAACTATGACGGAAATCTTGAAGCGACACTTGAAAACAGCAAAAAGGAACTGGAAAAGAAAAGCGAAAGTCAAGAACGTGTTTTCTTATTATGGCAATATCAAAAAGCAAAGAAAGCCCATGAAGCCTACGAAAGACGCATTAACGATTTGAAAGGATTTATAGAACTTGCAGAAAAAGAACTGAAAAAGCGGGAGAGTGCAGAAGAATGAACAAAAACCAGATACAACGTGAAAAGGTCATTGCAAAGTTGGCAAAGATACAAGCCCTTGCAGAACGTGGAGAGGGCGGCGAAAAGGTCACTGCTTTACAGATGTATGAAGCCTTAAAAGATAAATACAGCATATCTGACGAAGAAGTGCAGCAGGCAGTAGCCGTCCCGGTAGATATAACGCAAATTGACTTGAAACAATACTGGGGCATTGTGTTTTCAATGGGTATCATTGCAAACAACCTGCAAGACGAACTGGACTTTTGCAATGAATGTCCACACACCCACACAGAAGAAGACTGCGGGGAGTGTAGCACACACCAGAATATAAAAGGATTGCAGCTGCAATATGAGGAAATGAAACGCAGGCTGGAAAAAGCAGCAATGGAGGTGTAGCACATGGCAGCAAGGAAACCCAGAAAGCCAAAAGCACAGAAGAGCGAATACCCCACATTGCCGGGACAACTGGGATATTTGAACAGTTACTATTGCCCGGTATGCGGAAAGCATTTGTTTTCAGCGTATGACAAGGATTTGCGGAAAGACCGGGAAGACGGCTATTACTTCCATGTGTCCCGTGATTTCAATTATTGCAGTAAATGCGGAACGCTTCTGGATTTGGACGAATGGAAGCGAGAAGAAGAACCAGCGGCAGCAGGTGAAGAACTGACGCTGGAAGATTAGGAGGCGACGGCGGGTGAATGATTTGTTGTATGTGTGTAGCCCATACCGGGGCGACACAAAGCGCAACAAGGAATATGCACGCAAGCTGACACGGGCAGCCATAAACAATGGCTTTGTCCCGGTCACGGTGCATTTATACTTGACGGAAGTTACAGACGACCAGAACCCGGAAGAAAGAAGACGGGGCATGGCAGCGGGAATGAAGATACTTGAAAACTGCAAATACATTCTGATTGGCGACAAGTACGGCGTATCAGACGGAATGAAAGCAGAAATGACACTGGCGGCACTAAAAGGAAAAGTCATGCTGTATGAGCAGGACGGCAAAATATATCTGGTGGACAGCCGGGAAGAAACCACAGGAGGACAAGACAATGAATGAAGAACAGAGAATGGCAGAGGTTGAGAAGTTCAAGAATTACTTTTCGTACATAAACAGACCGGGAGCAGATAAGCTGCTTGCGTGGCTGGAAGAAGCGGGATTTTTCACAGCCACGGCAAGTACAAAGTACCACGGCGCATACACAGGCGGTCTGGTAGAACATACAAACCACGTATACCGCAGATTGGTTCGGCTGGCAGACGAAGAGGACAAAAGACAGGGCAGAACGTACCCGGAATACACAGTGGACACAATCGCAGTTGCAGCGCTTCTGCATGATGTTTGCAAGGTGGACGCCTACAAGGTAGAGAAGAAGAACCAGAAACAGAAAGACGGCAGCTGGAAAGAAGTTGAGGTATACGGATATACAAACAGCCTGCCGCTGGGACACGGTGAAAAGTCAATTATACAGATTATGCGATATATGCAGCTTACGGAAGAAGAAATGCTGGCTATCAGATGGCACATGGGCGCTTTTGATAGCGCAGTAAAGGGCGGCAGCTATGACATGAACAATGCTTTTGCAGGCAGCAGGCTTGCAGCCATGCTTCACATTGCTGACATGATGGCAACACACCTTGACGAAAGGGCAAACGCCAATGAGTAGAACATATTACAGAAAGCGCAGTGAAGCCACAGAGCAGGAAAGAGTTATAAACTGGGCGACGTTCTATGCAAAGGACTTCCCGGAATTGGAATTGCTGCACCACATACCAAACGGCGGTAGCAGGAACCAGCTTGAAGCGGCGAACCTTAAACGGCAGGGAGTAAAAGCAGGCGTGCCGGACTTATGCTTGCCAGTAGCCAGAAACGGAAAACACGGGCTTTATGTTGAAATGAAGTGGGGAAAGAACAAAACAACAGACAAGCAGGACTGGTGGCTGGAACAGCTGCGGCAGCAGGACTATGAAACGGCGGTTTGCTGGACGGCAGAAGAAGCAATGGACACAATAGCGGGTTATCTGGGAGTTATAGAGCAGACAGGAAGAAAGGTGGAAGAGTAAATGGGAGCAATGGACCACACATTGAAACAGACAGTGCCATATTACAGCACCATGAAGCGTGCAGGGGCGTTCAGACAGCCCCAGAAGCCACAGAAGCGGCAGAAGAGAACGACGCTGACGGAATACAGCCAGAACGGGCAGAAAGCCATATTAAAACCACACGTCACAGTCAATCAAGCCGCAAAGAAGCTGTATGACTATGAACGAACCGGATTGTCACCACATGAGGTTGTAAACCTTGTTGAGCAGGTGCAGAACTTGACAAGGCGTGTGAAGAAATACGAAAGCTGGGAAGAATGAACGACGTTGACCGCTGCTTGATATGCGGTGAAGTTATCCCGGAGGGTTCGCAGGTCTGCACCGCCTGCCGCAATAAATACGACATTGTGACCGGGGAAACAGAAGAAATGGCACAAGAACTGCGGGACATAGCAGACGTGCTGAAAATCACAGAGGGCACAGACACAAACATTAGAAAGTCAATGGAAAGCATATTGAGGATTGCAGACAGACTGGAAAGGACAAGCAATGGCAAGAAAAGAAGATAAACAGCCACAGTATTTACCGTTAATCGTAAAAGCAAAGTTACATACTGGCGGCAGGGACTATGAGAAAATCAAAGAGGAATTAAAGGGGCAGGGATTCACCTGCAAGCAAATGAAAGGCATGGTGCGTGAGGGCAACTACTTTGACGGAATAGTGTTGTATTTGTCAAAGTGGAACTGGGACAACCACGAAAGCTGGCACCTTTACAACTGGGACGACAAGGACGACAAAGAAGTTATGCTGGGCATATATGAAGCCGAACAGTACCACCCACAGGCGCCGTATAGATACAGAGATAATTTTGAGAAGTTCCAGAAAGATTGGACAAGCGGAGAGTATGACCCAGGTATGACATTCACTTTCAAGGACAGTGAAGTTGAAGTGCTGGAAGTCCTGCAAGAAGAGGTGGACAACATAGACCACGAAGCAGTCAAAAGGCAGGTGACAGCAGCAGAAGACGCCAAGTACCAGAAGAGAAGAAAACAGCGCCAGCGACGCAAACAGGCGAGCAAGGGCAGCAGATACCAGCGCAAATACTTTTAGGAGGAATAAAGATGGCGAAAATATCAAAAAAGACAATGGAAAATCTGGAAGACATTTTGAACCGTGGTTGCGATTACGCAGCAACACAAGAAGTGGTGACAGAGATTGCAAATGAAGCGCTGAAAGAAAGCGGCTGTGAGTTGTGCCAGTGTGACGACGCCAGCGTGTGCGACTGGGACGGTGACGAAGTATGCACGGTAGAAGATTTTGCAAACATCTTCTGGGACAAAGCAGTTGAGAAAATCTTAAACGTGTTAGCTACGGAGGAATAAAGATGGCGAAAAAGAAGCAGAAGCATTACAGCGGGAAAGAATTGATTTACCGCCGACGGCTGGCACGGCAGCAGGCAGAAACGGAAGAAAAGACAAATAACATAAGAGTGCGCCAGTTGCACCAGATAAACGCCAGCCGCCGGGCTATTGGCTGGGCAAAACAGAAAATGAGGGAGGGCAAGAACAATGATTGCATTTCTGATTGAGGTTGTAAAAGCACTGGTAACATTCTTTGCGGTCTGCGTGGGGCTGGGTATTTTATATCTTGTCTTTGTAGTGGTCAGAGAAGTTGGCTGGGAGGTAAGAAGACAGAACAGAGAGAAGCACGAACAGGAGGACAAAGAGGAATGAAAGCAGAATTTTTCAAGGCGGTGTGTCCGTTAGAGATTGGGGACACCGTAGCAATCAAGGCAACAAAGGACGGAGAAGCAAAAGAAGCACTTTATTTGCCACGGGGCTGCACAGTGATTACAACGGCAGCAGTTGCGCTGCATAAGGTCACAGACATTGCAACACTTCACTATCTGAAAAAAGGTGAAACACAGTTCTTATATGAACTGGACGACTGCGGGAAGTATGAACCATTGACCGTGAAAGTTCCGGTCAGAGAATTTGCAGAAGAACTGAAACGCCGGGGCAGATAATAACAAATACTTACGGAAGTATACAAAATATACAAATATACTTCCGTAAGATTGTGTAAAATGTCAATAGACTTTATACTTCCGTAAGTATATAATAAAGACAGTTAAAGAAGTAAACAAACGGAGGTAACAAACATGACAGAGAGCAGAGAAAAAGCAATCAGAAGAACAAAGAACCTTGCATATTGGTTCATGGGAGAAATGTTGAAAGAGGAAGAAAGAGGGGAGAAAGAAAAAGAAGCATTTGAAAAAGCAAAAGAAACCGGGGAACTGGTAATGATGATAAGCACAGCAGAGAACAATGCAAGAGTTATGAAAAGCTGCATGAAAGAAGCAAGAGAAGCAGCAGAATTTTTGAGAGATGAAAAGAACGATATTGAAGAATGGCAGCTTGCAGGAATTAACGCAATGTTCGACCAGTGCAACAAAGAAAACATGGTGCCATACGATATGCCAACAGCAATAAAAGGGCTTTTGTGTATGCAGTACCGATAAGCATACAAGCACGGGTGGCGCAATGGATAGCGCAGCAGTCACCGAAGCTGCCGGGTGCGGGTTCAAGTCCCGCCCCGTGCATTACTGGGAAAGCAACTATAAATTCATACCAGATACAAGGAGGAATACAACATGAAAGTATTATCAATTATCAATCTTAAAGGGGGAGTGGCAAAGACCATTTCCAGCGTAAACATGGCGCATATTCTGGCAGCAGTAAAAGGCTTCAAAGTCCTGCTGATTGACAATGACAAGCAGGGAAACGCCAGCAAGATTATGAACCGCCACAGCTATGACCACAAGGGAACGGCAGAAGTAATGACGCAGAGGGGCATTGACCCGGCAGAGGTTATCCAGCACACAGACTTTGACGGGCTGGACATTATCACAGCAAACATGAATTTGCTTACAGCCAACCTTGAAGTCATGCTGGACCAGTCCAGACCACAGCAGACCCGCTTTAAGAAGTTTCTTGACGGCTTACAGAATGAATACGACTACTGCATTATTGACAACGCCCCGGACATTAACATTTCAACCATAAATGCGCTGGTGGCTTCTGATGATGTGATGGTGCCTATCACCATTGATGATTTTGCAATAGACGGGCTGGCAGAACTAAAAGAACAGATTGACAACACCCGTGAGGACCTAAACCCGCAGTTGCGCTTCTGCGGCTGCTTTGTCACACAGTACGACAGAACCAATGAAGCAGACACACAGGGCGAAGAGTTCTTGAAGACGCTTGAATATCCGGTGTTTGATACACATATCAGAAAGACACCGAAAATGAAACCCAGCACATTTGAAAGATTGCCAATCATTTTATATTCCCCACGCTGCGGCGCAAGTGCCGACTATAAAGCACTGGTGGAAGAATGGTTGAGAATGTGACCAATTCGGACACGTTAGGAGGGAAAGACAATGGCAGGAGCAGCAAAGAAATTCAACTTGACAGAGTTATTAAACCAGCGGTCAAAGGAAGCTGGGGAGCAGCAGAAAACAGAACAGCAGCAGGCGGCAGCAGGTGCAGAGGTTGTCACGTCCGAAGAGGGCGTGAGCAGCACCGCTGACATTTACGACCTTATACCGTCAAAGGGTAACTTTTACAGCGTAGAGGACGTGCAGGACTTAAAACAGTCTATTGAACTTCTGGGAGTGTTGCAACCGCTTCTGGTAACTGATGAAGAGGAAGACGGCAAACGCCGTATCATTGCAGGACACAGAAGACGGCTGGCGGTCATGCAGCTGGTAGACGAGGGAAAAGAGCGTTTCAGACGGGTTCCAATCTTAATCAAGCCAAAGAAAAACGCCATACTGGACAGACTGGCGCTGATTATGGCAAACCGTTTCCGTGAAAAGACAGACTGGGAGCGTATGACAGAAGCACTGGAAACAGAAAAACTGGTGCTGGAATTAAAAGAAAGCATGAACATTCCGGGCAGAACCCGTGATTTGCTGGCAGAAATTATAGAAACGTCCCCGGCACAGGTTGGAAGATATAAAGCAATCTATAACAATATCATTCCAGAACTGATGGCAGAATTTAAGGCAAACAGAATTGTTGTATCTGTCATTTATGAAGCGTCCGGGCTGCCGGAAGATTACCAGAAGCAGGCAGCAGAGGTATTCCGGGAAAATGAAGTGCTGACGTTATCAGACATTAAGCAGTTAAAGAAGAACTGGGAAGCGTCACAGCAGATACCGGGGCAGATGGACATAAACCAGTTGCAGAAGCAGTCAGAAGAGCAGCAGGCACAGGAAAACACCGCAGATGGTGAAACAGACGTGCAGCAGGAAGAAACAGCCACAGAGCAGCAGCCAGAATATGTTGACCCACAGCCAGAAAGCATGACTTCACTTTGTTACAGCTGTACGCACTATGAAGAGTGCCACGACAAGACAGCAACCGTGACAAACTGCAACGCCTACGAAAACCGCAGAGAAGCCCAGAAAACGGACGAAGAGCGGTACAACGAAGAGCAGGCAGCTATTGACCGGGAAACACAAAAGAAACTGCGTGAAATGCAGCAGGAAGAGAAAATGCAGCACTTGCCGTCTGATGAAAGAAAAGAAAAAACAATCAGAGTATCACCGGACAAAATGAAAGCCGTTGCAATCGACCACACAAGACCATACATGATTTTGAAAAATGACGGTTACAGAGAGGGCGACACAGTGAAGCTGATTGAGTTTGCAGAGGGTAGAGCAACCGGAAACACGGCTGACATGAAAATTATCTGCATGGACGACGACACGACCAGCAGCGCACTTGAAGAGGGCTATTGCGTAATAGCGTTGCAGGAGGTGTAGACGTGGTACAGATTTTAGAACTATTTGGGGGAATTGGTTCCCCCAGATGTGCTTTGCGGAATTTGAACATTCCAACAAAAGCCATTGACTATGTGGAAATAGACGAAAACGCCGTAAGGTCATACAATGCAATGTTTGCGGAAGAGTTGGAGTATAAAACACAATCAGTGGTGGGGTGGAACCTCAAACCAGATATTCTGATACATGGCAGCCCGTGTCAAGATATGAGCATTGCAGGACATCAAGGAAAAGCGACTGCGGAAGCCGGGAGGATAAACAGAGGAAAAGGAGCAGACAAAGGAAGCGGCACCCGGTCAAGTCTGATGTGGGAAACAATACACATTATTCAAAATATGGGCGAATGGAAGCCGAAATATGTTATCTGGGAAAACGTGAAAAATGTATTAAACGGCTACAACAAGAAGAACTTTGAACAATACATAGCAGAAATGGAAAAGCTGGGATATACAAGCAATTATCAAATATTAGACGCAAGGGACTTTGGATTGCCACAGGCACGGGAAAGAGTTTTCACGGTATCGGTGCTGAATGGTGAAAAGTTCGACTTTTCAGACTTAATCAGAACGCCAATGAAAGATATATCAGAATTTCTTCTGGACAATGACGAAGTGCCGCCAGTGTACGACGTGACGCAACCGAGTGTGTACAGTGTGATTGGAGAAAAAGGCATAAGAAGAGCAACGGTGATAAAAGATTTTGCATACACAATCACGACCAGACAGGACAGAACACCAGCGCAGGTGATTGACTGCGGAAACGGGCGTTATAGATATTTAACAGAACGTGAGTGCTGGCGTCTGCAAGGATATACAGACGAAGACTACGAAAGGGCAAAAGCAGTCCAGAAGCGTTCTGGAAGATACAGAATGGCGTTATACAAGCAGGCTGGGAACAGTATTGCGGTTCCCATATTTGAAAGTATGTTCAGAAAGATAATTTTACATGAAACAGCATAGGAGGTGCAGAAAATGCCAATAAACATGACAGATTATAAAATGATTATTCACGAAAGAATATACAATGTTCTGCAAATTATGATTGATTTTGGAAATGAACCAATAGAAGACAGAAACGCACCAAAACCAAAATTTATTGACGCAGTATACATAGACGAAGATGGAGTAATAAGAACCATGCACGACGCAGCAGAGTGCTTCCAGTTCATAAGAAAAATGGAGGTATAGCAGATGGAAAGACCAATAATAATGCTTAATACAGACAATACGCCCGTATTTTGCCGGAACCAGTGTGCAAATACAAAGTGCGCAAAGCATATCACAAAGGCTTATGAGTGCGGCGGGGCGTGTTCCATGCAGTTATTAAGGGGGCAGCCGGAGTGCGCAGGGTACATATCACGGAGGAAGCGCAAATGAAAGAAAATGTTTGCGTAGACTGCAAATATTATGAAAGCTGCGGAAAGCCGGAAAGATACATAAAGTGCATGGGGTACGAAGAGAAAGAGCGGCAGCAGGCAGCAGGAGAACACGCAGTTGACGTGCAAGACGGATAGCAGCCGGGCAAAACTGGCAAAACAAAGAATGGAGGAAAAGCAAATGGCGCAGGCAATGGAAAAAGACAGGGTTATTGAATTGCTGGAATACTATAAAGACATAGACGGGGAGGTGAATATATACAGAAAGATTATAAGTGACTTAACGGACCAATACTACAACCCCATTGGCGCTATACAGTGCGACGGTCTACCAAAAGGAAAAAATAATATATCACGACAAACAGAAAATATGGCGCTTAATATTCCAGATTATGTCAGCGGCGAAATCAAAGAGTATGAAGCAAAGGCGCAGCAGTTACAAGCACTAAAAGCACAGATTTTGCAAGAAGTTTCAAGACTGAAACTGAAAGAAAAGCGCATTATTTTTGATTTTTACATGCACAACCTCAAATGGGAACAAGTAGCGGTACGAAACTCATACAGTGAAAGACAGTGCAAAAATATCAGAGATACAGCAGTTGAAACACTTTCACAGAGGTTTGAAAAGAACCAGATTATTTCACAATTTCAGAGGATTGCATAAGCAATCATTGCCCGCCATTGCCTGCGTTTTACTGGTATAATTTAAGCCAGTGAAGCAGGCTTTAAGCCGTTATAAATTGCACGTTGGCAATAGTGGGCTTTGGGATTTTTTGAATTTACAAAGCCCATAATTTTTTATACTTCCGTAAACCGGAAGACTTGAAAAGAATGAAAACGAACGAAAAGAGGTGAGAAGATGGGAAGACCACGAAACCCGGAACGGGACAAGTCAATGCAACGCTATCTGGACGCAGACGGCAAGATTGAAACAGCGGAACTGGCAAAACTGGCAGGGGTGCCAGAAGTGCGGATAAGAAAATGGAAGTCAGAAGACAGCTGGGACGAAGCCTTGAAAAAGAAGCCTAAAAAAAGGGGTGGACAAAAAGGCAATAAAAATGCTGCGGGAAAAACCCCGGCAAAAAAGGGGAACAAAAACGCTGTCACACATGGAGCATTTGCACAGGCGGGGTATGAAGACATAGACCCGGAGCAGGCGGCAGCAATACAGAACATGGGTACACCGTCCGCACTATCTCAAATGATGGAGGAATTGCAGGCATTATACGTCCGCAAAGCCTATCTGGAAAGCCTGCTGAAAGAGTACGAGAGTAAAGAAGCAGGCGGCTTTTATACTGATAAAATCGTACACATGATTGTGCCAAAGAGCATGGAAGAACGCAGGGAAGAAGAGGACTGCGGCATGGAGCAGGGGCAAGCGACAGACCCAGAGGGCGGCAAAGAGATATACAAAACAGCAATGAAATCTATTATCAAGTCAAGCCCGTTTGATAGAGCAATGAAAGTGGAAGCTGAACTAAACAAGCTACACGGGCGTATCATCAAGCAGCTGGACAGTATCAAGGCGTATGAGTTAGAGGACAGACGCTTACAGCTTGCGGAAAAGCAACTTGAATTGAACAAACAGAAGCTAACGGGAGAATTTGAGATTGACCCGGACGGAAGCACAGAAAACGACGAAATCACAGACGTTGTGGACGACGTTTAATAGGTTCTTCTGGCGGTCTGGAAGCACTGCGGGTACGGCGACGCCCAAAACCTGCCCAGATATAATTTTGAAAATTCCATTTCCGCTTCCGACCCGGTAAAAAATAAAGGGGTATGGGCTAAAAAAAGAAAAAATGTGACCAATTCGGACACAAAAGAAAGGGGGTGCGGTTTTTGAAAGCGTACACTTCAAAGGCGGTTGCCGCTTGGCTGGATATTTCAGAACGCAGAGTGCGCCAGCTGCGTGACGAAAAGGTTATAACGGAAATCAGACCGGGGCTGTACGACTTGAAGACCGTAAACCACCAGTACATAAATTATTTGCGCAAAAACAACCCGGAAAGTGAAAGTGCAATAGATTACAACGCAGAACGTGCAAAGCTGGTCAGAGCAAAAAGAGAAGCACAAGAACTGGAATTGCAGCTGCGCAGAAATGAGGTACACACCACAGAGGACGTGGAACAGGTAATGACGGACACGCTTGTTAGGTTCAAAACAAGGCTTATGGCTATACCTGCAAAGTTAAGCCCCATTTTATCAAAGAAAAAGGACCAGACAGAAATATTTAAGCTGCTGAAAAGCGCCATTGATGAAGTGCTGGAAGAACTTTCAGACTTTCAGACAGTGTTTGGGTATGGTGTAGACAATGAAGAAAAACACAGTTGATATGTTCACACGGATTTTCAAAGTGCTACAACCACCGCCGGAAATGACACTTTCGCAGTGGGCAGATAAGTTCCGCAGACTGTCTGCCGGGTCTTCCGCAGAGCCGGGACGTTGGAAGACAGCAAAGGCGCCGTATCAAAAAGAGATTATGGACGCCATAACAGATATTACAATAAAAAAAGTTGTGATTATGTCAGCAGCGCAGGTGGGAAAAACAGACGCAATGGTGTTGAACCCTATTGGATATTATGTGCATTATGACCCGTCACCGATTATGGTTATACAACCGACAATCGACATGGCAGAGAAGTTTTCAAAAGAAAAATTGTCGCCTATGTTGCGTGATACACCCGTACTGGCTGACCGTATCAATGAGAAGAGCCGCAACAGCGGCAACACAATCATGCAAAAGATATTTCCGGGCGGCTTCATAACGATTGCAGGCGCAAACAGCCCAACGGGACTGCGAAGCCACACAATCAGAATATTGCTTGCAGACGAAATAGACGCATACCCAGCCAGTGCAGGAAAAGAGGGCGACCCACTTTTGCTGGCTTCAAAGCGTCAGACTACATTCTGGAATAAAAAGCAGGTGGACATTTCAACACCGACAGTCAAAGGGGCTTCCAGAATAGAAGTGGAGTACGAAAACAGCAGCCGGGGAGAATGGAACGCACCGTGCCCGTGCTGCGGAGAACTGCAACCGCTGGTCTGGTCAAATGTTGTGTTCGACAAAAACGACCTATCAGAAATCAGATACGCTTGCAGCAAGTGCGGCGTCATATCCAGTGAAGCAGAATGGAAAGAACACTTTATTGACGGAACCTTTGTACACGAAGACCCAGACAACCCCGTGCGTGGATTCCACTTGAACACGCTTGCTTCCACATTGACCACATGGCAAGAAGTTGTTGAAAAGTTTCTGACGGCAAATGACCAGATGAAAAAAGGCAACGTGGAACTTATGAAAGTATGGACTAATACCGAAATGGGGCAAACGTGGGAAGAAGACGGGGAAACCATAGAAGACGACGAACTGATGAAACGCCGGGAGAAATACAAGTGCGAAGTGCCAGAAGAAGTGCTGTACTTGACAGCTGGCGTAGATACGCAGGACGACAGATTTGAAATTGAAGTTGTGGGCTGGGGTCCAGAATATGAAAGCTGGGGCATTAGGTATGCGGCAATATACGGCGACAATTCAGACATCAACAATCAAGTCTGGCAAGACCTTGACACATTCTTATTGCAGACCTTTGAAAAACCAGACGGAACGAAAATGAAGCTGTCATGCGTCTGCATTGATAGTGGAGGACACAGAACCAATCAAGTATATAAATTCTGCAAAGCCCGGTTCAATCGCAGGGTATTTGCAATCAAAGGTTCAAACGATAGCGCCGCAGCGTATATACAGAAGCCGTCAAAAAGCAACCGTGAGGGCGCATACCTTTTCACACTGGGAGTTGATACCGGGAAAAGCCTGCTTATGGACAGGCTAAAGCTGGAGGAAGAGGGACCCGGCTTTTGCCATTTTCCAAAAGAAGAGGGCAAGGGATATGACGAAAAGTATTTCAAGGGCTTAACGTCAGAAAAAAAGGTAATGCGTTACAAGATGGGCAGACCATATTTTGCATGGGAACTGAAAGACAAAGGCGAACACAAGCGAAATGAAGCGCTGGACTGCCGAAACTACGCAACGGCAGCTATTGAAATAATCAACGTACCGTTGAAGAAACCGGATAAAAAGAAAGACGCCACACAAGCAAAGAAAATTGTAAAACGTGGCAGAAGAAGAAGTGGAGGAATTTTATAAATGGCAGGAATTACACTGGAAACAGCAAAAAGACACCTTGACGCATGGCTGGAAGCGGAACTGGCAGTGACAAACGCCCAGTCATACACGATAGGCAGCAGGACCATGACAAAAGCCAATCTGACCGAAATTAGAAAGTCTATTGAATATTGGCAAGGGAAAGTCACTGCGCTTGAAAATGCGGCAAAATACGGCGGCAGGAACCGTGCAAAACGATTTGTACCACGGGATTTATAAAACATTGCCCGTGATTGCCCGTTTTTAGGCTTTATTTCCCCCCATTGCCCGCAAAAATGGGGTAATATTGTAGCGTGAATAAGTGAGAAAAGACAAAAAGCACCCGTGAAAAGGTGCTTTTTTCATGCAATAAAGGAGGTGAAAGCGTGGGAATTGCAGCGGGAATTGATAAGGCAATAGCAGTCATAGCACCGCAAGCAGCACTGAAAAGAACGGTTGCAAGGCAGAAAATGCAGATTTTAGACAGTGGGTATGGCAATTATGGCGCCAGCGTCGCAAAGAAATCACTTGCAGGCTGGCTTCATGCAGGCGGCAGCAGTCGTGAGGACATAGAAGACAATGTATCTATATTGCGCCAGCGTACCCGTGATTTATACATGGGCGTGCCACTGGCAAACGGGGCAGTCAAAACCATGCGCACCAACGTTGTTGGACGTGGGCTGCGGTTGAAATCGACCATTGACGCAGAAACGCTGGGAATTTCACCAGAAGAACGCCGGAACCTTGAAAAAAAGATTGAAAAAGAGTGGTCTATCTGGGCTGAAAGCAATGATTGCGATATGTCAAGGATAGACAACTTTTACGAGTTGCAGCAGTTGGCTTTTATGAACTGGCTTATTTCTGGGGATTGTCTGGCGGTATTGCCAGTCAAACCACGAATAAACCAGCCGTATGACCTGCGTGTGCAGCTGATAGAAGCAGACAGACTTTGCAGCCCGGACGACTGCGACACCATAGACAACAAGATTGTTGGAGGTGTAGAGGTTGACAAGTCCGGAGAAGTGATAGCGTATCACATAGCGAACCACCACCCGTTGTCATACGCATACAATGACATAAGCTGGCAGAGGGTTGAAGCATACGGACAAAAGACCGGAAGAAGAAATGTGCTTCACATGATGAACCGGGAAAGAATAGGACAGCGCAGGGGCGTTCCGTTCCTTGCGCCAGTCATTGAAAGTTTGAAACAGCTTGGAAGATACACGGACGCAGAGCTTGTGGCTGCGGTTGTGTCTGGTATGTTTACCATTTTCATTGAAAAGGCAGACGCCAGCGCAGAAGACGCCATAGGAAGTATGCTGCCGGAAGAAGTGCAGGTGGACGCAGAAGACGAAAGCACCATTGAACTTGCGCCGGGCGCCGTTATCGACTTAAACGAGGGCGAGAAAGCCCACGACACGAACCCCGGAAGACCAAACGCCAATTTTGGCGGCTTTGTAGAAGCAATATGCCAGCAGATAGGCGCAGCACTTGAAATTCCGTATGAATTACTTGTGAAGCGTTTTAATTCCAGCTATACAGCCAGCAAAGGTGCGCTGGAAGAAGCATGGAAAATGTTTAATATGTACCGTGACTGGCTATCAACGGACTTTTGCCAGCCAGTATATGAAGAATGGCTGACGGAAGCAGTAGCAAAAGGACGTATCAAAGCACCGGGCTTTTTTACTGACCCGGCAATAAGAAAAGCATATTGCGGGGCAAAGTGGAACGGACCTGCAAAAGGTATGCTTGACCCGGTAAAAGAGGTTACAGCCGCAGAAAAGAGAGTGTCAAACGGCTTTAGCACCAGAAGTGATGAAGCAATGCAAATGACGGGAAGCAACTTTTATAACAATGTCGAACAGTTGAAACACGAAGAAAAAGAACTGAAAGAGGTGAAGAAAATTGCCAATGGAACCACAAACAAACAGAACACCCCAGCAGAACCCGCAGACAATGCCGGGAATGAACCAGCAGCAGGACAGCAGAACACCGGGCAATCCTTACGGGGTGACGACAAATAAATTCTGGGACTTTATCCCGGCAACAGGGGACAAGCCGCCAGAACTGCTTTTATACGGCGCAATAAGCAGCCAGCAGTCATGGTGGGAAGACAGGGTGACGCCACAGCAATTCAATCAAGAACTTGCGGCGCTTGGTGATGTGCCAGAAATTATCGTGCGCATTAACAGCGGCGGCGGTGATGTGTTCGCAGCAAATGCGATTTTTACGAGATTGAAAGATTGTTCAGCGAAAGTGACAGTCAAAATTGATGGCTGGGCAGCTTCCGCAGCCACAATCATTGCTATGGCAGGCGACACAATCAAGATTGCCAGAAATGGTGTATTTATGATACATGACCCCGCAATGACAGTCTGGGACACTTTCAGAGCAGAAGACTTTTTGAAGATGGCTGATGAACTGAAAGTGATTAAACAAAGCATTGTCAATACATACGCCAGTAAGACTGGCAAAAAGACAGAGGACATAGAACAGCTTATGTCAAATGAAACATGGTGGACGGGCGACATTGCCGTTGAAAACGGCTTTTGTGATGAATTGATGTTTGAAGACAGCACAACAGTTGTTGAAAATTCTTCAAAAATCGTTGTCAATTCAGTGCCTATTGACGTTTCCATGTTCAAGAGTATTCCAACCCAGTTATTAAACAGCCCGCACAATCAAAATCCGGGTAGTTTAGTAAATAGTGCAACAGAACCTATCAACAAGCCACAGGAAAAGGAGGAACCACAAATGGCAGCACCAGAAAACAAAATCACAACGGTTGACGCACTAAAAGCCGCATACCCGGATTTAGTAGCGACAATCCAGAATGAAGCAGCAGCCGCAGAACGTGCCAGAATTAAAGGCATTGAAGACTTGGCAAACGGCAACTATGACGCAATCGCAAAGGACGCAAAGTTTGACAACCCTATTTCTGCACAGGAAATGGCAGTTAAAATCATTTCAGAGCAGAACAAAGCGGGCGGCAACTACATTCAGAACCGCCAGCAGGACGCAGAAAACAGCGGTGCAAACGGCGTGCAGGGAGCAGCACCGGAGGACAACACAGGAGAGAACGGCAAGAACGTGTTTGACGCCGCTATTGACAAGTTGTTTCCAGACAAGAAATAAGGAGGTACAAGCAAATGGGTGAATATGCAGTAGAAAAAAGAGAAATCACACCGAAGAACTTTTTTGCTGGTGATTTTCCAACAGTACCGGAAACCGGAACAGCAAATGCAGCTATCAAGGAATATGCACCAGTAATGATTGACACTGCGAATGACAACAAGATTATTCCAGTTGCAAAAGGAAGCGAAGCAAGCGCAATCGGTATTGCTGCTGCGGCAGCAGGAAACGGCGAACCAGTAACATATTACATGACAGGTGAGTTTTTCGCTGACGCATTAGCACTTGAAGCCGGGGCAGATTTAGCAAAAATCAAAGAAGCACTGCGCAAGGTATCAATCTTTTTGAGATAAGGAGGAAGAACAACAATGGCAAACGAAGTATCTATTTACGAACCACGGACAATGGGCAGAGTGGTTCAGAAGTTACCGCCCGTGCGTACTTTTTTCAGAAGTACATTTTTCAGACATGAAGAAACATTCACCACAAAGGACGTTGACGTTGACTTTAGAAAGGGTAGCAGAAAGGTTGCACCGTTCGTCAGCAGATTAGTTGGTGGAAAGGTAGTGCCAAACACTGGTTATCAGACAAAGACATATACACCGCCTTTAGTTGCACCGGAGAAAGTGACAACCGTTGATGATTTGTTAATCAGAAGACCGGGCGAAAGTCTTTATTCTGGCAGAACACCTGCGGAACGTGCCGTACTTAAAATGGCAGATGACTTCAAGGAGTTAAGAGAGCAGATTTTAAGACGTGAAGAACTGATGTGCGCACAGACAATCTTCACTGGCGCAATCCCTATCATTGGCGACGGAGTGAATGAAGTAATTGATTTTTCTTTTACAAACAAAGAAACTATTTCAGTTGCAAAAAACAAGTGGACTGCTGACACTTCCGACCCTATCGCAGATATTAAACGCTGGCACGAAACAGTACAGAAGAAAGGTTTTGTGAACTGCGACATTTGCGTAATGGGAAGTGACGTTGCAAATGCGTTTGTAAATCACCCAAAGGTGCAGAAAATGCTTGATGTGAAAAACTTCAATCTTGCAGTTATCCAGCCTAAGCAGTTACCGAACGGCGTCACATACATTGGCACAATTCACGAACTGGGACTTGATATTTACAAGTACAACGAGTGGTATCTTGACGACTGGACAAACCCGGACGCACCGGAGGACAAGCCGCTTGTACCTGCGGACAGTTTAGCACTGTTAAGCACAAATGCTGATTATTCCATGTACTATGGAGCAATCACACTTATTAAGGAACCAGACGGCAACTTTGTGACCGTAGAGGGTAAATATGTACCGGACACATGGACAAAGCGCAAGCCTGCCCGCCGCTTCCTCAATCTGTCTTCTGCACCGTTATGCGTTCCGCATGATGTAGACAGCTGGTTTGTTGCAACACCTATCTAATGGACTTCAAAGCACAGCTTGCCAGTGACATGAAAGTGTTTCACAACTGCGGAGAAATGGCAACTATGACTGATATATGGTATCAAGGTAAGAAACACTATTTGCCCATAATCATTGACCACACGGCAGCCGACGAACGGCAGAGAGGAAACGGGGACAATGCAGAGGGCATAAACCGTGCTTCTTGTCTGGTCTATATGTCATTATATGATTTTGGTTGCGTTCCCAAAAAAGGACGCCAGCTTGAAATTGACGAAGCCGGGGCAATCAATATGTATAACATTTCAAAAGCAGACTGCGAGGACGGGGAAATAATTCTTGAATTGGAGATGTTGGAAGAATGATTGAAATAACATCTGACGCAATAGAAAGAGTGGGAACCCTGCTGGCAGACGTTCCAAAAGGTGCAGAAAGAGTATTTGCCAGCGCTATGAACCGTGGTATTTCCAGAGTGAAGACACAGGCAATAAAGCAGGTAAAAACCGTATATGCCGTAAATGGCGCAGCACTGACGAAAGCAACCAGAATAAATATAACAAAAGCCAGCACGGGAAACCTTGCGGGCTTTGTTTCGTTTTCTGGCGTGAAAATACCGCTGTACAAATTCAAAGTAACGCCGACGAAGCCCGGAACTGGAAAGCAGGTGCGGGCAGCAGTTAAAAAAGGCGGTAGCGGGACACCATTTGAAGACGCTTTTATTGCAGAAATGAAAAGCAATGGTCACACCGGAGTATTTGAGAGGACAGGGCGCAAGCGTTTTCCGATTGAAGAAAAAATGGGACTATCAGCAGCACAGATGGTGGGAAACGAAGATATTATAGACGGGCTGGAAAAGGAAGCACAAGAACTGGTAAACGAAAGAATTATACACGAAATGAACAGGATTTTGAATGGTTATGGAGGGTAAAGAATTATGACACCAGTTTTTTTGTTGGAAGAATTGCAGAAATTCATTAGTTCCAAAACGTCTGACATTATTTTGCCAGTGCGAACCAGAACGGGAAGCAGCGAAGAAAAAGAAAGAGCAGCAGCAGTTTATAAAATGGGGCTGCCGGAAGCAGACGACGTACAACAGAAAGTGCCATACATTCTGTTAAAGTTCCTAACAGGGACGGACGACAAGAAAGCAGGCGAACCAGAGGAAGACAGCTGCAAAGTAAGAATAATATTTGCGGTGTATTCAGAAGATGGGCAGGACGGACCGCTGGCACTTCTCAATCTGATTTTGAGAGTGCGCAGCGAATTGAAGAAAGCCGGGACAATCGGCGGCGGTCAATTTGCCTTGGAACTGCCGCTGGAATATATCGTATATCAAGACACCACGCCGCCATACTACATGGGCGAAATGGTGACAAATTGGAGTATGCCAGTCACGCAACGTGATGTGGCAGAGATTTTGCACAATTTATAGACAGGAGGAAGACAAAATGGCAAAAGCGACCACAGCAAGCGCCACAGCAGCCGAAAAGGACGTTGAAAAGGTGCAGGCGGTAGAAAATACCACAACAGAAGAAAAAGCCGTAAAAACGGCAAATACGCAGTCGGAAACAGTAAAGCTGATTTACATTGGACCGAACCTGCCAAAAGCAATGCTGCCATGCAACAAGATTTTTGAGGGAACAGACAAAGAGATTGAAGAAGAACTTTCTTTCATTCTTGAAAAGTTCCCGCTTGTAAGAAAAATGCTGGTTCCTATTTCCGAACTGGCAGACAAGAAAGACAAGGTGAAGACAACCGGGAATGTATACAACAAGTATTATTCAGACTTAAAGGCTGCCGCCCTTGCATACGCAGAACAGGAGGTATAACAAATGAGTGACGTATCACATGGAGTAAACGCCAGCAAGACAAACAATGGCGCAATCACGCCCGTGTCCGTAGATACTGGCGTGCATTTTGTGGTTGGAACAGCACCCGTGCAGATGGTAAACGGAAAAGTAAATGAAGTCATTATGGCTTCAAGCTACAAAGAAGCAGTGCAGGCGTTGGGATATTCCGACGACTGGAAGAAATACAGTCTTTGTGAAGAAATTTACACAGCGTTTACATTGTTCAATTCTGCGCAGGTGTTCTTTGTAAATGTTCTTGACCCTAAGAAGCACAAGAAAACAGTTGATGAAACACAGATAGACGTTGTAGACGGTCAGATTGTATTACCTGCGGAAGCAATCGCAGGCAGTGTGGAAATCACAGGAAAGACAGCCGGGGAAGATTACGAAGTATTTTACAGCGACACAAACTGCGTTGTGGAGTTCTTAAAAGAAACCACAGGCAAACTTACCGTGAAATATGACGCCGTGGACGCTTCACAGGTCACAAAAAGTGATATTATCGGCGGTTACAGCGTAAGCACACACAAGACAACCGGACTTGAACTGATTAACAATGTATTTCCACTTTATACAAAGGTTCCAGACCTTATTTTGTGTCCGAATTGGTCACATGACGCAGAGGTTGCAGCTGTAATGTCTGCAAAGGCAGAGAATATCAACGGACTGTTTGAGGGTGAAGCAATTCTGGACATTGACTGCACGGCAGAAACCGGGGCGACATACTACACGGAAGTGCCAGCATGGAAGAAACAGAAAAACTTCACAAAAAGAACAGAAGTTGTCTGCTTCCCTAAAGTTGCGCTGGGAGATAGAGTTTTCAATCTTTCAACACAGCTTGCAGCCAGTATGTCAGCCGTAGACAATGCGGAAGAGTACGGCGGCGGCACACCTTGCGAAAGTGCTTCAAACAAGGGTATACAGGCAGACAGAATGGTTACTGCGGACGGTTCGGAAGTAGTCATGGATATTCAGCAGGCAAACTACTTGAACGAAAACGGCGTTGTGACTGCACTTAATTTCTTTAATGGCTTTGTAAGCTGGGGAAATTATACGGCTTGTTACCCTGCCAACACAGACGTGACGGACTATTTCTACTGTATCAACCGTATGTTCAAGTGGGTTGCAAAGACGCTTATTTTGACGTACTGGAACTACATTGACAGAGGAATTAAAAGACGTCTGATTGACGCAGTTGTGCAGTCAATCAATGATTGGCTGGCAAGCCTTGCAACTGATGAAAAAATCATTGGTGGACGTGTGGAGTTCAACGAAAGCGAAAACAGCACAAGCCAGCTTGCAGCAGGAATTGTGCGTTTTCACATTTATATGACGCCGCCATCACCAATGCAGAAAATGGACTTTGTGCTTGAATATGACTTGTCATATCTTGCAGCACTGGTGGCAGCATAACAGGAGGTGAAACAGAATGTCAAAAGTTGACGAATTGGTTATTAACTATGCGATTTACGAAGACGCCGTAGAGTATCTGGGAACCACAGAAGTGACACTGCCAGACTTGGAGTACATGACGGAAGAGTTGAGCGGCGCAGGCATTGCGGGAAATATCGAAGAAATCATTATCGGTCACTTAAATGCAATGTCAACAACTTTCAATTTCCGAACTGTCACAGCGGCAGCAGTCAAGCTGATGGAACCACGGGTACACAGAATTGACCTGCGAGTTGCACAGCAGAGAATGAACCTGCGCACAAGCGCAAACGAAGTGTCCGGCGTTAAGCACATTATGAAAGTAAAGCCGAAGAAGACAGCACTTGGAAAAGTTGCGGCAGCTTCAACAGCTGATGTAAGCGGTGAATATGCCGTTTCATACTATGCAATGTACTTGGACGGTTCAAAGGTAACGGAAATTGACCCGTTAAACTTTGTGTGCATTATCAATGGCAAAGATTACTTAAAGGACGTCAGAAAAGCATTAGGCAAGTAAAAAAAGACAGCAGGAGCCAGCGGGAAGACCGCTGGTTTTTTCCTGCCTAAAATCAAAGATATGGAGGAATAAACAATGTCAGATACAACAAATACAACTGAAAACATGGAGCAGGTAACAGAGCAGGAAAAGGAAATGCAGGAAGCACAGGCAAGCGGCGTGGTCAATTTTGACGACAAGAAGAAAGACAAGGAAGAAGACGGCAGTTTGAATTATACACACACATTCAAAAAGCCCAGAGAGATTGAGGGAAAGAAGTATACAAAATTAACTTTCTATTTTGACAATTTAACTGGTGAAGATATTGAAGCAGTAGAACAGGAACTTGCAGACCAGAACAAATATGCACTTTCACCGGAAATTTCCTCTGCGTTCCAGTGTATTCTTGCGGCAAAAGCTGCGGGGGTTGCTTCTGATGAAATCAGACGTCTTCCGGTAGGCGATTACATGAAGATTAAGAACAAAGCAAGGGATTTTTTAATTGCTGCGGGCTACTAAAAATTAAAGAACCCGCAAAGTTCATAAGAAAGCAGATATACAAAATGTCAAGGGCTTCACATACGCCCGTCCCGTTCTGGCTGCAAATGCCTATACGCAGACTTTTTGCATGGATTGAAACCATAAATGAAGTGGAAAAAGAAGAAGCGGAAGAGCAGAAACAGAACAGCAATAATGCGTAGGGAGGTGAAACAGCTTGGCAGGGTCACAAAAGGAATTTGAACTGCTTTTTAAGCTGAAAGCGTCGCTGGGTGGCAATTTTAACAGCACATTCAAAAGCGCAATTAACACCAATAACCAGTTACGGGACAGCTTAAAAAATGTCAATTCCCTGCAATCAAAGATTGACGGCTACACAAAGCAGTCTGCCGCTATTGACAAGAACAAAGAACGGCTGGCGCAGCTTAACGCAGAGCATGACCGATTACAGCAGGAATTGCAGCAGACAGGCGAACCCACAGAAGCACTGCGGAAGAAGCTTGAAAAGAATGAAAACCAGATACAACAGACCACTGCCAAAATCGAAGAACAGGAAAAACAATTAAACAGTTATGCCGACGAACTGAAAGCAGCCGGAGTAAATACGGATAATCTGGAAGAAGCCAACGGAAGACTGCAAAAGTCTTATGAAAAGCTGCAAACTTCACAGCAGACGTTGCAAAAACTGAATGACAAGCAACAGCAGGTAGAACAGAGCATTTCAAAGACAAAAGGACAACTGCTGGGAACTATTGGCGCAATTAGTGCCGTAGCCGCCGCAGTGTATGCAGGACCCGTGCAGGCAGCGCAACAGTACGAAAAAGCAATAGCAAAGGTGGGAACCATTGCAGATACGCAGGAAGTCCCACTGGGCACATTGTCACAACAGATAATGGAACTGTCAAACAAGACAGGAATTGCAGCCAATGCCATTGCTGATGATGTGTACAACGCTATATCTGCCGGACAGAAGACAGGTGACGCCGTAAACTTTGTTACAAACAGTACGAAGTTAGCAAAAGCCGGATTTGCGGAAAGTTCGCAAACGCTGGACGTATTAACAACCGTATTGAACGCATACGGCATGAGTGCGGACAAAGTAAGCACGGTATCAGATATGCTGGTACAGACGCAGAACAAAGGTAAAGTGACAGTAGGAGAACTGGCAAGCAGTATGGGTAAAATCATACCGACTGCAAACGCCAGCAATGTTTCACTGGAACAGTTATGTGCCGGATATGCAATAATGACCAGCAAAGGTATTGCAGCCGCAGAAACGACAACATACATGAACAGTATGTTAAATGAGTTGTCAAAGTCTGGAAGTACGACAGACAAGCTATTGCGGCAGAAGATGGGCGGCAGCTTTGCAGAATTGATGGCAAGCGGTAAATCACTTGGGGAAATTCTGGGCGGTATACAGGAAGAAGCCAGCAAGTCTGGTCTTGCCCTATCTGATATGTTCAGCAGTTCAGAAGCCGGAAAAGCGGCAATGTCGCTTCTGTCAAACGGAGTTGACGGCTTCAATTCAAGCGTACAAGACATGGTAAACAGCGTTGGGGCAACAGACAGCGCATTTGCCAAAATGGAAGACACCACAGAAGCCAAAATGGAAAAGGCAAAGAACAGTATAGCAAACTTGGGCATTGTTCTTGGTCAAAACTTACTGCCGATTGTCGGAAATCTGGCAGACAAAGTGGCGGTTGTGGTCACTAAAGTTTCAGAATTTGCAGCAGCAAACCCAAAATTAGTGCAAACAGCCCTAAAGGTAGCAGCGGGGCTGGCAGCATTGAAAGTGGGAATGTTGACAACAAAGCTGGTTACATTATCAGCGCAAGACGGCATATTGTCACTGGCAAAAAAACTGCTGGGACTGCGTGCCGGATTTATTGAAAACGCAGCAACAAGCGTAAGTTTTGCGGAAAAGCTGAAAACAGCTGGAAGCGGTATATTGTCATACTTTGGCAATGTAAAAGGCGCTATGGGCGGCGTAGGTTCTGCAATAGGTAATATATTCAGTGGAAACAGAGTTGTTGGAGCAGTAACAGGCTTTATGGGCGGCGTGAAGCAGTCCATTGTCAGCGGCTTTTTAGGAATTGCAGGAAAAGCAAGCGGAGCATTGACAGGAGCCGGAACAAAAATGCTGGGACTTATGCTGAAACCATTTTCACTAATTGGCGGCAAGCTGGGTCCGATACTTGGAACGGTAGGCGGTGCGATTGCAAACAGCCCACTTGGAAAAGTAGGTGGCTTCATAACAAAGGGGATTACCGGAGCATTTAGCAAGGCAACAACACTGATTGCACCGCTGGGAAATGCGGTAAAAACGGTGCTGGGTCCTATTGGAAACCTTGCAAAAACAGCACTGGGACCACTTGGAGGTATTGCAGGAAAGATATTGCCAGTTGTGGGCGTTATCACAACGATTATTACAGTAATACAGCTTGTAAAGAACCATCTTGAAGAGATAAGGGGATTTATACAGCGAACCTTTGGTGATGAAGCGTTGGCAGTCTTTGACAAGATTGTTTCGGTCATTACCAACATAGGCGACACCATAAAGAATGTGTTTTCTGATGGGAACATAGGTGCAGCCCGTGACAAGATACAAGAGTTGTTCGGAGATAAAGGCGCAGCAGTCTTTGACACGTTCGTAAATGTACTGGGAACAGTCAAGAACGCAGTTTCAGAGGTTGTGGGCTTTATAACCACATACGTTGTGCCAGTTGCAGAACAGGTATTGCAGGTAATTGTTACACAGGTAATACCGGGGATTGTTAGTTTTATTCAAGCGGCAGCCCCAACCATTATGCAGATTATACAAAGCATTGCTGATTTTATCGGTGCAATTATTCCGGTGATAGGAAGTTTCATTGCTGGTCTTATGCCGATTATTTCAGAAATAATCACATTCATTTCAACTTATGTTTTGCCGATTATTTCAGAATTATTCAGCTTTATTTGTAGCACGGTGCTTCCGGCAATTTCCGCAGCAATTCAAGCAATTTTGCCAGTGGTGACAAACGTATTGCAAACGCTTTTACCTGCGATACAAACAGCACTGACGACAATCTGGAACATAGTTTCACCAATAATTCAAGGAATTTTAGCAGCAATACAATTTGCAATGCCAACAATCCAGTCTATCGTACAAAGCGGAGTTCAAGCAATTTCCGGTGTAA
The DNA here is from genome assembly GCF_040096425.1 of Lachnospira sp. CLA-JM-H23. Taxonomy (NCBI): domain Bacteria; kingdom Bacillati; phylum Bacillota; class Clostridia; order Lachnospirales; family Lachnospiraceae; genus Lachnospira; species Lachnospira sp. CLA-JM-H23. The sequence goes on from NZ_JBBMET010000002.1 coordinate 77,368, forward strand.
TTTCTGGAATTGCAACCGTACTGAATGGAATTATCACTTTCATAACTGGTGTATTTTCCGGGAACTGGCGGCAGGCTTGGGAGGGCATAAAGCAAATATTTTCTGGAATTTGGCAGGGCATCAAGTCAGTGTGTACGGGAGTTATCAACGGCATTATATCTGCGGTCAACACGGTTATACGTGGATTGAACAAAGTAAAAGTGCCAGACTGGGTGCCGGGTGTAGGTGGAAAAGGTATAAACATATCTGAAATACCTATGCTGGCGAAAGGTTCAAAAAACACACCAGACACGTTCATTGCTGGTGAAGCGGGACCGGAGTTAATCACGAACGCACCGGGGCGCACGGTGTTTACAGCGGACCAGACAAGAAACATTCTGGCTGCACAGAATACAGCAGCCACAACAGCGGCAGCGGTAGCGCCAACAGCACAGACCACAACAGCACCGCAGACGGTGAATAACTACAACACAGCGCCAGAGGTAACAGCAGGCGCAGGAAGTGGCGGTGGAAGTGCAAACAACGTAACTATAAACAACAGTCCGACAATAGTTATCAACGGGGACCAGCTGGAAGACTTGGACGCAAAACTGGAAGAGAACAACAGAAAGTTGCTGCGTGACGTTGAAGACCTGCTGGACGAAAAAGAAGACAAGGAGAAGCGGCAGAAATATGACTAAAAGCTACACAACAATATCTGGGGATATGTGGGACAAGATAGCATTTGAACAAATGGGAAGTGTCCTGCATACAGATAAGCTGATGAAAGCCAATGTCAAGTACGCCAGCACCTACGTTTTCCCTGCCGGGGTTGTATTAACAATCCCGGAAGTGGAAGACGAAGAAGACTTGGAACTGCCACCGTGGAAAAGGGGGCTGCTGACGTAGAATGAGCGCAAAAGACATGGCACGCCGGGTGGAACTGCGGCTGAAATTTCAAAACGTAAAAGTCCCGGCAGATATAAATAAATATTTAAGCAGCCTTACTTTCACTGATGAAGACGAAGACAACGCAGACGATTTGCAGCTTGCGTTTGATGATAGAGAAAGAAAGTGGCTGGGAAGCTGGCTGGAAGTAAAGCCGACTTTCATTAAGACCACAACGACGGTGCAAAAGCAGGTTGAAGCTGCAAGCGTTGTCAATTATGTGGTCAAAAAAGGTGATACGCTTTGGGCTATTGCCAAAAAGTATCTGGGAAGCGGTACAAAATACCCGCAGATTGCTTCTGAAAACAATATTAAAAACCCTAACTTAATATATCCGGGGCAGGTTTTCAAAATCACAACGGGCGGTACAGCAACACAGACGGTCACAGAAACGAAAGAAACAACAAAGAAAGTGTCTGACCCTAAATTGATAACAGCAACGATTGTCCAGAAGAACTGGCACGATAACGGCAAAGACGCCGTGCTGGACTGTGGGACATTTGAACTGGACAGCGTAGACGCCAGCGGACCGCCAACAAAAATCACACTAAAGGGCACGTCAATTCCTTATACTTCCAAAATGAGAGTAGAAAGAAAATCAAAGGCGTGGGAAAACACCAATTTGAAAGTGATTGCAGAACAGATAGCGTCTGAAAGCAACTTGAAACTGATGTACATTGCGGACAACATACCGAAGTACAAAAGAAAAGAGCAGGTGCAGACGTCAGACATTGTGTTTTTGCAGAAATTATGCAAAGCGGCAGGGCTTGCGCTGAAAGTAACCACAATGAATGTGGTTATCTATGACGCCGCAGAGTATGACAGCAAGCCACCTATAAAAACCATAAAATATGGCAGCGGTGATTATATTTCATACAAGCTGGGAACCAGCCTGCATGATACAGCATACACCAGCTGCCATGTTTCGTATACGGACCCGGACAGCAAAGAAACGATTGAAAGCACATACACGGCAGACAGCACAGAGGGAACCGGGCAAACACTTGAAGTCAACGAAAAGGTCAGAAGCACAAATGAAGCATACGAACTGGCAAAAAAACGGCTACGTGAAAAGAACACACAGCAGTTTACAGCAAGTTTCACAATGCTTGGTGATGTGCAGCTGGTGGCAGGTGCCACAGTTAAATTAAAAGGCTTCCAGAAGTTTGACAGAAAGTACAAGATTACCAAAGCGACCCACAAATTGACGGGAGGATATACAACACAGATTGAATTACAACAGGTATTGGAGGGCTACTAATGGCAGACATGACAGAGTTAAAAAACATAGTGCGGCTTGGCACCGTGCAGAGTGTGAACGCCAGCAAAATGACAGCCCGTGTGAAGTTCAAGGACAAAGGCGGTATCACTTCCGGTGATTTAAGAATTATAAAACGCCCAGTGTACGTTGTGCCAGCAATGGAAAGCGGGGCAGAGGGGCAGACAGCAAAAACAACACTGAAATATGACTACAACGGGCAAATGTTAAAGGAAGTAAGCCACAACCATGAAGCATTTGTGACAGAGTGGACGCCGGGCGTCAATGATATGGTGCTTTGCATAATGGTTCCAGACGGCGACGGCGACGGCTTCATAATCGGGGAGGTGTAGAGCATGGCAAAAATAGGAAGTCTGGGAAGTCTGGTTTTTTCAGTTTCAGAAAACACCGTGCGCACCTTTGATGAATTAAGCTGGAAAGTGTCTGCGAAGTATGCAACGCACGACAGACACATTAAGCGTGATGTATTGGAGTTTTTAGGACCGGAACCCGGAACAATCAGTTTCAAAATGGCGTTCAGTGTATTTCATGGAACAAACCCACTGAATGAAATTAAGAAATTGAACAAAATGTGCAACAAGGGCAATGTTTCAACACTGGTTTTAGGTGGCAAGAAATACGGCTCTTATAAGTGGGTAATAACAGGCGTTAGCAGCACATTGAAACGCTATGACAACAAAGGCAACTGCTGGGCTGCGACAGCAGACGTGACACTAAAAGAATATCCAAAGAGGTGATGAAACATGGACGTGATAAGGGGCGACGGGTCACTATTGACAGAAATTGACCTTGCACCAGCAAATGACCATCAAGCAGTCATACAAAATATTGCGGTTATTCTGGACACGGTGCAGGGTTCCTGCCCTATGTTCCGTGATTTTGGTTTGCCCGGCAGCCTATACGGAAGACCGCAGCCAGTAGTTGAAAATATACTGGTGGGCTATCTGTACGACCAGATAGAAGAATTTGAACCACGGGCGCAGGTTGCAGACATTACATTTGAACATGACGCAGCCACAGGGCGCACAATACCTATTATTTATTTGGAGGAGGTGGAAACAGACAATGAGTGACAGAAAATATCCAGACATTGACTTTGTGGAAACCGACACGGAAACAATAGAAAGCAACTTGATTGCACTATATGAAAACTTTGTACAGCAGGTGCCGGGGCGTGAACGGTACAAAGTGTACCCAGCGTCACCGGAAAGGCTTTTTATTGCGTGGGTTGCAAATATCATTGTGCAGCAGCGTGTCATTATCAATGAAACGGCAAAAAAGAACGTGCCACGTTATGCAGACGGTGAATACTTGGACAGCTTGGCAGAATTATTCAAGGACTTGGAAAGACTGCCAGCAAGCCCAGCGTCTGCAATGTTCCGTTTTTATATTTCAGAAGCACAGAAACAATCAGTGATTATTCCTGCGGGCACCAGAATTTCTTTTGATGGTGCAATTTTATTTGAAACAAAAGAAAATCTGGAAATAAAAGCCGGGCAGACATACGGGGACGTTGAGGGAATTTGCACCACAGCGGGCGACGTCGGAAATAATCTGGCAGCGGGGCAGGTCAAAGAACTGGTTGACCTATACGACTACTACCAGAAAGCAGAGAACATCACGGCGACCAGCGGCGGCGCAGAAGAAGAGGACGACGCCAGTTATTATGAGCGTATGCGTGAGAGCATGGAGAGTTTCAGCACGGCGGGTCCTATTAACGGGTACATATACTGGACAAAGAGCGTATCACCAGCCGTGGCAGACGTGGCAGTGACAAGCCCAGAACCTTGCGTTGTAGACGTCCGGGTGCTTTTGCAGAATGGGCAGCAGGCAACGTCCGGGGTACTGAAAGAGATTGAAGACGCCTTGAACGCTTCTGACATTAGACCACTTACAGACAAAGTGACGGTATCTGCACCGGAAACGGTAGCATTTGACATTGATGTGACTTTTTATATTCCGCAGCCAGACGCAGCCAGCGCCACAGTTATTGCGGCAGCGGCAACGCAGGCAGTAGAAGAGTACGTGACATGGCAGACAAGCAAAATGGGGCGGGATATTAACCCATCATACCTAACAGCAAAGCTGATGGAAGCAGGCGTGAAACGTGTTGAAGTCAGAAAGCCAGTATTCACGGTTGTTGATGATATAAAGGTTGCAAAGCTGGGAAACAAAAGCGTTCTGAATGGAGGTATTGAAAATGTCTAAAACAATTTACAATGCCGATTATTCAGAGTGCCTGCCGGAAGCGCTAAAGAAAGACCCCAAAATGGTTGCACTGGCAAACGCCACGGCAGCAGCACTGCTGGACACTTCCGGGATAATTGACAATGTGCTGATATATTCCAGATTTGATGAATTACCAGAAGAACTGGTGGACATTTTGGCATACGACCTACACGTTGACTGGTACGACTACAATTACCCACTGGAAGCAAAACGGGATTTAGTGAAAAACAGTGTCAAGGTTCATAAGAAAATGGGCACAAAATATGCCATTGAAACAGCGCTGGGCAGCTTATTTCCAGAAAGTGAAGTGGAAGAGTGGTTCCAGTATGAGGGAGAACCCGGACACTTTCATATTGTGCTTGATGTGACCAACCAGAGAATAACGGCAGACTACGCAGCTATTATCCGGGCAGTGAAAATGTATAAAAGATTATCTGCGCACATGGACGAATTGACCTATCAAGGACAGGTCCACGGCGTCATATACACCCACGGGGAGTATTTCAGATACAAAACACCGCTGACCGGAAGACTTAACGCCGGAACATACCCACAGAGAAACACAAAAGCCGGGATAGGCGCTGCAACCTATATTGTGGGAACGGAAGCAGCAGGCTTCATATTCACGGCACCAGCAGCAGGCATAAAGCCATACAGAAACACGGTATTTTCACAGCAGGCGGCGCATATCGACGCAGACACGGCGTTGAATACGTTTGGCTATACAAATACACCAGCAGGACGGATAAAAGCCGGAGAGCAGCCACAGAGAAACACCAGAGGGCAGACAAGCGGCGTCACAGTCACGGCAAGTGACAGAATGGAAGCACACCGCTTCACAGTTCCGGCAGCAGGAACCGTCCCGGAAAGAAGCACGGTGCAGCGGACACAGGGCGGCGCCGTAGGGACAAGCACGCAGGCAATGGGGTTTTCATACGGCGTCAAGCCGTGCGGAAGCCACAGGAAGCTATAAAGGAGGTGAAAAGCCATGTTGACAACAGACGCAATCAATGATTTCAAAGATTTCATTGATAATATCATTGCCTATGCAAAAGTAACCGTCAACGGCGTTTCTGAAAAAAAGGTGATACACCGCCGGGAACGTCTGAAAGACGGCAGGGTTGCTGTATATGTACAGATTACCCCGCAGGTAAGCGGAAAAGCCACAGTGCAGAGGGTGCAGCTTTACAACAAAAACAATAAGTTGTGGGCTGACAAGGCGGTAAATATTCCGCTTAACAATGTACAAGAGGGCGTTTTGTACCGATTTACTTTTGATTTTACAGAAAAGGAGGTGTAACAGATGTACGAACAGAAGTTATGGCAAGACCATGTAACAGAGTTTGAAGACCGCTACACGGAAAGCAGAAATGATGATGGAACTATCACGCACACACCAGTTGAGGGGGAAATCATTCAGCAGGGAACACCGCAGAACGCAACCAACTTCAACCACATGGAAAACGGTATTTCCAATGCAACAGAAACGGCAGCGCTTATGGCGCTTTCTACAATCCACCACCAGCAGGCAATAGCTGACTTGCAGGGAGAAACAGCAACGGTGACTTTGAAGAATACGCAGCAGTACCCGTTCAACAATTCTACACAGTCAGTTGCGCTGAAGACTGAAAGAAACCACATGGACTACACCGTGGAAACAGAAACTGTGGACTACACGGGCGGTTTTCCGGGCGACATTGTTATTACAGAAAAGTTGCTGAATGGTTTTAAGATGGCACACACCGGAAGCGCAAAAAGCGTGACCGTAAAAGTTTATGTGAAAGGTGGGTTTTACTAATGGCAGCAGGTGTGATTATTAAGACAGAGGAACGCAGACAGCACGAAGAAGCGGTTATGCGTTCTTTTGGCGTGCAGGGCAGCGGGACAGCAGCACAGAGAGAAGCAGCGGAGGTTATCGCAGCCAGAAGCAGCGAGGTAGTAAGAAACCAGAATGGAGGTAGAAAGTATTATGGCTACTAATAAAATCAATGTAGTTGAAAAAACACCGGGCACACATATTGAATATGCACTGTCTGGCGGTAAAAAAATCACGTTCGGTGATGATGAATTAACAATCAATCTTGCCAGCCGTGAAAGAGATTTTGAAGTGTCACTGGACATTTGCATTGACGAAGAAGACGGCGTGGTGATTGGCACCGGAGGACGTGCGCAGAAGTACGCTGCGCAGATTGTTATTCCTGCCAGACGCTATGATGTTATCGAAGACGGAGAGGACGAAAACGGAGAACCGAAAGAAATTCCAGTGCCTATCCCGTTTGATATGTCACTTTGCACACTTATTCTTTGGGGATTGGAGGTATAAAGAATTATGTCTAATTTTGATGATTTAGCAATGGCGGTTGCTTCCTTTGGGGGTAACAACGCAGTAAAGTTTGATGATTTGGGTATGCCGTCAATTATGGTGGGTATTCCAAAAATGAAGTATTCCGACATTATCACCGGAGGAACACAGGAAACATTGCCGTGGTGGATTGTGGACGGAGTAGAAAAAGAAGTTATCTGGGTATCAAAGTATATTAACGTCGTGGTCAACGACCGTGCATACTCACTGCCAATGAAAGACCCTAAAGCATACATTGATTTTGACACAGCACTTGCGGTATGCCGCAGAAAGGGCGAGGGCTGGCACCTTAACCAGAACGGCGTTTTTGCTGCTATCAATCTTTGGTGTATGAAGAATGGATTTACACCACGGGGCAACACAAACTGGGATAGAAGCTATGAAAAGGCGTATGAAAAGGGTGTAAACACATACGTTGACGGTTCGCATGGCGGCGGCAGAACTGCAACGGGTTCTGGTCCGGTAACTTGGAACCATGACGGCAGCCCGGCTGGAATTGCCGACCTTTGCGGCAACTGCTGGGAGTGGGTATCTGGTATGCGCATTGTAGATGGTGAAATTCAGATTATCCCATACGGAAACGCCATGAAGTCTGACTGCAACATGGGCGCAAAAAGTACAGAGTGGAAAGCAATTAAGCCGGACGGCACACTTGTAGCACCGGGGACGGTTGGAACATTAAAGATTGACAGAACCAGTGCAAGTGACGCAACACTGCGTATCAACACAAGTGTCACGACACAGACAACCGACAGCAACGACACAAGCGTACCATTCAAAGATACAAAGGCGGTAAGCGGCGTAACCATTCCACAGATTTTGATTGCGTCCGGCTTATATCCAGACGCAGGACAGACAACGCCGGGCAGATTTTGGGCAAGAAATAACGGCGAAAGACTGCCTTTCCGGGGTTCGGGTTTCTACGGCTCTTCCTACGGTGGCGCTGGTGCGCTGCACTTGCGCGGCGTCCGTTCTCTCGTCAACCACAATGTTTCGCTCCGTTCCGCTTTAGTTGAATAACTGGAAACTGGGAACTGATACACTGCGGGGCTTACGGCAGTAAGCCCCATACTACAAAATACAACAAAGGTGGTTTAAGAAATGCCGGAAAACAAAACAGAAGAAAGACCGCCGCAGCTGGACAATGTGCGAGATAACGCCACACAGGAAGACTTCAAAATGAAAAATAAAGTCTGGGAAATGCTGGAATATGCAGGACCACAGCTTGAAGAGTTTCCCAGAGCGAAAAGAGGACTTGCACAGAAGATAGACGGAACAATGCTGGATATTTTGGAGTTGGTCATAATGCTTGAAAATAAGCATTACAAGAAGACGACACTTGGAGAACTGGACACGAAAGTTGATGTGCTGCGGCATTTGATAAGGCTTGCGGCAAGCACAAAATACACACGTAGCGGCAAACCGTGTCTGCCAATGAAGAAATATGAAATGATGGCACGATATATCAATGAAATAGGCTGCATGGTGGGCGGCTATTATAAATCACTGAACGGCAGCACTTCCGGGAATGGGAGTGCTGCAAAATAAGACTGGTAAAAGGCAGGGTAACACCTGCTTTTTATATTATGGGAATAAGCCGTTAATAGAGGACTTGCCGTGCCTATCCGGGGTTCGAGTTTCAACAACACTTCCAACGGTGGCGCTGGTGCGCTGAACTTGAACAACGTCCGTTCTAACGTCAACAACAATGTTTCGCTCCGTTCCGCTTCACCCCATTTCTGCCAGTAGTCGTGCCCACAAGTGGACACGTCCAGTGCATTTGGGTTAAAGGGGTTTATTTCCATTCCAAAGGCTACCAGCCGGGAGCCGTAGGAAAAAGATTGAATAGCCGTAAAGATAGTTAGTAAGCCGCAGGGCTGAAAGTCAGAGCCGGAAAGACTGGCACTGAATGTATATATCACGTTTGGACTGCGGAAGAACCGCAGTTTGATTTGTACGGCAGATTTTAACAACAGGAGGGAAAAGGAATTGCACAAAATCAAAAACATTTTCCCTATGATTTACGACTTTGAAAATCTTTTCAATGCGTACAAAGCCGGGATAAAGTGCAAGAGGTACAGACCAGATGTGATGGCGTACACGGATAAGCTGGAAGAAAACTTGATTGAATTACAGAATGAATTTATCTGGCAGACCTACACCGTGGGACGCTACAACATATTTTATGTTTATGAGCCGAAAAAGCGCATGATTATGTCACTCACTTTCAAAGACCGGGTGGCGCAGCACGCTATATATAGCCAGCTGAACCCATATTTTGAAAAGCAGTTCATTTCTGACAGCTACGCTTGCAGAGTAGGCAGGGGAACACACAAAGCAGTCAACCGCCTGCATGATTGGTTGAAGCAGACTGACCGGAAGCCGCAGCGTTTCTATTATTTGAAACTGGATATTGCAAAGTATTTTTACCGGATAGACCATGAAGTATTGATGGATATTTTGCGGAAGAAGATTGCTGATGAAGATTTGTTGCACGTCTTGTCAGTAATAATAAACTGCGAAGACACAAACTTTGGTCTGCCGCTGGGTGCCGACATTGGCGACGTGGCGTTTGATGAATTACTGGGAGAAGTTGGGCTGCCTATCGGCAATCTGACTTCACAAATGTTTGCAAATTTGTACTTAAACGAACTTGACCAGTTCTGCAAACACAAACTGCACCTGCATTATTACATACGCTATATGGACGACATTATTATTTTACACCCAGACAAAAAGTATCTGGAAAAGATAAAGAACAAAATTGCGGACTTTCTGGGAAGCAAGCTGCATTTGCAGCTTAACAAGAAAACTTGCATAAGACCAACCAGCATGGGCATTGAGTTTGTAGGCTTCCGCATTTGGTCAACACACATAAAATTGCGTAAGAAGACGGCAAAGAAGCTGAAACGTAGATTGAAATATATGTTTGCAGCATATCACGCAGGAGAGATTGACAAAGATACACTGGATAGGTCCGTTGCTTCATACCGGGGCATATTACAGCATTTCAACAGCTACGGTATGCGCCAGAGCCTAAACGAACTGTACTTGCAGGAAATGGGCAAGCCATATCCAGAACCGGAGAAGAAGCCAGCCAGCAAATGCGGTCTATTCTGCGGATATTACGGCAGCACTGATGATTATATCAAGCAGCCAGAAGAAAAGGAGGTGACGGACAGTGGAAGCAATACAGACGCTTAACCCAGCGGACGTCTGGGAAATGGTACAGAAAGCTATTGTATGGCTTGCGGGAATTGGGATTGTTATTGACATAACGCCGGGAATTAAAGTACAGCCCGTGCGTTGGTTGATTAAACAGCTGGGAAATCTTATGAACCACGACATGAAAGAACAACTGGACCAGCTGCAAAAAGATTTTACAGACCACAAGGTTGACAGCTGGCGTATGGAAATTCTGGAATTTCAGAGCAGTTGCATAAATCACAGACGCCATACAAAAGAAGAGTTCGACCATATCATTGACATACTGGCAAAGTATGACAAGTACATCAAAGACCGCAAGTTGACTAATGGGCAAGTTGATGTTGCGCATGAATACATACTGGAAATATACAAAGAGTGTATGCGCACAAACGATTTTGCTTTGTCAAAGCCGAAAGAACCATAGGAGGTACAAAACAGCAATATGAAAAGTTTAATATTTTTTATCATTGGATTTGCACTGGCATTAGCAGTGCTTTTTTTATGGAATTTACAGTATTTCAGACAGCGCAGGAAGAAGAGAAAAGAAGAGTTGCAGGAACACCCGGAGCGAAAGACCAGCGCAACAAAAATCATTATCTTTTCAATTCTGGCGACTTACTACATAGCATTTGCCGTGGGCGTGTGGGTAGTGGTCACAAAGGATTTTTACCAGTTATCAGTCCTTTTGACGTTCGTTGGCGGGGTAACTGCTGCCGCAGTAGCGTTCTACTGCTGGAAAGCAAAGGCAGAAAACCTGCTGAAAATCAAAGCTGCATACCCGGAGTTGTCCGGCACGCTGTCTGACTTTTCAAGCATGACGCAGTAGCGCCGGGGAGGTATAAGACATGGGACTAATAGGAAAAACAACACCAGAAAAGATTTGGAACTTTTTGAAATCAAAAGGGCTGTCCAGTTGTGGGGCAGCCGGATTGATGGGGAACCTATATGCAGAAAGCGGGCTGAACCCGCAGAACTTGCAGAACAGCTATGAAAAGAAGCTGGGGCACACTGACACAAGCTACACAGCAGCCGTGGACAACGGCTGCTATGGAAACTTTGCAAGGGACGGCGCAGGCTATGGGCTGGCGCAGTGGACATACCACACCAGAAAAGCCGCTTTACTGGAATATGCAAAAGCAGCCGGGAAGTCTATTGGCGACCTTGAAACACAGCTGGGGTTCCTTATGAAAGAATTGACAGAGGGCTACAAAGCCACGCTGTCAGTATTAAAGAGCGCACAGACCGTCATCGCTGCTTCAAATGCAGTGCTGACACAGTTTGAGCGCCCGGCAGACCAGAGCGACACGGTGAAGACAAAGCGTGCAGGATATGGGCAGAAATACTATGACCAGTACGCAGCCGGAGCCGTTAGCAATAAAAAGAATGGAGGTACAAGCAATATGAATGTATCAGAAGTAAGAAAGAAATTTGCAGCAAGGGCGGCAGCGTATGTGGGAGTGAAAGAGGGTACAGCAGCACACCACGCAATCATTGACGCCTACAACAATCACAAGCCGTTAGCGCAGGGGTACAAAGTGACATACCGTGACGCATGGTGTGCAACCTTTGGTTCAAAGATTGCCATTGAAGCAGGCTACACAGATATTATCCCTACGGAGTGCAGCTGTGACCGTCAGATTAAGTTGTGGCAGCAGATGGGGCGCTGGTGCGAGAATGACGCAAAGGTGCCGGAACCGGGCGACTATATCTATTATGACTGGGACGACAACGGCGCTGGTGACTGCACAGGCAGCGCAGACCATGTGGGCGTTGTAGAAAGCTGCAACGGTAACACTATCACAGTTATTGAGGGCAACAAGTCCAATGCCGTTGGAAGAAGAACACTGGAAGTCAACGGGCGTTATATCAGAGGTTATGGCGTGCCGGACTTCTCAAAGAAAGCAACCAGCGAACCTGCAAAGCCTGCGGCACCTGCACAGCCTGCGCAGGGAACAGCCGGGGAACAGGTATACACCGTGCAGAGAGGTGACACACTTTCTGGCATTGCTGCAAAGTATGGCACCACATACCAGAAGTTAGCAAGCTACAACGGAATTGCAAACCCTAACGTCATTAGCGTTGGGCAGAAAATCAAAATTCCGGGAAGCGGCGTGCGTACATACACCGTGAAGAGCGGTGACAGCCTTTGGGCAATCGCAGCAAAGCAGCTGGGCGACGGTTCCAGATACAATGAAATTAAGACCATGAACGGTCTTACAAGCAACACCATTTACGCTGGGCAGACATTGAAGCTGCCTGCATAATCAACAGGAGGAAAAGACAATGGATAATGTAATTTATGCAGCCGTATATTTTGCCGTAACACTGGGGGCGTTCTTGATTGGAAAGTACGTTTGCCCAAACATTCCAAAGACCGTCACAGACAAGCTGGGCGAACTGTCAGAGTGGGCAGCAAAGTTTGTGGAATGGGCAAAAGAGTTCAAAAAGGATAAGACCGGGGAAGAGAAGATGGCAGCAGTTGTGGAGCAGTTGAAGAAGATTGCTGATGAAGCCGGGCTGAATGTCACAGAAGACCAGCTGAAAGCCATTGCACAGACGGCATACAATGCCATGAAAGCCGGAGAGAAAGAAAGCAACACCGCAGAACCGCTGGAAGCACTCACAGCCACACCAGCCGCAACGGTAGTGATTAACACCACGGCACCAGTAACAACAACAGAGAAAGTGGCTATTGCCACAGACAATGTGCCGGAGGGTGCCACGGAAACCAACGCAGACGGCACAGTGAACCTTTACGACGCAGCCGGGAATATTACCGGGAGCGTGACAAAGGAAGAAGCAGAGAAGATGGCGGCAGAAGTCACAAAGATTGTTGATGAAGAGGGAAACACACTGGCAAACCTTAAATAATGCCGCCAGCACTGCGCAGAATAAGCCAGAATAAGAAGAAAAGACCGTAAGTGGATAAATACACCACTTGCGGTCTTTTTACGTTTACGGGGCAAATACGGCGTTATATCGGTTTATATGTGTAATCAATGCCGTTTTCAACAGCTTTGATACTGTCTATCTGGTCTTTATAGCAGCCACGGGCAGCAATCACACGGGCTTTGCTGACAGCTGCATTTTCACTTCCTGCATTAACATTCAGCCAATCAATGCGCACACCGTCATTGTCCACAATGGAGATTTGAAAAGACTTGTGAGGTATGCGCTTCACAGAGCCTTTGCCGTTGCACTGGTAGCAAGGACCAGTCATGCCGGATTTATAAATGAATTTGCCGGAACCATTGCACTTGCTGCAAATAACAATATCTGTTTTCATAGTCATTCACCATTCTTTCTGGGCGGCAGCAATGCCGCCCGGTTGCATTATACTTCTTTTGCTTGCAATTCGTCCCATGTATGCTGGGCAAGTTCTGCCATAGCCTGCGGCGTTTCTTTCACGAACATTGCGAAAAGGAAAGTCAAGAACTGGCTTTTTGTGTCCTGCCATTCTTCCGCTGTCATATCTGGGTTTTCTTCCAGCTTCATTCTCAGAAGCCGTTCTGTTATTTCCTGCCCAAAAGGAGTGTTAAGCACTTTGCGTTCTGCCTGCGTTATCTTTTCCACAAATTCATCAAAGCTTCCAGCTATCATCATTTTTGCTTCCATCATTCATTCCACCTTTCTTTCTGGCTGGCTGCTATGCAATAGCAACCAGTCTTTCTGCACCCATTTTTCTTTCACGGACAACGCCATCTTGATTGCTTTTCAGAAGACAAGTGATTGTCTTTCCGGTCTTGCTTGGGATAAGGTCAACCACGGTGCTTGTATATCCGTAGTTCCACATGATAACGTCCCCGGTCTTTAATTCTTTTACTGCCTTTGCTTCCTGCTTGTTATATATTCCTTGAAGTTTTACTGTCATTGCTTTGCCCTCCGTGTTCTGTATTTCTTTAACTGTCTTTATTATATACTTACGGAAGTATAAAAGCAATAGACACAATGCACAAACTTACGGAAGTATAATTGTATAATATGTATACTTCCGTAAGATAAAAGCATTTTACATTGTACCGATAAAATCAGAACTGGTAAGCGCCCAGAACTGGGCTGCGTGTATAGTTGGAAACTTTGGTATTTCCCATGTGATACTGTCATACACAATCTTGTATATGCCGCCTTTGTTTACTGTCAGATAGTATTTATCAGTATCACTTTTCCGGTCTGCCGGGTGCGTGTCCTGCACCATGAATGAAAGCCCGTTCTTTCTGAAACGTCTATTATAAGATTTTCCCATATATTATCACCATTCTTTCTGGGCGGCAGCAGCGCCGCCCGTGCAGTTATTAGTCAAGGCAACATTCCATTGAAATTGGATATTGCGCTTTTAATTTTTCAAAAGCCGCCTTTGTGACCCGGTAGCTGCGCCAGTTTTCAATTTTCTTCTGGCAACCATCAATCCAGTGGGCTTCAATTTCCGTAATGCCCCTGCCTTTTAATTCAAGCGGGGTATCAACAAAATAATGTTTGCCATAATATGAAAGGCTGGCTTCCATCTTAACTTCTGGCTTACGCTGCCCCATTTCTGGGGTGTAGCAGTGCAGCCCGTTTATTCTATCTTCCATGTAAATGATTTTTCCCATATCGTTTGACCTCCGTGTGTTTGATTTCTTTAACTGTCTTTATTATATACTTACGGAAGTATAAAAGCAATCGGCAAAATATACAAATATACTTCCGTAAGATTGTATAAAATGTATACTTCCGTAAGAAAAGAAAGTGTGATATACTGATTAAAAACCACAGGAGGTGCAAAAAATGCCAGATACAACAGAAAAGAAGACCATACCGAGAGGACCAGCAGCCACGGCAGCAAAGAACAAATACCGTGACCACAATTATGACCGCATGGAACTTGCGGTGCCAAAGGGTATGAAAGCCCGTATAAAAGAGATTGCAAAAGAACAGGGCTATTCATCACAGAACAACTATGTTGTGGAAGCAGTGAAAGAGAAATACCAGCGGGACACCGGGGAGGAATTAACGTGGCAGAAAGAGTAAAAGAACAGGAATTTGAAGAGGGCTTTCTGCATGGCTGGGACGGTTCGGAATGTATATATTATACAGACGAAAAGTGCTTATATTATAATGACGCAGAAGCGCCGTGCCACCATTGCCACCACTACACAAGGAAGACACAGCAGAAAGGGGAGAGAATAGCAGAAAACTATCTGGAAACCAGAAACAAGGTGATTGAAAATTGCTGGCGCATGATAGTTGGGAACGACACGCCAAAGCAGGAAGACGGCTGGCTTGAAGTAATGAACGACAGGCAGACAGAAAATGGGATTGCTAATATATACAACTTTATGTATAAAGGGAAAAGAGCGCTGACGCTGGAAGAAGTACAAGGGTGCGGGGCAAGCAGGTATTTTATCAGCAGCGGGGAATATACACTGGAAGACTACATGAGAGCGGTGCAAAATAATTCTGAAAAACTGTGAAAAAACTATTGACTTTATACTTCCGTAAGTATATAATAAAGATAGTTAAAGAAGCAACAATACTTTGACGAATACGGCAAGGGAAAGGAGAAAACATGGCAGACAATATGACAGATAAACAGTTTGAAAAAATCTTGAAAATGGTTGAAATGATTTTGGACGGCTGCAAAGACCTTGACGAAGCAAAAGCAAAGGTTAAGGAACTTACAGAAGACCAGAAAAAAGAAAAGTCGGCAGAATAGCCGACAGGGTACAAACAGAGGGGCGGCGGGCTTGCCACCAAAGCCCCAAACTGTTTATATAGATATAATATCAAGAAAACGTGGCAAGGTCAATACAATTCAATACGGAGGAAAACGGAATGGAAACTGAAATGGAAAGCAGAATTGCAGACCCGTTCAGCTGGGACGGACACGAAGCAGAAACACTGCTTGTTTGCGAAAGTGGAAGCGGAAGAGCAAAAGAACTGGTGGCAGTTGTGATAGTAAAGACAGAGGGAAGACCAGAAGCATTTTACAGAGTGAGAGAAGCAGGAGAAAAAGACGTTGACTTTGAAAGCTGGCTTGAAGCGGTAGACTATTACAACTGCATTGGAGTAGAGAGCCACCCGGCAACACCGGACACCGGAATTGCAAAAACAGAGTTGCAGGACGAAGACTGGAAAACAGCAATAGCACAGAAAAAACCAACAATCCCGGCAGGCGCAGTGGTAAAGATAACTGGAACACTGCAAAATATGTATGGGGACTTTGTGAAAGTGGAGTACAACGGCGTAAAGTACACGGTTGAGCCACGCAAACTGGATATGCCAAAGACGCTGGAAGAGCAGAAACAGGCAATCAGAAAAGCAGCACTGGCAGCAGGCGCAAAGATAATTGAAAATAATTAAAAAAGAAGAACCCCAGCAGACCGCATATTTGCCGGGGTTCTTTATTTTGTACTAACTTAACACAGCCCACTGGTAATCTGGATAGTGTTACTGCTAGAGAAATAATTAATATATTAAAGACATTAGCTAAAGATAGAGATAAATGTGTAATAGTTGTAACACATAGTAAGGAAGTAGCAGATTCTGCAGATATCATTTTAGAACTAAGTGGTAAAAAGTTGAAAAAAGTAAATAAAATGAATTTGGAGGTTGAATAATGATAAAAAATGCATTTGCTTATGTAACTAGAAAAAGCTTAAAATCAATAATTATTATGTTAGTCATTTTGGCTATGTCAACTTTAAGTCTTATAAGTTTATCTATTAAAGATGCTACGGACAGAGCTTCAAAAGAAACATTTGCTAATATAACAAATAGTTTTTCTATGGAGATAAATAGACAGGTAAATCCAGGAACACCTAGAGGTGGAGGAAATGTAAAGGGTGAAGATATTAAAAAGATATCTCAAACAGATAGTATAGACTCTTATGTAAAAAGAATAAACAGTGTTGCAGATTTAGTTGATTATGATATTATTGAAACTAAAGAGACTCTTGCGAATCAATCGCCTAAAAGAGCGAAGAATTTTAAAAGAACAGTGATGTTAACCGGAGTTAACGACTCATCAAAAGAAACAAAATTTGTATCAGGAGCATATAAATTAGTAGAAGGAAAGCATTTAGAAAATGAAGATAAAAATAAAATCTTAATGCATAAAGATTTGGCTGAAAAAAATAATCTTAAAGTTGGAGATAAGATAAAAATAAAATCTAATTTATTTGATGCTGATAATGAGAAAGGTGCAGACGAAACAGTAGAAGTAGAAATTAAAGGTCTATTCGATGGGCATAATAGCGGTGGAGTAAGTGCGGCACAAGAACTATACGAAAATACATTAATCACTGATGTTCATACAGCTGCTAAAGTTTATGGTAATACAGAAGATACAGCTGTATACCAAGATGCAACATTCTTTGTAAAAGGTGATAAGAATCTTGATAGTGTAATAAAAGATCTTGGGAAATTAGATATAAATTGGAGAGCATATAATTTGATTAAAAGTTCATCAAATTACCCTGCATTACAACAATCTATATCAGGTATCTACTCAATTTCAAATAAATTATTTGTTGGCTCATTAATATTTGCAGGAGTTGTAGTTTCATTATTATTATTCTTATGGCTGAATGCCAGAAAGAAAGAAATAGCAGTATTACTATCATTAGGTATATCAAAATTAGAAATTTTTGGTCAATTCCTAATTGAGATGGTATTTATATCAATCCCCGCATTCGTTGGTTCTTATTTCTTAGCTGGGTATACAGCTGATAAGCTTGGGAATAATATATTGAATAAGGTTACTGGTGATATAGCTAAACAAATAGCTAGACAATCTGCATCTAGCCAATTAGGTGGTGGTGCAGAAGCTGAAGGATTTAACAAGACATTATCAAGTTTAGATATAAATGTATTACCTAAATTCATAATTTATGTAGTTATATTTATGAGTTTAGTACTGCTTGTATCTTTGATTATATCTTCTTTCAATATATTAAGAAAGAATCCAAAAGAATTATTAATTGACAATAAATAAAATTTTTGGTGCTGAAAAGCACCAAAAATTTTTTGCTTTTCAATACCCAATAATATGCTGTACAATATAAGCGAATATGCTTAAGTGGAGGTATACATGAAAATATTAACCGTTGAAGATGATAATATAATAAGAGAGGGGATAAGTGAATATCTTTCAGAATTTGGATATACAGTTATTCAAGCTAAAGATGGAAGAGAAGCATTGTCAAAATTTAATAGCGATATAAATCTGGTTATCTTAGACATTCAGATACCTTTTATTAATGGTTTAGAAGTGTTGAAAGAAATTAGAAAGAAAAGCAATTTGCCAATTCTAATCCTGACTGCATTTAGTGATGAAGAATATAAAATCGATGCATTTACTAATTTGGCAGATGGATATATAGAAAAGCCATTTTCATTGCCGGTCTTAAAGGCCAGAATAGATTCTTTAATTAAGAAGAATTATGGACATTTAGAGAAGTTTGAATATAAGAATCTATCAGTTAATTTTAATAGCTATACAGCTAAAATAAATGGAGAAGAGATAGATGTAAATGCAAAAGAACTAGAAGTATTAAAATGTTTATTGGATAATAATGGACAGGTGTTAACAAGAATGCAAATTATTGATTATGTATGGAAAGATAGCGAAGAAATTCCTTATGATCGGGTAATAGATGTATATATAAAAGAACTTAGAAAAAAATTACAATTAGACTGTATAACTACTATAAGAAATGTAGGATATAAATTGGAGAGAAAATGAAAAAAATAAAGATATTTCCCAAAATGTTCATACAAATATTTTCTGTTCTTGCAATAATAATTATATTAGTTCATTCATTAGTTTATTTTATCTTTCCTAAAACATATTTGGAGACAAGAAAAGAAAAGATCCATAATATTGCAAATGAAATTTCTAGTAATATGAACGGAAAAGAAATAAAATACATAGAACAAACTTTGGAGCTTTATTCGAAGAGTAGTGAAATAAAAGCATTTATAAAAGAAAAAAATAATAAAAATGAAATACAAATCAAAGATGATATAAATGTTAATTTAGAAAGTGATAGTAATTCTTTGATAATTGAAGAAAGAGAAATAACGCTTAATGATGGTGAAAAAATAAATCTACAATTTGTTTCTACAGCTGATATGCAAAAAGATGCGAAAGATTTAAGTATTAAATTTTTACCATATTCTTTATTTATATCAATTTTATTTTCTGCTATTATTTCTTTAATTTATGCAAAAATAATAAAAAATAATATACAGGAAATAAAAATTGTTACTGATAAAATGATGGAACTTGATAAAGAAACGCGGTTAAAAGTTAATTCTAATGATGAAGTTGGAGAATTAAAACAACAAATTAATGATTTGTATTCTACTTTATTAAGAACAATTGATAATTTGGAATTTAAAAATAAAGAAATTTTAAAATTAGAAAAGTTAAAATATGACTTTTTTAAAGGTGCATCCCATGAACTTAAAACTCCTCTTGCTAGTCTTAAAATAATACTGGAAAATATGAAATACAATATTGGAAAATATAAAGAAAGAGATATTTATATTAATGAATGTATTGACATCGTTGATAGTTTAACAAAAAATATTTCTCAAATATTATCAGTTCATTCTATAGAAAATTTGAATAATGATGAAGAATATTTGAAAATAAATGATACACTAGAAGATATATTAAAAAAATACGAAATATTAGCAAATCAAAAGAAAATAACCGTCAATAATTATATATCAGATGAGAATATTTATATAGGAAAAACAGCGTTAAAGATTATTTTATCTAATTTGATTAGTAATGCGATAAAATATACCGATGTAAATGGGGTAATTAATATTGGGATAGTTGATGATTGGTTATATATAGAGAATTCATATGGTAACAATAGAATTTCGAATATGGATGAAATATTTGATGTTAAATTTGATTTAAATAAGGAAAATAGTAATGGATTAGGCTTGTATATTGTAAGTAATATTCTGAATAATTACAATATAGAATATAAAGCATTGCAGGATGAAGAATTTTTTATCTTTAAAATTAAAATATTTTCTTAAACAAGATATAATTTTGCAATAGTTATTGAAAAAATAGAGACTTATTATGTAGCACTTACTGAAAAACAAGCAGATAAAAAAGAGATGGAGGAAACTTTATGGCAAGAAAGAGATAAAACTTATAATATATATAATATATATGCAGAGAAGGTGGTGCTGCTGGACGTAAATGATAGAAAATATGTTGTTAAAGGTTTGGGGCAATCTAATATATGGTACGGAAACGAAGAAGAAGATAGGAAAGTAGAGACGATTATAGAAAACTATGAAAAAGATAAAATTAATAAAGTTACTGAAATAGAAAAATACACAGAGGAATTGGAAGGAAAAGAAAAAGAAGCGGTTGTCAAGGTAAGAATTAATCAGGACAAGTTCAGAGAAAAATTAATAAATAAATATAAAAAATGTTGTCTGTGTAATGTTAATATGAATGAATTGTTGGTAGCAAGTCATATTAAACCGTGGAGTATAAGTGATGCAAATGAAAAACTGGATATACATAATGGTCTGTTAATGTGTCCTAATCACGATAAGTTATTTGACAGAGGTTATATTTCATTTGATGATACTGGCAGAATTTTAATTTCTGAAAAGTTAGATGATAATAACAGAATGTATATGAATATAACACCTACGATGAAAATAGATATTACAGAAGAGAACATAAAGTATATAAAATATCACAGGAAAAATGTATTCATTGAAAAGTAGATATTAGTATTATGTCAGGAAATTATTTCTATTTATAAATTAAGAAAATGTTGTATAAACAACAGAAAATTAATTCTCCATTAAATATAATGTGCGTGTCGGGTGCTAAAGTGCCAGGATAAATAGATTATAATAATGGAGAGTAAATATATGGATAATAAAATGTTTTGTTTTCAGTGTGAGCAGACAGCAGGATGTTCAGGTTGTACAGGTAATGCAGGTGTATGTGGAAAGGATGCATCTACAGCAAAGCTTCAGGACGAGCTTACAGGTGCACTTATAGGTCTTGTTAAGACTTGTGGAAGCAGTACTAAGACAGAGAATACAGACAGAATAATAATCGAAGGTCTGTTTACAACAATAACTAATGTGAATTTTAATAATCAGACATTACAGGATATGATTGATAAGGTTCATAATGAAAAGAATATTATATCACCAGGCTGTAGTGCCTGTGAGGCTAGATGTGGTAATACAGATGATTACGATTTGAATGAGATATGGAATGCGAATGAAGATATACGTTCATTAAAATCACTTATTCTTTTTGGAATAAGAGGAATGGCAGCTTATGCTTATCACGCAATGGTGTTAGGTTATACAGATGATACAGTTAATGAGTTCTTCTATAAGGCTCTTTCATATATAAGCTTTGATTTGGACGAAAGCCAGCTTCTTCCTGTAGTTATGGAAGTTGGTGAAGTTAATTTGAAATGTATGGAACTTTTAGATAAGGCTAATACAACAAGTTATGGAAATCCTTCACCGGTAAAGGTTACTTTGAATGTAGAAAAAGGACCATTTATTGTTGTAACAGGACACGATTTAAAAGATCTGGAACTGCTTCTTGAACAGACTAAGGATAAAGGAATAAATATATATACACACGGCGAAATGCTTCCGGCACACGCATATCCTAAGCTTAATAAATATCCTCATTTAAAGGGTAACTTTGGTACAGCGTGGCAGAACCAGCAGAAGGAGTTCGATGCAATTCCGGGAGCTGTATTATTTACAACTAACTGCCTTATGCCAGTTAAGAAAAGCTATGAAGACAGGGTATTTACAACAGAGGTAGTGTCATATCCACAGATGGTGCATATCGGGGAAGATAAAGATTTTACACCTGTAATCAATAAGGCACTTGAGCTTGGCGGATATAAAGAAGACCAGCATAGAACAGGCATTAATGGCGGAGAGTATGTGATGACAGGTTTCGGACATTCAGCAGTGCTTTCCGTTGCTGATAAGGTAATAGAAGGTGTTAAGAATGGGTCAATCAGCCATTTCTTCTTAGTAGGAGGTTGTGATGGTGCAAGACCGGGACGTAATTATTATACAGAATTTGTTAAAAAGACACCAGCAGAGTCTATAATTCTTACACTTGCCTGTGGTAAGTACAGATTTAATGACCTTGAGCTTGGAGATATTGATGGTCTTCCAAGAATTATGGATATGGGACAGTGTAATGATGCCTATAGTGCGATAAAGGTAGCAATTGCTTTAGCAGAAGCATTTGAATGTGAAGTAAATGAGCTTCCACTCTCAATGGTTTTATCGTGGTATGAGCAGAAAGCTGTATGTATACTTCTTACACTCCTTCATCTTGGAATTAAGAATATACTTTTAGGACCTACACTTCCAGCATTCATCTCACCTAATGTACTGAAGATACTTGTTGAGAATTACGCTATAGCACCTATCAGTACACCAGAGGAAGATTTAAAGAAAATATTAGGCAACTAATTATATGTGATTTTTTTGGTTAGATAATTACTTGCTTTATCTTTAGCTGTAAGCTCTTTTAATTCTCTTATCGTGAAATATCCGCACACAATTGCAGCTGCGGCATCGGCAATCGGGCCGGCATACATAACACCATCAATTCCCATAAATATTGGGAATATTACTATGAGCGGAAGTAAGAATAATATCTGTCGTGTAAGGCTTAATAATACGCCAAGGCTCGATTTGCCGATAGAGTTAAAGAAGTTGGATGTAACCGGCTGTATTCCATTAATTAAAGTAAGGAACATATATATTCTGAAATACCGCTCAGAGAATTGGAAATAAAGTTCACTTCCGTTACCGAATACGCTGATAATCTGTCTTGGAAATACCTGAAAACAGAAAAATGCAATCAGTGATAAGAAAGAAGCTGCTCCAAGTGCTAAAAGGTATGTCTTTTTTACACGTTTGTACTTACGTGCGCCATAGTTAAATCCGATAACAGGCTGTGTGCCTTGTGATATACCAATAACAAAGGACATAAATATCATATTAACCTTTGTTATTATTCCTGCACACGCAAGTGGAATATCACCGCCGTAGATTGACTGTGCACCATAGCGGGACAGTGTATTATTCATAACAATCTGGATAATTGTCATAGCAATCTGGTTAAAGCAGGCACTTGCACCAAGTATTAAAATGTTCTTGCAGTAACACCATTTTATATTAAAGCTGTCCCCGCTAAGTTTAATATTCTTAAAATGGAACATATATCTTAAGCTTATGCAGAAAGATATAATCTGGCCTGTAATAGTTGCTAAAGCTGCACCTGTCATTCCCATATTAAATATAAAGATAAATATAGGATCTAATATTGTATTCACAATAGCACCAACAAGCATAGAAGTCATAGAGTAGCGTGGATTTCCGTCAGCAAGTATCAACTTACTCATACCTGTGTTGGCGATAAGAAATGGAAATCCAAACGCTGTTATTCTTGTATAAGCCTTAGCATATGGCAGAACGTCAGTAGTTGCACCAAAGAATTTAAGCATAGGCGTAAGGAATATTGTTGTAATTAAGAACAATGCAGTTCCGCATACCGCCATAAGAAATATTCCGTTGCCAGCATATTTTTCTGATAAATGCTTCTCGCCAGCCCCAAGATGAAGTGAGAAGTTCGTAGCACTTCCTATTCCTAACAGAAGTGAGATAGCAGTGCATGTAGTTGATAGTGGAAACGCAATATTAGTTGCGGCATTGCCAAGCATACCAATACCCTGTCCGATAAATATCTGGTCTACTATATTATAAAGAGCAGTTACCAGCATTGAGATTATGCAGGGAATTGCAAAATTAATTAAAAGAGTGGACTCTTTTTTATAACCCAGAGGGTTGTCAGTTGTAGATGAATTCATAAAAAGTTCCTTTCATTATATTTAATATTTATATCTTGTTGACTACGCACAGTATAACATATTAAAAATAAAATTGTAATTGACGTAATTGATAAGTATGTCAGTAATTAACACATACAAGAGATAAATTGAAGTTAAATAATTATATTTTATTAAAGTGCTTTTGATAAGTATTGTTGACACACTTGTATTTGGGTGTAGAATATATAAGCTATTAAGTATTCAGATGATTAAATATATTAAACACACAGGAGGTATATATGAGTGTATCTAATAAAAAATCGATAGATATGACAAGTGGAGCTTTATGGAACAAAATACTTCTGTTTGCTCTTCCACTTGCGGCAAGCAGTATATTACAGCAGTTGTTTAACTCTGTTGATACGGCGGTAGTCGGAAGATTTGCAAGCAGTCAGGCACTGGCGGCTGTTGGAAGCAACAGTTCTTTAATATCACTTATGATTAATCTTTTTATAGGAATATCATTAGGTTCAAATGTTGTTATTGCTCGTTATATAGGAGAGAAATCAGAAAAAAACATACACGCCGCAATACATACAGCAATACTTGTTGCCATTATAAGCGGATTTTTTGTTATGATTGCAGGTCAGTTCATAGCAAAACCTGTGCTTCTTCTTATGGGAACACCGGAGGATGTTATTGACCTTGCCGTGTTGTATCTTAGAATTTATCTTCTAGGTATGCCATTTATTATGCTGTATGACTTTGGCTCATCAATTCTTAGAAGTACGGGCGACAGCAGAAGACCTCTTTATTGTCTTATTGTTGCAGGAGTTATTAATACACTTCTTAATCTTGTGCTTGTTATAGTGTTCAGATTAGGTGTGTCAGGAGTTGCGATTGCAACAGTTATTTCTAATATAGTAAGTTCTTCAATGGTTATATATATTCTTACACACGAATCAGAGCCTATAAAGCTGGAATTAAGACAGCTTAAGATATCTGTTAAGGAATTAAAGAAAATATTGGTTATAGGTATTCCGGCAGGACTTCAGGGAATGATGTTCTCAATAGCCAATGTGTGTATACAGAGCACAATTAACAGCTTTGGTTCAAGTGCAGTTGCAGGTTCAGCGGCGGCACTTAATTATGAATTCTTTGCATATTTCCTTGTAAATGCGTTCGCTCAGGCGGCAGTAACATTTACAAGCCAGAATTATGGCGCAGGGGAATATAACAGATGTAAGAAAATATTCCGCATATCTTTAGTGTTTGCGCTTGTATCGTGTGGTATTCTTTCGGGTATATTTGTTATGGGAAGGGAATTCTTTCTTCGTATATATACGACCGATGCAGATGTTCTTGTATTTGCGAGGCAGAGAATTATCATTGCAACAACGCTGGAATTATTAACAGCAGTATATGAGATAAGCGCAGGAGCTATGCGAGGTCTGGGATATTCACTGCTTCCAGCGGTAATTACCTGTGTTGGTTCGTGTGTTATAAGACTTATATGGATATCAACAGTATGTAAGGTTGTACACGTATTCTGGGTGCTTATGATTATATATCCAATATCGTGGGTAATCACAGGAATTGCTATGATGACAGCTTATTATATTGTCAGAAGAAAATGTTTCACATTCACCCATTGACACGGTAGGCGAATGGGTATAATATCATACAAAAAGATGATAATAAGAAAGGAAGCAAGGAAATGATAATATCATCGAAAGGGCGTTATGCCCTAAGAGTAATGGTATATCTTGCAGTTCATCATAGTGATGAGTATATACCATTAAAGGAGATATCAGATAAAGAAGAATTGTCAAAGAAATATCTCGAGACAATTACAAGAATGTTATCAAAAGCAAATCTTATAGAAGCAGCAAGCGGACACGGCGGTGGCTACAGATTAACAAGAAAGCCAGAGGATTACAGCGTTGGTGAGATATTAAAGCTTACCGAAGGAACACTTGCTCCTGTAACCTGTCTTAATGAGGAGACTTTAATGTGTGAACATTCGTCTTCCTGCTATACGCTTCCTATATGGCAGGGACTTGCAGATGTAATTAATAACTATCTTGATAATATGACACTCGCAGATGTTGCGGCAACAGCAATTGATAAGGCGGGTAATAAGACGGCATATAATGCCTGATAATATATGCGGCATTGTGCTGGCACACTTGGCACAAAGCAGTCCTGCGTTTAAATGAGTGTGCAGAAATGAGGAGTATTATGTCAGATAAGAATTTATTAAATGTTAAAGATTTATATGTAGATGTAGAAGATAAGGAAATTCTTCATGGTGTTAATCTTTCAATAGGCAAGGGTGAAACACATGTACTTATGGGACCTAATGGAACAGGTAAGTCAACACTTGGCTATGCTTTAATGGGCAACCCAAGATATACAGTAAAGAGTGGTGAGATATGGTTTGACGGTAAGAATATTACTGATGAACCAGTTAATGAGAGAGCTAAAGCAGGAATGTTCTTATCATTCCAGAACCCACTTGAAGTTCCGGGTGTTACACTCAGTTCATTTATAAGAAATGCCCTTGAATTAAAGACCGGCAAGAGAACAAGATATATGGAATTCAAGAAAGAACTTGAAAAGACTATGGAGCTTTTATCTATGGACAAGTCTTATGCAGAGAGAGATCTTAATGTAGGCTTTTCAGGTGGTGAGAAGAAGAAGGCAGAGATATTACAGCTTCTTATGTTAAAGCCATCATTTGCAATTCTTGATGAAACAGATTCAGGACTTGATGTTGATGCTGTAAAGACTGTATCAGCAGGTATAGAAGAATACCAGAAGACATGCAAGGGAAGCCTTCTTATAATTACACACAGCACAAGAATACTTGAATCTTTATCAGTTGATTATACACACGTTATGATTGAGGGGAAGATTATAAGCACAGGTGATGCTTCACTTGTTGATAAGATTAATGAAAATGGTTTCGCAGAATACGAAGCAGAATAGTCAGCCATAATCATACGTTGATATATGAAAGGAGTTTACATCGAATTATGAAAGAAAAGACATATGTAGATGATATAGATAGAAACATATATGATTTCAAGAATGATGATAAGGACACATATAAGTTAAATGCTGGTCTTACTCCTGAGATAGTTGAGAAGCTCTCAAAGGAGAAGAATGACCCTGCTTGGATGCAGAATTTCAGGCTTGAGTCATTACAGATATATAATAATATGAAAGTACCTGACTGGGGACCATCTATAGAAGGTCTTAATATGGACAATATAGTAACTTATGTAAGACCTAATACTAATATGAAAGCTAAATGGTCAGAAGTACCAGAAGACATTAAGGATACATTTGAAAAGCTTGGTATTCCACAGGCAGAAAGAAAGTCACTTGCTGGTGTTGGAGCACAGTACGATTCAGAGCTTGTGTATCACAATGTAAGACAGGAAGTTGCTGAGATGGGTGTTGTATATACAGATATGGAGAGTGCGTTAAAGGGTGAATATGCAGATATGGTGCGTACACATTTTATGAAGCTTGTTAAGCCTACTGACCATAAGTTTGCGGCACTTCATGGTGCAGTATGGTCTGGTGGTTCTTTCGTATATGTTCCAAAGGGAGTATCAGTTGAGATACCATTACAGTCATATTTCAGGCTTAATGCACCGGGAGCCGGACAGTTCGAGCATACACTTATTATTGTAGATGAGGGAGCTGATTTGCATTTCATAGAGGGGTGTTCAGCACCTAAGTATAATGTAGCCAATCTTCACGCCGGTTGTGTTGAGCTATTTGTAGGAAAGAATGCTAAGCTTAGATATTCAACTATAGAGAACTGGTCTAAGAATATGTATAACCTTAATACTAAGAGAGCTATTGTTGAGGAAGGTGGTACAATTGAGTGGGTATCAGGCTCATTTGGCTCACACGTATCATATCTTTATCCTATGAGTATTCTTAAGGGTGATAATTCTAAAATGGAATTTACAGGAATTACATTTGCAGGAAAAGGACAAAATCTTGATACAGGTGCAAAGGTTGTCCATACAGGAAAGAACACAAGCTCATATATTAATACTAAGTCAATATCAAAGGATGGTGGAATTAGTACATTCAGGTCATCAGTTATAGTTAATTCCAAGGCAGAGAATTCCAAGGCTTCTGTATCGTGTCAGTCACTTATGCTTGACAGCATATCACGTTCAGATACAATCCCGGCAATGGATATTAAGACAAGCAAGGCGGATGTCGGACACGAAGCACAGATTGGAAGCATAAGCGATGAAGCAGTATTCTATCTTATGTCAAGAGGAATGACAGAGGAAGATGCAAGAGCTTGTATCGTAAGTGGATTTGCAGATAACGTATCTAAGGAGCTTCCACTTGAATATGCAATTGAAATGAATAATCTCATAAGACTTGAAATGAAAGGCAGTATAGGTTAATTGTGCTGATAAGATGAGCAGGAATGGAGAAATTTATGAATAATAATGAATATAGAATAAATGCACTTCCAGCAAAGACATGGTACCAGCTTAATATGAATGATACACGTCTTTTATGGGATGATAATTTAGTACCTTGTGATATGGATACAAAAGGTTGTGATAATGTATGTTCAGATGTTAATGCTAAAGATTACAGTGATATAGAAAATGCAGTTCTTACAGGTGCAGGCAAAGAAGCAGATGTGTTATTTGAAGCAGGCGTAACTAATACATTACTTGTAAATGCAGATAAAGAAACTAACGGCCAGACATTATATATTAATGTCAATGGCAATGATAAGAGCCAGTCAGGAAAGATTATAGTTAATGTAGAGGATAATGTTACATTTACAATAATTGAGAACTTTAAAGGTGAGAGCAGTACAGAAGGCAGGGTAGCATTAAGAACACTTATAGATACAGGTCTTAACAGCAAGGTACGCCTTATTCAGGTATATATGCAGCCAGAAAGCATTGATGTATTAAGCGATACAGGATGCAGGCTTTCAGATAATGCCTCATTTGAGATTGTTCAGGTATTCGTAGGCAGGGGCAGTCTTTACGATGGAATAAGGACGGAGCTTATAGGCAATAATTCTGCATTTACAGCAGATATTGGATATCTTGGTGCTAAGAAGCAGAATATAGATATTAACCTTATATCTAATCATATTGGAAAGAAGACTAACAGCGGGATAAGAGTTGATGGTGCATTAAAGGACGAAGCTTCTAAGCTTTTCAGAGGTTCTATTGATTTTAAAAATGGTTCTTCTGGTTCAGTTGGTGCAGAGACAGAAAATGTACTTTTACTTGGCGAAGATGTCAGAAACAAGACAATACCTCTTATACTCTGTGCAGAGGAAGATGTTAATGGTTCACACGGAGCTACAATCGGTGAGCTCGATGAGGAAACATTGTTCTATTATGCTTCAAGAGGCATTGATAAGAAGAACGCTGAGGATATAATGACTAAAGGAAGAATTGAAGTTATTATAAGAAAGATTAATGACGAGGACACAGAAAAGCTTGCAGAGGAGCAGCTTGAAGAAGTGTTGCAGTAATGGAGGCAGTAATGGAGATTAAAGAGCAGAAAGATTATAGAAAAGATTTTCCACTTCTTAATAATAATTCTTCTATATATATTGATAATGCGGCAACAGCACAGAAGCCACAGTGCGTAATTGATGCTGAAAGCAGATTTTATGAGGTTAATAATGCCAATCCTCTCCGTGGCTTTTATCCATTAAGTCTTGCCGCTACTAAGGAATATGAGGATGCAAGGGAGGTTGTAAGACAGTTTCTTAATGCGGACTCTGATAAGGAGATAATCTTTACAAGAAATACAACAGAAAGCCTTAACCTTGTTGCATATAGCTATGGTATTAATAATCTTAAGGCTGGAGATGAAATAGCAGTTTCAATAATGGAACACCACAGCAATCTTCTGCCTTGGCAGATGGTTGCAAGAGTGACAGGTGCAACTTTAAGATATCTGGAATGTGAGAAGGACGGAACATTAAAAGATGATACTCTTAAAGATGGAATTAATGCTAATACTAAGATCGTTGCAGTTGCACAGGTTTCCAATGTATTAGGCTGTGTCAATCCAATTAAAAAGATAGCCAAAATAGCACACGATAATGGTGCTGTTATGGTTGTTGATGCGGCACAGAGTGCACCACATATGAAGATTGATGTAAAAGACTTAGATGCTGATTTTCTTGCATTTTCAGGACATAAGCTTATGGGACCTATGGGAATTGGTGTACTTTATGGTAAGGAAAGCATACTTAAGAATATGCAGCCATTTCTTACAGGTGGTGAGATGATTAATTCAGTTACTAGAGATGGTGCAACTTATGCAGAACTTCCACACAAGTTCGAGGCAGGAACGGTAAATGCGGCAGGAGCTGTTGGTCTTGCAGCAGCAATTAAATACATTAATGAGATAGGCTTTGACTATATACAGCAGAAAGAAGAAAAACTTACAAAGATTGCTATTAACGGACTTAAAGGTCATAAGTACATTCATATATTAGGCTCTGATGATTATAAGAACCATACAGGAATAGCAGCATTTACAATAGATGGGGTTCACCCACACGATGTAAGCGAGATATTATCTTCTGACGGAATAGATGTAAGGGCTGGACATCACTGTGCACAGCCACTGCTTACATTTCTTGGAGTTAATAATGCGACAAGAGCAAGCTTTATGTTCTATAATACAGAGAAGGAAGCAGAAGCATTTGTTGAGAGTGTGCTTAACATAAGAAGGAGAATGGGTTATGATGAATAGAGGCTTTTATAATGAAATACTTACAGAACATAATATAAGACCAGAATTTAAACACGACTTAGAAGATGCCAATATCGTCCTTGAGGGTGTAAATCCTAACTGTGGTGATGATATATGGCTTAAGCTTAAGGTTGAAGACGGTATTATTAAGGACGGAGCTTTTGTTGGAGATGGCTGTGCTATATCCCAGGCATCGGCTGATATTATGCTTGGGATGATAATTGGAAAGACTAAAGAAGAAGCTTTAAAGCTTGGAGATTTATTCTTTAAGATGATTAAGGGTGAAGCAACCGATGAGGAGATTGAAGAATTAGACGAGGCATCAGCACTTAAAGATATATCACATATGCCTGCAAGAGTAAAATGTGCTGTACTTGGCTGGCATACATTAGATGAGGCATTAAATAAGGAGTAATATGGCAAAGTATATTATGGCACTTGATCAGGGAACGACAAGCTCAAGATGTATATTATTTGATAAGGCTGGCAATATCTGTTCAATGGCACAGAGGGAATTTGAACAGATATATCCTAAGCCGGGCTGGGTGGAACACAATCCAATGGAGATATGGTCAACACAGTATGCGGTTATGTCTGAGGCTATGGCACTTGTGGGTGCTAAGCCTAAGGATATAGCTGGCATTGGAATAACCAACCAGCGTGAAACTACAATTGTGTGGGATAAAGAAACAGGTGAGCCTGTATATAATGCTATTGTATGGCAGTGCAGACGTACAGCCAAGGATATTAATCTGCTTGTAAAAGATGGTTATGCAGATGTAATCAAGGCAAAGACAGGACTTGTGCCAGATGCGTATTTTAGTGCAACTAAGATTGCGTGGATACTTAGTAATGTAGCAGGAGCAAGGAAAAAGGCAGAAGAAGGCAGATTGTTATTCGGCACGGTTGATACCTGGCTTATATGGAAGCTTACAGGCGGTGCGGTGCACGTTACAGACTATACTAATGCTTCAAGAACTATGCTTTTTGATATTCATAACAGGTGCTGGGATAAAGAGCTTCTTGAAAAGTTCAATATACCAGAGGTTATGCTTCCTAAGGTAAAGCCTTCAAGCTGTATATATGGTTATACAGACCCTTCTGTTCTTGCTGGAAATGTTGCAATAGCAGGTGCGGCAGGTGACCAGCAGGCGGCACTTTTTGGACAGTGCTGTTTTGAGCCGGGAGAAGTAAAGAATACATATGGAACAGGCTGTTTTCTTCTTATGAATACAGGGGATAAGCCTGTGGAGTCTAAGCATGGTCTTATAACTACGATTGCGGCAGGAAGTGATGACCAGCTTCATTATGCACTTGAGGGAAGTGTATTTACAGGCGGTGCAATTGTACAATGGCTTCGTGATGAGATGAGGCTTATAAGAAGCTCTTCACAATCAGAAGATTATGCAAGAATGGTAAATGACACCAATGGAGTATATATTGTTCCTGCATTTTCGGGAATGGGTGCACCTTACTGGAATCCTTATGCAAGAGGCTGCGTTGTAGGCTTATCAAGAGGTGCTAACAAGGAACATTTTATAAGGGCATCGCTTGAGTCAATAGCATATCAGACATATGATGTGTTAAAGGCAATGGAAAGTGACACAGGACATATAGTTAAAGAGTTAAAAGTAGATGGCGGGGCAAGTGCCAATGATTTCCTAATGGAATTTCAGGCAGACATTCTTGGAGCTAAGATAAGACGTCCTAAGTGTATAGAAACTACTGCACTTGGTGCGGCATATCTTGCTGGTCTGGCAGTTGGTTTCTTTAAGGATCTGAATGAGATAAGAGATAACTGGCAGTTGGCTTCCACATTTGAGAGCAGTATGGCACCATCAGACAGGGATAACCTTCTCGCAGGCTGGAGAAGAGCCGTAAAATGTGCCATCTCTTATACAGATGAATAAAACTGAATAAAAAATATATTGTTTTTGCTTTGTTATTGTATATAGTGTATAATTTTAAGCATATATATCAGGGAGGAAGAGGTTTTGGATAATAATGTACTAAAGGCACTTAATGTAATAGAGCAGGTTAACAATGTTATATTAGGAAAAGATAAACAAATAAGAGAGATTATGGCGGCATTTCTGGCCGGAGGACATATACTTTTGGAAGATATTCCGGGTGTTGGTAAGACAACACTTGCGACAGCATTTTCCAAGGCAATGGCACTTGACTGCAAGAGGGTGCAGTTTACTCCGGACGTAATGCCGTCTGATCTTACAGGATATTCTGTATACAGAAATGACTTAGGTCAATTCATATATCAGCCGGGAAGCGTGTTCTGTAATCTGCTGCTTGCTGATGAGATTAACAGAACATCACCTAAGACACAGTCAGCACTTTTAGAGGTTATGGAAGAAAGAAAGGTAAGCGTTGAGGGCGTTACCAGAGAAGTTCCAGAACCTTTTATTGTTATTGCAACACAAAATCCGCTTGGTAATGCAGGAACACAGAGCCTTCCAGAAGCACAGATGGATAGATTTATGATTACTTTATCAATCGGTTACCCTGATTATGAAAGTGAGCTTGATATGGCTATGTCTGTAGGAAAGCAGAGCAGGACAAGTGATATGACACCAGTGGTGAGCATAGATGATTTTATAAGTATGCAGAATGAAATATATGATGTATATATGAACGAGAGCATATACAAATATATAGTTAATCTTGTTACAGCTACAAGAAAGTCACGTTATATAGAAAGAGGTGCAAGTCCAAGAGCGACTATAGCACTTGTAAAGATGTGTAAGGCGTGGAGCTGGCTTAACGGAAGGGATTATGTTGTTCCTGCGGACGTTATTGCACAGTTTGAGTATGTTATAACACACAGAATAATTCTTAATATGGCGGCGAGAATGGACGGTAAAGACAAGGCAGAAGTGATTAATGATATTTTGAAATCAGTTGCTAAGCCAGCAGTAGGAAAGAAGGCATAATGACAGGTGTATTTTTGATTATTATACTTGCTGTTGTGTGGTATGTAGCAGGCATATTTCATTCATTTGCACTTATGCTTTATGTAGCTGTTAATCTTCTGCTAATAGCAGGTATGTATATATTAACTCGTATATATAAAAGAAATGTTGCATTTGATTTCGATGTTAATCTGGCAGAGGAGTTAAAGAATTCTGGCTGCCAGTTAAGAATTAATGTAAGCAATAAAACAGGAATACCAATCACGAAAATCAGATTAGATGTAGTCGTGTCATATTGTGATAAGAAAGGTAAAGAATACAAGAAATACCGAAAGAACGTAAAGCTGTACGGAGGCTGTAAGGGCAGGAAGGATAATATGGATTTATCTGTCAGCCTGCCATATTGTGGAATGGCGGATGTAAAGATAGTTAAAGCGAAAGTGTATGATTACACAGGCTTGTTTTATTGTACAATAAAGCCTTTAAGCATAATGAATATTTTGATATTTCCAGAAGTTGAAAGCAGTATATATGAAGGCGCTTTTTCACAATTTGAAAGCAATAATAATATAGAGTTGTATATCAACAGAAAAGGCAGTTCACACGATGATATAAGACAGATAAGGGAATATCAGACAGGAGATTCTTACAGGCACATACACTGGAATTTAAGTTCAAGAACAGGAGATCTGCTTATTAAGGAATTCTGTGGACAAGTTGACAGGGAGATACTTGTGCTTCTTGATACACTGCCTGATGATATTAATAATATTGAGCGTATGAGCAGCTTTTATGATAAGACAGCTATACTTGTTATGGGTTTTATTCAGGACGACACGAAGGTATCAGTGCTGTGGAATGATCTTAATTCTGGAGCTTTATGTAAACAGACAGTATCAGATTATGATGATTTAAAGAATGTATATTATATATTATATAGGCTTCATTATAATTGTCGTAATAATGATACGGATATTAGCAGGGAATACAGCCTTGGAGAGTATATTGATAAGAATATCATAAAGATAGATACATCATCTGATGTTACTGAGTTATTGGGAGAAAATGTATATGAAGAACATGCGTATTAATGTAAGGCAGGCACATTCTGACACATATAATGGTAATCCTTATATAGCCTTTGCAGGGATAATGACAGGGCTGTTATCGGTTATATTATTTGTTGATGAATTAGATGCTGTCAGCTTTACAGTTGTGGGAGTATTATTATTCTCAGGAATATATGCGTATATTTTAAGTTATGCACATTATAATAAGAGGAAGTTTCTGCCATTTGTGATAGTGGGAGAAGTGGCTGTAACAGCTATATTGTCTGTATTTAATATACAGCGTATATCAGAGCAGTCTGTATCAATAATGCAGGCACTGGTTGACGGACGGGCAAATACACAGAATGTTACATATGTGGTGTTTGTAAGCAGTGTCGTGCTTATTTATATTATATATCTGTTAGAGGTTATATTTAAAAACCGTGTTATATTGACACTGGTTACAGTTGTAATGCTTGCAGCTTCACCTATATTAAGATTAGAGGTAAGCTTGTTTCATATATTTGTAATAGTTATGCATCAGGTTATAGTGGGCGTGTCTTACGCTGTGCTTGGAAGACGTAAGAAAATGCTGTATACAACAAGAAGCGGAAAGTTGATACATAAGAAAAGTATAATATATTGTATCGCAGCGACAGTGATTATTTTCTTTGCAGCTGATATTATTACCAATATATTTTCTGAATATATGTATGGTTCTATTTCGGGCATAGAGCAGACTATCTATAAGACATCAAAGAGAATATCAGGCAAGGGTTCTGATGTTAAGATTAATGGGGAGATAAGTTCAGGCAATAATTACCAGTCTGGAATTACCCAGATGACAGTTACGGTAAGTAAAATGCCAACAGAGGATTTATATCTTTACGGTTTCAGAGGTGGCGAATATAAGGGCGGAAGCTGGGATTCAACTGATGATGATACTATATGTAAGAATATAGACAGAACTGAATTTAAGAAAGAAACGATATCACAGCCTGTTTACGCATCAACATATTTTAAAAAGATGTATTATTATATTAATATATATATGAGGAACAGCGGAATTGTTGCGACCTCTAACAATAATAAAATAAACAGAAAATTAGATGTTAAATATGTTAATGATAATTATAAACAGACAATAGAGCCTTATTACAATAGTGGTTCTAAGAATTTCAGCAAAGGTGATGACGGAAAGAAAACATACAATATTGAATATATTGAACAGGCAGATATGCAGTCTGAATGGAGAGAGAAGAGTAATGAAAAATATAATACAACAGTTCGGGATTATAAAAATGTACAGCAGTTGTATAAGGCAGCTATGACTCCAATCTATTCTGCTGTATCCAAAAGTTTGGTTCCAAGGCTGACTTCATATGTTCAGGCTAATCCATTAACATCACTAAGTGATAAGACTACATTTATTATGTATACACTGCTAAGCAATACAAGATATACAAGAACTCCGGGGGTAATGTTGGGATCATCAGATATTGCGGAGGATTTTCTGTTTAATGCACAGAGAGGTTACTGCGTTCATTATGCAACGGTGGCTACAATTATGTACAGGCTGTACGGAGTTCCGGCAAGATATGTATGTGGTTACAGATTAAGTGCCGAGGACTTCAAGGAATCTGATCAGTCGACTTATGTTGCAGAGGTTTCTGATAAAAAAATGCACGCGTGGACGGAAATATTTATTGATAATTATGGCTGGGTTCCTGTAGATGTTACGCCAGCAAGTGATGGAAGCTGTGCAGTTTCATATCCGGGTTATGATATTAATACATTTAACAACGTTATGAGTGAACACGGCTGGACACTCGATAAAGCGAGCATTAGCGGTGATAGCAGTGAAGATGTAACTTATGTAAGTACAAGAAGCGGAGCTGTTAAGGTGGCATTAAAAAAAGGCTTTAAAGTGGCTGTAGTGGTTGTTAAATATATAGCAATACTGACTCTTGTTATATTAATTGTCTTGCTGCCATTATGGATTAAGTTATACAGGGTAAGCAGGCTCAGGAAAATTCAGTCTTTAAGTTCGTGTGATATATATGAAAGATTAATGGAAATGCTGCATTTTGCGGGAGATTTCACCGGATATAACGGGACAGAGGAAGATTTTGCTTATAAGCTTTCGGCACGTTATGGCAATATTACATACGAAGAAGCAAAAAATGTATACGATAGTATTATGTATATACGTTTTGCTGATACAGATAAAGGCAGGTCATATTATAAGAAGAATGTATTGGTCTTATACAGAAAAGCGGCGGAAGAAATTTATAAGGAATTAAAGAAGAAAAAAAGAATAGTATTCAAATATATACATTGTTATATCTGACTTTAATATTGACGAATAATTTCTTTCGCATTATTATATGTTATATATAACAATGGAGGAAAAATATATGACGTTAGCTCTTATAACGGCAAAACAGGTTATTGTATTATTTATATTAATATTTTCTGGATTTATATGTGTTAAGACAGGTGCAGTAAAGATAGAGGGAAGGAAAGCATTTTCTGATCTTCTGGTATATTTTGTTGTGCCTTGTATGATAATTAATTCTTATCTGACAGAATTTGATGACAATATTTTTAAGAATATATTGTACGCATTGGGATTAAGCATACTGCTTTTAGTTGTTGGATTTGCCATAACATTTTTATTATCTTTTAAGTTAAAGGGAGATAATGTGCCTATCGTAAGATTTGGCTGTATGTTTTCTAATGCAGCATATATGGGATTTCCTCTGATACAGGCTCTATTTGGAAGTGAGGGACTTATATATGCAAGTGCCTTTGTGACAGCATTCAATATTTTTTTATGGACACTTGGATATTCAATTGTAAGCAGAACCTTTGATTTAAAAGCAATTGTTAAAAAGATATTCACAACACCAGCTATAATATCAGTGTTTATTGGACTTTTAATATTTATTGCAGGAATTCCGCTTCCAGATATTATAAGTCAGCCAATAAGTTATGCGGCGGCTATTAACACGCCATTATCTATGTTTATTACAGGTATGATAATTGCGGCAAGCCCAATAAAGAATATGTTTAATAATAAGCTTGTATATTTTGCAATTATTGTCAGAATGTTCATTATACCTGTAGTGTGCATAGCTATTTTTAAAATATTTAATATCAGCGTAATGGTTGCTGATGTTGTAATTATTCTTGAGGCGTGTCCTTGTGCATCAATATCTTCTGTATTTGCGGTGCAATTCGGATATGATGAGGATGTTGCGGCGGCGATGGTGGTGCTTACTACATTTATAAGCATAATAACACTGCCGGCGGTGGCACTTATTATAACTACATTAATATAATGATACCAGGGGCAAAAGGATTAAAACTATGTGAGTTTGCTCATATTTTGGGGCTTTTGCCACAACATCATATAATTAATATGTGTTAAATTTTAATTAAACATTGTATTAACTTGGGGATAGCCATTTATTTTTTGTTAAATGTATGCTATTATACACAAGTATTTTATGATTATGAGAGTATAATAGAGGTTATTTATGAAGATACTATTTGTTTCGCTTGGCTGCGATAAGAATCTTGTTGATACTGAGAATATGCTTGGCATCTTAAAGAATAAGGGATTTGAGTTCACTGATGATGAATGGGAAGCTGATATTATAGCAATTAATACCTGCTGTTTTATAGGCGATGCCAAGCAGGAAAGTATTAATACAATACTTGAGATGGCAGAACATAAGAAAGATGCCAGATGTAAGGTGCTTGTAGTTGCAGGCTGTCTTGCACACAGATATCAGGATGAGATTATTAAGGAAATTCCGGAAGTAGATGCATTTGTTGGAACATCTTCTTATGATAAGATTGCTGATATGATTAATTCTGTACTTGAAGAAAAGGGCATATCTAATTTTGTTGAAGATGCGAACAGAATGCCAATGGTTGAAGCTGATAGAATTGTGACAACCCCGGGTTATTATGAGTATTTAAAGATTGCAGAGGGTTGTGATAAGCACTGTACTTACTGTGTAATACCTAAGGTAAGGGGAAGCTTTAGAAGCTTTCCTATTGAGTATCTTGTTAACCAGACTAAGAAGCTCGTTGAGGGCGGTGTTAAAGAGATTATACTTGTTGCACAGGAAACAACTCTTTATGGAGTTGATTTATATGGAAAGAAGTCGCTTCCTAAGCTTTTACATAATCTTGGCTTAATAGAAGGACTTGAATGGATAAGAATTCTTTACTGTTATCCGGAAGAGATTAATGATGAGCTTATAGAAGCTATTAAAAATGAGCCAAAGGTCTGTCATTATCTTGATATGCCTATACAGCACGCAAGCGACAATATTCTTAAGCGTATGGGTAGAAGAACTTCAAAGCAGGAGCTTACAGATATTGTTGCAAAGCTTAGAAGTGAGATTCCTGATATTGCCTTAAGAACTACACTTATTACAGGCTTTCCTGGTGAGACAGATGTGGATCACGAGGAAGTTATGCAGTTTATAGATGAGTGTGAGTTTGACAGATTAGGTGTATTTACATATTCTAGAGAAGAAGATACTGTAGCCGCACAGATGCCTGACCAGATTGATGAAGCAATTAAGGAAAAATACAGAGATGAGTTAATGCAGTTACAGCAGGAAATATCAGCAGACAGGTCAGCCGCTATGATTGGACGAACTGTGAGAGTTATGATTGAAGGCTTTATACCAGAAGATAATACATATGTTGGACGTTCATACAAAGATGCACCTAATGTTGATGGTCTTGTATTTGTTGAATGTGACAGAGAGCTTATGTCAGGTGATTTCATTGATGTTAAGATTACAGGCTCAACCGAATATGATCTTATTGGAACTATTGTTGAATAATTAACATCACAGATATTAATATGCACAATGCAGTAAGATTATATGCAGAAGTGTAGGAATGGAGAGTATTATGAATTTACCTAACAAATTAACAATTTTAAGAATGATTATGATTCCTGTATTTCTTGTTGTATTATATATACCGGGATTGGGAATGGCTGGAAATATAGCAGCTGCGGCAATATTTATACTTGCAAGCATTACAGATTTTCTTGATGGAAAGATTGCAAGAAAGTACAATCTTGTAACTAACTTTGGAAAGTTTATGGATCCACTTGCTGATAAGCTTTTAGTGTGTTCAGCACTTATTGCACTTGTTGATTTTGATAAAGTTGCTGCCTGGATTGTAATAATTATTATTGCAAGAGAATTTATAATAAGTGGTTTCAGGCTTATCGCGGCTGATAATGGTGTTGTTATTGCAGCAAGCTACTGGGGCAAGTTTAAGACAACTTTCCAGA
This sequence comes from Lachnospira sp. CLA-JM-H23, assembly GCF_040096425.1. Classification (NCBI taxonomy): domain Bacteria; kingdom Bacillati; phylum Bacillota; class Clostridia; order Lachnospirales; family Lachnospiraceae; genus Lachnospira; species Lachnospira sp. CLA-JM-H23. Next base: position 117,322 of record NZ_JBBMET010000002.1, read on the forward strand.
TGATAATGATAATTCTTCTTATATTAGACCTGAATTATCCATTTAGCGGGGTTGTTAATATGGTAGTCACATATATTGCCCTTATACTTACGGTTGTTTCACTGATTGATTATATTGTAAAGAATTATAAAATCTTTATAGAGGGTTCTAATAATTAGTTGATATTGATAAGCTGTTTTATTAAAAATTGATAAAGACAGATTAATTAATAAACAGAGGTGATTGTTAATTGCTGATTGATATGGAATAGCTATTCGATGTTTTTATGTGTTAAATGTTTATGGTTAATATTTGCAGATGATGGTTCGGGTGTATTGTGCATCCGAACCATTGTTGAATTATGAAGGGATTAATAAAAGGAGTCGAAACGAAATATGAAATTAGAGGAAGAAGTTGTTAAGAAATTAAAAGAGTGCAACTGCCTGCTGACAACTGCTGAGTCCTGCACAGGCGGTATGGTTGCATCTTCAATTGTAAATGTAAGCGGTGCATCAGAAATATTTCACGAAGGCTATATTACTTATTGCGATGAAGCTAAGCACAAAATACTTGGTGTCAGCAATGATACACTGCAACGATATAAAGCGGTGAGCAGTAATACAGCCTGTGAAATGGCAGACGGAGCATTAAAAGCCGCCAATGCGGATATAGCTGTATCAGTGACAGGCGTTGCAGGTCCGTCTATGGAAGACGATAAACCTGTAGGTCTTGTATATATTGGAATAGCACATAATTGCAGAAGCTATGCTAAAGAATTCAACTTTACAGGTGACAGGGAGACTGTACGCAAAAAAGCCTGTGAGAAAGCTTTGGATATGATACTGAAAGAATTGTCATAGATATAGGCCGGATATGATCGAAGTATAATATGAAATCATATTTAATATGATTTGAAGTACGATTTAAGATTATATTTAATATGATTTGAAGTGCGATTTAAAATAATATTTAATCTGTAATTTGAAATGATATAAATGTTATTATATCAATAAAAATATATTGGTAAAATATTATTTATATCTTTACATAAAGGACGATATATGATAGGATATATGTATCCAATATGTTACATAGTAATAATAATTAAGACTTGGTCTAAGACTGCAATTATAATTTGAATTAGGTTGAATTGATTTGGATTAAGCTGAATTAGGTTGTAATTAGATTTTAAGTTAAGTTGACATTATATAATTGGCCTGGATTATGATTAACGTTTTGCAACGCTGTAATGTACTGGCTGGTATAGATTTCAGGTGAATATATACAGTGTTTAATTAAATTTACTATTTTACAGAATGAATGTTCGAAAAGCTATTGACAAATGACACAGTATATAATATTATCATTAAAGACGAACGAATGTTCATTGATATGGAGGTATTTATAATTGGTTAATAATGAAGATAAGATGAAAGCACTTGATGCTGCGATTTCTAATATTGAGAAACAGTTTGGTAAGGGTTCTGTAATGAAGCTTGGTGATTCAGCTACTAATATGAATGTTGAATGTATTCCGACAGGTTCATTAAGCCTTGATATAGCACTTGGTTTAGGTGGAGTGCCTAAGGGAAGAGTTGTTGAGATATATGGTCCTGAATCATCAGGTAAGACAACAGTAGCACTTCATATGGTTGCAGAAGTTCAGAAGCGTGGCGGTATAGCTGGATTTATAGATGCAGAGCACGCACTTGACCCTGTATATGCTAAGAATATAGGTGTAGATATTGATAATTTATATATATCACAGCCCGACAGTGGTGAGCAGGCACTTGAGATATGTGAGACAATGGTAAGATCTGGTGCTATTGATATCGTTATTGTCGATTCAGTAGCTGCACTTGTACCTAAGGCTGAGATTGATGGTGATATGGGTGATTCACATGTAGGTTTACAGGCAAGACTTATGTCACAGGCTTTAAGAAAGCTTACTCCTGTTGTAAGTAAGAATAATTGTGTTGTTATATTTATCAACCAGTTAAGAGAGAAAGTTGGAGTTATGTTCGGTAACCCAGAGACAACCACAGGTGGACGTGCACTTAAGTTCTATGCGTCTGTAAGACTAGATGTCCGTAAGATAGAGACATTAAAGTCTGGTGGAGAAGTTATTGGTAACCGTACAAGGGTTAAGATAGTTAAGAACAAGGTTGCACCTCCATTCAGGGAAGCGGAATTTGACATAATGTTTGGTAAAGGAATATCAACAGAGGGCGATTTAATTGATTTAGCTTCTAATGTGGGAATTGTACAGAAGAGTGGAGCTTGGTTTTCATATAATGGAGAGAAGATTGGACAGGGTAGAGAGAATGCTAAGCAGTTTCTTCTTAACAATCCGGAATTAAAGGATGAGATAGATAAGAAAGTTCGTGCCCATTATGGAATAGGTGAAGAAGCTGATACGGCAGAAGCAGAAGATACTAAAGCTAAGTCTAAGAAAAAGACTGGCGAGAAAGAGGCGGAAGAAGTAAATGTATAATGATGAAGTTTCTTCAGATATACAATATTTAGTCACTTCGATTGTCGATGTTAATAAACAACGCAGGAGAGTATTTGTTAATTACGAACCTGCGTTCGTTTTATATAACTCAGAGATAAGAAAGTATCAGATTAAAGTGGACAGTGTTATTATGTCCGATATTTACAATGAGATAATAACTATACTTACTAAAAGAGCTAAGATAAGGGCGATGGCTCTGCTTAAGAGCCACGATTATACAGAAGGCAGGCTAAGGGAGAAGCTACAGGCTAATGGTTATCCTAAGTGCTGTATTGATGAGACTGTAGCATATATATATTCATATGGTTATATTGATGACAGAAGATTTGCTGATAATTATATAATATCGAGGTCATCTTCTAAATCAAGGCGTGTGATTGAGACATCTTTGTTAAAGCTTGGTGTTTCTGCTGATATTATTAAAGAAGCCTGTGATGAATTTTATTGTGAGGAAGATGATTATGCAAAGGAGATTAATGTAATAATCGGACATATCAATAAAAAGATTAATTCAATTGATATTAAAGATTATAATCAATTACAGAAATTAAAAGCTTCACTTTACAGAAAGGGCTTTAGGCTTGATGATATCAATAAAGCACTTGATATGGTATGTGATACTAATGAGTATTAATAGGCCGGATAATATATGCAAGATAATGACAAGTTAGGTTGATGTAACCTTGACATAATGCCGTTTAGAGTATAATATTAGTATGTTGTATTTTTTGTACAATGAAAACTTAATAAGGAGGTGCTCCTGTGTCATTTATTCCGGCAGTTGTCACATTTTTTGTTACACTTGTGATAGTCGCACCTATTACCTGGGTTGTATCTAGTAAAGCCATCAATAAAAGCAATGATGAAAAGATTGGCAATGCGAACGAAAGAGCCAGAGAAATAATAGATGAAGCGTTGAAAGCGGCTGAGACTAAGAAGAAAGAGGCACTCTTAGAAGTTAAAGAAGAATCTTTAAAGACTAAGAATGAGCTTGAGAAAGAGACTAAGGAAAGACGTGCAGAAATTCAGAAGTACGAGAAGAGAGTCCTTTCTAAAGAAGAAACTCTTGACAGAAAGATTGAAGCAGTAGAGAAGCGTGACTTAGGTATTACCAGAAAAGAAGAAGAACTTGGTAAACAAAGACAGAAGGTTGACGAACTTGAAAAGAAAAGACAGCAGGAACTTGAAAGAATCTCTGGATTAACCTCCGAACAGGCAAAAGAATATCTATTAAAAACTGTTGAAGATGAAGTTAAACATGATACTGCTGTAATGGTTAAGACATTAGAAAGCAGGGCAAAAGAGGAAGCAGATAAAAAGGCAAAGGAATTAGTGGTTAATGCAATTCAAAGATGTGCCGCTGACCACGTTGCCGAGACAACTATATCAGTTGTACAGCTTCCTAATGATGAAATGAAAGGCCGCATTATTGGTAGAGAGGGTCGTAATATAAGAACTCTTGAAACACTTACTGGTGTAGAACTTATAATTGATGATACACCTGAGGCTGTAGTTTTATCAGGCTTTGATCCAATTAGAAGGGAGATTGCAAGAATCGCTCTTGAGAAGCTTATTCTTGATGGAAGGATTCATCCAGCAAGAATTGAGGAGATGGTTGAAAAAGCCCAGAAAGAAGTTGAAACATTAATTAAAGAAGAAGGTGAAGCTGCAACCCTTGAGGTTGGTGTCCATGGAATTCATCCTGAATTGGTTCGCTTACTTGGTAAGTTAAGATACAGAACCAGTTATGGTCAGAATGTATTAAAACATTCAATTGAAGTAGCTCAGATTACAGGATTGTTAGCCAGCGAATTAGGTCTTGATGTAAAGATGGCAAAGAGAGCTGGTTTATTACATGATATAGGTAAAGCTGTCGACCATGAAATGGAAGGTTCACATATTCAGTTGGGTGTTGACCTCTGTAGAAGATACAAGGAATCAGCACTTGTTATTAATGCGGTAGAAGCTCATCATGGTGACGTTGAACCAGAAAGTTTAATAGCCTGTCTTGTACAAGCTGCTGATACAATCTCAGCCGCAAGACCTGGTGCTAGAAGAGAGACGTTAGAAACTTACACAAACAGATTAAAACAATTAGAAGATATTACCAACTCATATAAGGGAGTTGAGAAGTCTTTTGCTATTCAGGCAGGTAGAGAGGTTCGAGTAATGGTTGTTCCTGAAGTGATTAGTGATTCAGATATGGTATTACTTGCAAGGGATATTTCTAAACAGATTGAAAATCAGATGGAATATCCAGGACAGATTAAAGTTAGTATTGTAAGAGAATCAAGAGCTGTTGATTACGCTAAGTAATTACGAACATATTTAAAGAACCAGAGAAGCTACCAAGAATTCAAAATTCTTGGCAGCTTCTTTTTTTATGTTTTGTATTAGTATTTACTATAATATTTCGTCTTATACTATTGTGTAGCCTTTTATTGATGTCAAATTGGTGAATAGACTAAATTACCTTTTGATTTTAAGTGTTAATATGCCAGAATTAAACATATGGCAGTTATATACAATAATTATTACAATGCTTATTGAAATGTAATTCTTAGTATAAAATTCAAAGGCTGACTTAATAATATTAAGCTAACACTTAATTTTATTAATAAAATTCTTAAAAATGTCTAATTAATTAATATTTTTAATCAAAATTCATAAATATAATGTGAAAACTATTGCTAAAAAATCATCTTCATAGTATAGTATTTAAGACCTTTTAATTATGAAATGGAGGATTAATATGCAGTACAACGAAATGAGCAAAGAACAGTTATTACAGTTAAAGGCTGAACTTGATGAAAGATACAAGGAAGCAAAGGCTAAGGGACTTAACCTTAATATGTCAAGAGGTAAGCCATCAGCAACGCAGCTTAATGTAACAATGGATATGCTTGATGTAATCAATAGTTCATCTGACTTAAAGTCAGAGGACGGAACAGATTGTAGAAATTATGGTGTTCTTGATGGAATTCCTGAAGCTAAGAAGCTTATGGCAGATATGATGGGAACAACACCTGAACACGTTATTATATATGGTAATGCAAGTCTTAATATTATGTATGATCAGGTATCAAGAGCGTATACACACGGTATTCTTGGAAATACACCTTGGTGCAAGCTTGATAAAGTAAAGTGGCTCTGTCCAGTTCCAGGCTATGACAGACATTTTGCTATAACAGAAAGATTTGGAATTGAAATGATTAATATTCCAATGTCTGTTGATGGACCTGATATGGATATGATAGAGAAGCTTGTAAGCGAAGATGAGTCTATTAAGGGTATCTGGTGTGTACCTAAGTATTCAAATCCTCAAGGCTACACATACTCAGATGAGACAGTAAAGAGAATGGCAGCATTAAAGCCAGCAGCTAAGGACTTTAGAATATTCTGGGATAATGCGTATGTTATTCATCATCTTTATGATGACAAGCAGGATGAAATCCTTGATATTATTTCTGAATGTGAGAAAGCTGGAAATCCAGACATGGTATTTGAATTTGCCTCTACATCTAAGGTTACATTCCCAGGTTCAGGTGTGGCAGCACTTGCAACATCAAAGGATAATGTAGCTGATATTAAGAAGCAGATGACAATTCAGACAATTGGTCACGATAAGATTAACCAGTTAAGACACGTAAGATATTTCAAGAATGTTGCAGGTCTTAAGGAACATATGAAGAAGCACGCTGAATTTATGCGTCCAAAGTTTGAAGCTACTTTAAAGGTGCTTGAAGATGAACTTACAGGTCTTGGAATTGGTACTTGGTCAGAGCCAAGAGGAGGATACTTCATATCATTTGATGCTATGGAAGGCTGCGCTAAGGCAATAGTTGCAAAGTGTAAAGAAGCAGGTGTTATCCTTACAAACGCAGGTGCTACATTCCCTTATGGAAAAGATCCTAAGGACAGCAATATAAGAATTGCACCATCTTTCCCTACACCAGAGGAAATGTCTGAAGCAGCAGAATTATTTGTATTATGTACAAAATTAGTAAGTGTAGAAAAGCTTCTTGAGCAGAAGTAATTTAATAGAAGAACATTAATAAAATGTTGATAAAAATTAAAACTAAATCCTGAAAGGAGCAGGCAGTATGGCAAAGATAGGCTTTATTGGAATGGGTAATATGGGATATGCTATGCTTAAAGGTGTCCTTAATGTATTTGAACCATCAGATATTATATTTACCTGTCCAGACCTTGATAAATGTAAAAGAATAAGTGATGAAACAGGTGTCAAATATGCTGAGAGCAATGCAGAGTGTGCTAACAATGCCCAGTATATAGTATTAGCAGTTAAGCCACAGGTATATAGTGCTGTAATGAAGAATATAGTTAATGTCATAAGAGAAGACAGCGTTGTTATATCTATAGCACCTGGAATTACAATAGACTCTATTAAGGATAATCTTGGAATTAATACTAAGGTTGTAAGAGCAATGCCTAATACACCCGCTCTTGTCGGAGAAGGGATGACTGGTGTATCATACAATAAAGATGAATTTTCATTTGAACAGAGAGATGTTGTAGACAGATTTTTTAATTCATTTGGAAAGATTGTCTATGTTGATGAGAAGCTTATGGATGTTATTGTATGTGCAAGTGGAAGTTCGCCAGCATATGTATATATGTTTATTGAAGCACTTGCTGATAGTGCTGTCAAATATGGAATTAAGAGAGATGATGCTTATAAATTAGTTGCACAGACAGTTCTTGGCTCAGCTAAGATGGTTCTTGAAACTAACGAGCATCCGGGAGTGTTAAAGGATAAAGTATGCTCACCGGGTGGTACAACAATAGCTGGTGTAGCAGCACTTGAAGAACACAATTTCCGTAATGCTGTCATAAAAGCCACAGATGCATGTTATGATAAGTGTCATAATATTAAATAATAAAAATGAGGATTCAATATGGAACATATAAAAAGAGTTGGCAGAGAGTTGATGTATAAAGGTTCAATGCTTGAATTTTATAAAGATACGATTGTTACACCAGACGGCAAGACAGTGTATTGGGATCATATTGAGCATAAGGGAGCTGCGGCTGTTGTTGCTGTTCGTGATGATGGCAGAATTATTATGGTAAGGCAGTTTCGTAATTCACCAGATAAAGAAACTCTTGAAATACCAGCAGGAGGAATTAATAAGGGTGAACCTGTCAAGACTGCGGCAATAAGAGAGTTGGAAGAAGAAACAGGGTATAAAGCTGACCCTGATAATGTAAGAAAGCTTATATCTATAATTACGGCAGTTGCTTTCTGCAATGAAAAGGTTGATATATATGTGGCTGATAAGCTTACAAAGTCAGTACAGCAGCTTGACGAAGAAGAATATATTAATGTTGAGTATTATACATTGCAGGAATTAAAAGATATGATTATGAACGGAATAATAGAAGATTCCAAGACAATATCTGCTATACTTGCATATGAGCAGACATTATAAATGAAGTAAATAAAGTAATTAAAACAATCAAATGATTAAATTCAATAATTAAATTCAATAATCAAAACATATTAAAAGAAATCCCGGCATATAAATAGCCTGACCTGATAAATAAGGAGGCGTTTATATGGCTGGGATTTTTTTAAAACGATACAGATATATGTTGGCAGTTATGGTGGGAGTTATTGCTGGGACACTGATAGCTAATTATGCAATAATAAATATAACGGATAAGGTTGGAGTACTGAATAATGATTTCAGATTATCTATTATTGATATGAAGGTAAATAATGTGGCGTTGTGGCAATATATTTTCAAAACGAGAATAAAAGAATTTGCACTTCTTATATTACTGCTTATTACACCTGTTGCAGTTCCGGCAGTATATATAATTTTCGGAATTATTGGAATGAGCGTTGGAATGGTTGTGAGCGTAAGTGTAATGAATATGGGGATAAAAGGAATGTTTGTATACATAGTGATGACATTTCCACATTATATAATATATGCCATTACTATATTCATACTAATATCCATATGGGAAACCAGCAGAGGGTCATATGTGAATATTAATATAAGGAAAATAGCAATGGCATTATTAGTCAGTTTTATATTATTGTTGGCAGGCACGTTGTTCGAAGCCTACGTAAATCCGGGGTGTCTGAAAATGTTACTTGAGCATATCAGCTATTGTGTATAATAACTTTTCAGATTCTTCCCAGCCAAGGCAAGGGTCTGTTATTGATTTGCCATATACACCTTCGCCGACTTTCTGGCAGCCAGGTTCAATATAACTTTCAATCATAACACCCTTAACAAGCTGTTTAACATCATTTGAATGATTGCGGCTGTGAATTACTTCTTTAGTAATTCTTATCTGTTCAGCATACATTTTGCCAGAGTTGCTGTGGTTAGCATCAACGATACAAGCTGGATTGAGTAAATCCTTAGTCTTATACATATTGGCAAGTCTTATTAAATCTTCATAATGGTAGTTAGGAATGTTCTGTCCGTGTTTGTTGACAGCACCTCTTAATATAGTGTGAGCCAGAGGATTACCAGGTGTTTCAACTTCCCAGTTTCTGTATATGAAAGACTGCTTTGCCTGAGCAGCGATTACAGAGTTAAGCATAACTGAGAAATCACCGCTTGTAGGGTTCTTCATACCAGCAGGAACGTCCATACCACTTACAGTAAGTCTGTGCTGCTGGTCTTCAACAGATCTTGCACCAACGGCAACATATGAGAGTACATCAGCAAGGAACCAGTAATTCTCAGGGTATAACATTTCATCGGCTGGCATAAGTTCTGTTTCTTCCATAACTCTTATGTGCATTTTTCTGATAGCAACAAGTCCAGCAAGAAGGTCAGGCTTTTTCTCTGGGTCAGGCTGGTGGAGCATACCTTTATAGCCAGTGCCTGTGGTTCTTGGCTTGTTAGTATATACTCTTGGAATGATTAGTACTTTGTCAGCAATCTTTTCCTGAACTTTTTTAAGTCTTAATGTATAGTCTAATACAGCGTCCTCGTTATCGGCAGAACAAGGTCCGATTATAGCAAGAAATTTATCTGACCTGCCAGTAATTACATCGGCAATTTCTTTATCTCGTTCTTTCTTTAATTCAGCAACCCTTTCAGGAACTGGAAAATCACGCTTGATATCCGTTGGTGTAGGAAGCTTTCGTATAAATTCAAAACTCATTATTATATCTCCTTGTATTATATTAATAACCGCAGGCAATAACTGCTGCCTGCATTCTTATTTTAAGAATTCTGCTAATAATAATAGCATAAATTACAGAAAAATGTTAGTATATAATCAAATACAATGTTACGAAACAGAAATTCACAAAAATGTAAAATAAAGCAGAGTGTTACAATTAAAAATCAATTGTTTGAGGAGTGATAGCTATGAGAATGTTTGATATAATATCCAAGAAAAAATATAATGAATCATTGTCAAAAGAAGAAATTGATTATGTTATTAATGAATATACCAATGGCACAATTCCGGATTATCAGATGTCGGCACTTCTTATGGCGATATATTTTAATGGAATGAATTATGAGGAAACAACCAATCTTACGCTTGCGATGGCACATAGCGGTGATATGATGGATTTGTCAGAGATAGGCGGCATTAATGTAGATAAACACAGCACAGGCGGTGTTGGTGATAAGACAACACTTATACTTGCACCAATGGTAGCTGCCTGTGGAGGCAAGGTTGCCAAGATGAGCGGACGTGGACTTGGCAATACTGGCGGAACAATTGATAAGCTAGAGAGTATTAAAGGCTTCAGGACTAAGTTAAGTGAAGAAGAATTTATTGATAATATTAAAGAGATAGGACTTGCACTTACAGGACAGACAGGCAATCTTGCTCCGGCAGATAAGAAGATATATGCTTTAAGGGACGTTACTGCCATTGTTGACAGCATACCGCTTATAGCAAGCAGTATAATGAGCAAAAAGATTGCCGCAGGTGCAGGGGCGATTGTGCTTGATGTTAAAGTCGGAAGCGGTGCATTTATGAAAAATATGCAGGATGCCGAGGAACTTGCAGAAGAGATGGTTAAGATAGGAAGTCTTGCTGGCAGAAACACAATAGCAGTAATATCAGATATGGATGAACCGCTGGGCCTTGCTGTAGGTAATGCACTGGAGGTTGCGGAAGCGGTAAAGACTTTAAAGAAAGAAGGTCCAGAAGACCTTATTAATCTCTGCCTTGAATTAGGCACACAGATGCTTATTGCTTCTAAAGTAGAAGAAAATGCAGACAAGGCACGAGGTATGTTACAGAATTCCATAGATGATGGAAGTGCATATAATAAATTCTTGGAATTCATTAAACGTCAGGGTGGGGATATAACTGTATTTGACGATTTAGATGAATTTACAGAATGTAATTATAAAATAGAGGTTAAAGCAGATAAAGAAGGCTATGTTCAAAGAATTGAGTCAGAACTTATAGGAGAAGCCTCGATGATATTAGGTGGCGGAAGAATGACAAAAGAAGATGTTATAGATTATTCTGTCGGCGTAAAGCTGTCAGCCAAGCGCGGAGATTATGTAAAATGTGGTGACTGCCTTGCCACAATCTATGCCGCCAATAAAGATAAAATATTAGAGGCAGAGGGCTTAATTATCAAAGCATTTGAAATATCAGAGGATATTGTAAAGACAAGTCCGCTTATTAAACGAATTATTAGTTGTAAAAATATATAAATAATGGTATTATATTATATAAAATGAGCTGGATGATATTATTGTAAGTTATCCATAATCATATTTGAACAAGAAAAGGAGACATAAAAATGGAAGTAAGACCAGGAGCAAATCCTGCTGATGTCAAGAACTATGACACAGACAGATTAAGACATGACTTTTTAATTCAGAATTTATTTGTAGCTGATGAGATTAAGACAATCTACAGTCAGATTGACAGAATTATAGTAGGAGCTGCTACACCAGTTAATAAGGAACTTGTTCTTGAAGCAGGTGCTGAACTTAGAGCTAAGTATTTCCTTGAAAGAAGAGAGATGGGTATCATTAACATCGGTGGTAACGGAACAGTTACAGTAGATGGCAAGGAATATAACTTCAAATATAAAGACGGTATGTACATAGGTATGGGTGCTAAGGATATCTCGTTCAAGAGTGAAGACCCTAAGAACCCGGCTAAGTTCTATCTTAACAGTGCACCAGCACATAAGACATACCCAACAGTATTTATTGATCCAGCTAAGGACATTTTACCTGAGAATAAAAAGGAACTTGGATGTCTTGAGAGTGCTAACCATAGAACAATCAATAAGTATATCCTTCCAGGACAGGTTGAAAGCTGCCAGTTAGAGATGGGTATGACTTGCCTTGAACCAGGAAGCGTATGGAACACAATGCCATGTCATACACATGACAGAAGAATGGAAGTATATCTTTACTTTGAAGTTCCGGAAGATGCTGTTGTATTCCACTATATGGGTGAGCCAACAGAGACAAGACACATTGTTATGAGAAATGAAGAAGCTGTTATATCACCAAGCTGGTCAATTCACTCAGCTTCAGCTACTCACGCTTATACATTCATCTGGGGTATGGTTGGTGAGAACCAGGACTTCGATGATATGGATGATGTAGATATGAAGGATCTTAGATAATCAGAATGTCTTTATGATTGCTTAACAAGATTATTTTATTGTTATTGATTGATATATAAAGAGTAGCTGTATTATTATAGGTTACATACACATTATGCTGTTTAATATTATTAATGGCATAATCCATTATGATGGATGATTCTCATAGAGGTATGGAGTATATTGTGATATTCCATATGCTCTGGAGTTCATTGATATAATATTAAGAGAAAAGGAGATTTTAAAATGTCAGTAAATTTTTCACTTGAAGGAAAAGTTGCTTTAGTTACAGGTGCTTCTTATGGTATCGGTTTTGCTATCGCTAGCGGAATGGCTAAGGCAGGTGCTACAATCGTATTTAACGATATTAAGCAGGAATTAGTAGATAAGGGATTAGCAGCTTACAAGGAAGCTGGTATCGATGCTCACGGTTATGTATGTGACGTAACTAATGAAGAGAAGGTTAACGCTATGGTTGCTCAGATTGCTAAGGATGTAGCTCCTATCGATATCCTTGTTAACAATGCTGGTATCATTAAGAGAATTCCAATGTGCGATATGACAGCTGCTGAATTCAGACAGGTTATCGACGTTGACCTTAATGCACCATTTATCGTATCTAAGGCAGTTATTCCATCAATGATCGAAAGAGGTCACGGTAAGATTATTAACATCTGCTCTATGATGTCAGAGTTAGGCCGTGAAACAGTATCAGCTTATGCTGCTGCTAAGGGTGGTCTTAAGATGCTTACAAGAAATATTTGTTCTGAGTATGGTCAGTACAATATCCAGTGTAATGGTATTGGACCTGGTTACATCGAGACACCTCAGACAGCTCCATTAAGAGAAAGACAGGCTGATGGTTCTAGACATCCATTCGATCAGTTCATCTGTGCTAAGACACCTGCTAACAGATGGTTAAAGCCAGAAGAATTAGCTGGTCCAGCTGTATTCCTTGCTTCAGAAGCTTCAGATGCCGTTAACGGACATATTCTTTATGTTGATGGTGGTATCCTTGCTTACATCGGAAAGCAGCCACAGTAATAAATAATATTACATATTACAAGCACGATGTGCGTGTATAGATAATGACAGAAGAGTCTGAAACAAGTTTGCTTGTTTCAGACTCTTTTTGGTTTTAAACTTCAACAGGAATATACAGAAAGAATATTTCTTGAAATTCCTGAAATTCTTGAAATTCTTAAAATTCAACAAAAATTTGACTGTCAAAATATTCGTTCATATGATACAATTACTATAAAAGTTTTACAAATATGAGAGGAGAACATTTTAATGAAACTTGAAGTAAGAAACCTGACAAAGTCTTTTGAAGGTAATCAGGTTCTACACGGCATTTCTTTTGAAGTTGAAAGTGGCAGTGCACTTGGACTTCTTGGAAGAAATGGAGCAGGTAAGACAACTACGATAAGAATTATTATGGATGTCTTTAAAGCAGATGAGGGTGAGGTATATCTTGACGATGAGCCGTTTAACCCTAAGAAGCATCTTATAGGGTATCTGCCAGAAGAGAGAGGGTTATATCCTAAGAAGACAGTGCTTGAACAGATAGTATATCTTACAAGACTTAGAGGACTTTCCAAGAAAGAGGCAGTCAATAATGCAAAGAAGTGGCTAAAGCGTCTTGAGATAGATGAGTATGCCAACAGAAAGTTAGAGACATTATCCAAGGGTAATCAGCAGAAAGTACAGCTTGCTTCAACACTTGCGTGTGAACCAGAGATAGTTATACTCGATGAGCCATTTAGCGGGCTTGATCCGGTGAATTCAAAGATACTTCAGGATGTTGTGACAGAAGTCATAAACGAAGGAAGAATAGTTATATTTTCAAGCCACCAGATGAGTTATGTAGAGGAGTTCTGTCGTGACATAGCGATAATAGATAAGGGAAATATAGCACTTGCAGGCAATCTTAAAGACATTAAGAGACAGTATGGCGAGAATCAGCTGGTTATATCAGATGTTAATATGGGGCTTGATGAGTTGTCACAGATTATAAAAGACAATGTGTCTGACATAATAACAGAGACTGGAAGAACAAGAGAGGAGATTATTGTAAGGAATATAAATGGCGTGTCAAGGGCGGATATTCTTAAAAGAATGATTGCGTGTGGTATAGAAATTGAGCATTTTGAAACTTATAAGCCATCTCTTAATGATATATTTGTATCTCTTGTAGGTGATGATATTGAAGACGACAAAGTGGTAGATTATAAGAATAATAGTAATGATGATAATAGTTATAATAGAGATAATGTTGATGAGTTACCGCAAGGCGAAAGCAGTGAACATAAAAAGGCTGTTGAGGGAGGTGTACGCTGATGAAAAAGTTAGGTGTAGTTCTTCAATATGAGCTTATGACTTATATTAAGAATAAGTCGTATGTAATCAGTACGGTTGTTATAGCTGTTATAGCTGCTGCTATTATGTTTGTGCCAAGATTTATAGATATAAGTGCCATCACAGGAATTACTAATAGTACAGAACAGAATTCTGGTGATTCTGACAGCGATAAAGATAATGTTGATGGTAAGAGTGATTCTGATAAAGATAATAAAGCAGACAATAATAAAGATGTAATTCTTATATATGATGAGTCTGGAACATTTTCAGATATTCAGATAATTCAGGCGGCTTTTGATGATATGAAGGTTGAAAAAGTGTCATCAGAAAGTGAATTAAAGGATAAAGTGTCAGATGAAGAAGTCAAGGCAGGCTTTGTGGTTCACAGTCTTACAGATTATGAGTATATTGTATACAATAAGAGTATGACTGACAGCATTGATATGCAGTTTAATCAGGTACTTACAGCACTTAACCAGATGGTGTACTGCAGTATCCATAATCTTGATTATGAGCAGATAATAACGGCATTTAATCCAGAGATTAACAGTCAGACAGTTGTTCTTGGCAAGGATATGGGAAATAATTATTTTTATTGTTATGCACTCATTATCATTATATTTATGATAATAATATTCTATGGTGTTATGGTTGCGACATCAGTTACTCAGGAGAAGTCCAACAGGACTATAGAGGTGCTTGTAACAAGTGCTGATACTAAGATTTTATTTTTTGGAAAGGTGCTTGCTGGTACAATAGCTTCGTTATGTCAGGCTGGAATACTTATGCTTGCGATTGTCGGTGCATATAAGTTTAATCAGAGTGCGTGGGGCGGAATGTTAGATATGTTACTTGATATTCCTGCAAATGTACTTGTTACCTATGCGTTATTCGGACTTGGCGGTGTACTTTTCTATACATTTATATATGGAGCATTTGGTGCACTTGTTTCTAAGACAGAGGATATTAATAAGAGTGCCGGAAGCATACAGATGGTTATTATGATTGTATACTTTATTACTCTTTTTCAGCTTATGAATATAGATGGTATTGCTATGAAGGTATTGTCATATCTGCCAATCAGTTCATACAGTGCGATGTTTGCCCGTGTTGCAATGGGAAATGTAGCTGTGTGGGAAGTTGTTGTTTCATTTATAATACTTGTAGCAAGCATTATAGGTGTTGGTATGATAGGTTCATCAATATACAGAATGGGAACGCTTAGATATGGCAATCCAATTAAGATAACTACAGCAATAAAGAGCCTTCGCAAGCAGAAGAATAAATAATCGGAATATTTTATACAAGAAATAATTAATACCTCCAGATATTCATGTCATATCTGGAGGTATTATTATACATAAAACAATATGTGAGATAATCAGGGCTGCATACAGGTATTGATATAATGGCTTAACATATTGTAAATATAATTATAACTTTATAGTTTCTCCACCTGGTATCTCAATGACACGGACATTATTAACAGCAACCCAGACAGAACAGGCACTTGGGTTATAGATATATTCATTATCGGCGAATATCTGAAGCCTGTCAAAGGCTTCGTTGTAATCTACGATTTCGATGTTAGTAGCATACCATATATCATCACGGTGACCAATCATTTCACAGAATTCTTCCATAACTTCCCAATTGTTATTACGTTCAAATTCAAAGCTGTGTCCCCATACATACATCATATATAGGTACTGCTTTTTAGTAAGCTTCATAAAACGCTTGCCAAACTCAACAAGATTATGATTGTGGTGGCAGGTTGGTATCCAGTTCATATAATCTGTTGGCATAGAAAAGCCATTTTCATCACCAAGAAGAATAGGACCTTCACAATCGTTGGCATATTCGAGTGCTGATTTGACAACAGCGTACTGGTCAGTGGCTGGTCGTATATATTTAATGCCAAGGTCAGCAGCAATAGAAGTAATAAGCTTGTTGCCGGCTCCATTAGGAAGAGCCATTCCTCTTACGGGTTTATGTATTATTTTCTCAATATTAGTCTTATCTTCAAGAATTTCCCTTGCTATCTCATAGCTACCACATCTGTTCATAGTAGGGTGTGTGCATGTATGAAGGGCTATTTCATGATTGTCATATAAATCATTCCATTCGCTTGCAGGCAGTCTGATTGGCATATCTGTTAACCCTGAATTGACATTGAAGGTAGCACGTATGCCGTTCTTGTTAAATATATCAACTAGTCTTTTATCTTCAAGCTTGCCGTCATCGTAGCTTAATGTTAATACCTTGAATTTACCTCCTGGAAAGCATTTGTATATTCTGTTCATAATAATCCTCCATTCTTGTATATATTAACATAATGTATACAATCTCATATTTTATAATTATACTATATTAACATTAGTGTGTCATTATTTTGTTAATCAAATACACAAAAAATACAATAATCAATTATAATTTCTTGACTTTTTGTGTTATTTTACTAATAAATGAAACTTTTTTGATGTTTTCATTACAATATATATTGTATCTTTGAATTTCTTTATCATTAATGTTAACACATACATTTCCAATAATACACTCGTTATTAACCGGTGCAGCAATGCTTGATGGAATATTGTACACGACTTCTACATTATCATTATCGCTTATGCAGGCAGACAGTTTTTTATCAAATAGTATATCAATGGAACTTTTAGAGCCGTTTTTAATCTTTATATTAAAGACTTTAGGGCAGATAAGTATGTCCTGCTTTGTATAGCTGGCTCTGGCGTAGTCAAGAAGATGTTTTGCGTCAGACCATTTATAAGTCTTGTTGTCAGGCCAGCCACAGGCAAGCAGGGCAACAATAAATGTCCTGTCGTTATCCTTATAGGCACACACATAGCAGTAGCCGGCATCGCCAGTAAAGCCCGTCTTGCCGGATATAATGTTATCATACATATTAAGAAAAGCATTGGTATTGCTTACAGAATATTTTCTGCCGGAAAGACTTGTAAAACTGTAATCGTGAGTCTGTGTTATAGAAAGGAAATGTTCGTTTTTAATGCAGTAGGACATAACAACTGCTAATTCATAGGCTGTTGTCGAGTGAATGCCTGCATCATCAGAAGCATCAAGACCATTAGGCGTTATATAATGCGTGCTATTACAGCCAAGACTGGTGGCTTTTCTATTCATTAAATTAGTAAATACCAGCACAAGTGCTTTGCTTTGTTCTTTGGATATATTCTCAATAAAATGTGAGTTATAAGAGTAGTCATTTATAAAAGAAATGTCAAAGGTAAGTTCGTTGCGTTCTTTATCGGTTAAAGAACAGATATAATAGTAGGCGGTATTTTCTGCAATTATAACGGCGGTATCATTATGGGAACGAAGCATAAGGGAATAGTACAGGTCTTTTATTGAAAACTGTTCGCCTTTTACAGCATTAAGTTGTACATCTGGCATAGAAGCCGCATATGCAGAAGTGGTGGCAATATAATCATCAGGACATATCTCAAGGGCGGTTATTAATGTCATAATCTTGGTGGTGCTTGCCATAGGTGCTTTGGTGTCAGCATTTTTACCATATAGAAGCCTGTTAGTATCGGCATCTATTACTGCTGCAAATCTGGCGTGTATTTCATTATCTTTCAGAGATGAGTCGTTTTCTTTAGCATTTACACGATTAAATGGAGTTAAGACGATTGAAATAATCAGACATATTAAAATTATGAATTTTAATGGCTGTATAAGCTTTTGAAAAAAATAAGCAACTGCTGATAGCATAAATAAGAAACCCGGTTATTATAATTAATAAATTATACACTTTTATTTTGCTATTATACCTAAAATGAGTTATTATATATTTACTACATAAATAATCATATTAATTTACAGAGGTGCGTATGAGCTACATAGAATTTGATGATGTAAAGAAGATTTATAAAATGGGTGATGTAAAGATAAAAGCACTTAACGGTGCAAGCTTTACGATAGATAAGGGAGAGTTTGCAGTTATAGCAGGTGCGAGTGGTGCAGGTAAGAGTACAATACTTAATCTTATGGGCGGTATGGATACAGCTACGACAGGAAAGATTATTGTAGATAAAGAGATTGTGTCAAAGTTCACAGCTAAGAGGCTTACAACATACAGAAGATATGATATAGGATTTGTATTCCAGTTCTATAATCTTGTACAAAATCTTACTGTAAGGGAAAATGTTGAGCTTGCAACACAGATATGTAAGAATCCGCTTGACGTTGATGAGGTTATAGAAGCAGTGGGACTTAAGGAAAGAAGTTCTAACTTTCCGGCACAGTTATCAGGTGGTGAACAGCAGAGAGTTGCAATAGCAAGAGCGTTGGCCAAAAATCCAAAGCTTCTGTTATGCGATGAACCTACGGGAGCACTTGATTATAATACAGGCAAGCAGATATTAAAGCTGTTGCAGGATACATGCCGTGAAAGAGGTGTTACAGTTGTAGTTATAACACATAATCTTGCACTGACAGCTATGGGTGATAAGGTTATCAAAGTGAAAAATGGAGTAGTTGACAGTGTGACTGTCAATGAAAATCCGCTTCCAATAGAGCAGATAGAATGGTAGTTAATATGGAAAGGCGGAATTAACATAATGGGAAAGTCGGTATTTAAAGATTTAATAAGAGAGATAAAAGGTTCGCTTGGAAGATTTATTTCAATAATGGCAATCACAGCCATAGGAGCTGCATTTTTTGCAGGAGTCACAGCATCTTCGGGCGATATGAAGCGTTCGTCAGATAACTATTATGATGAATATAATATGAATGATATAAGAATAATATCATCTATAGGGCTTACAGATGATGATTTGCAAGTAATTGCAAAAGTGCAGGGAGTAAAGGCAGTATATGGTGCCAACAGCAAAGATGTGCTCATCAATTATGATGATAAAGAGTCAGTTGCACATGTTTTAAGTATTCCTCTTAATGCGGATGATAATGATGACAGCTATATTAACAGACTTCGCATTAAAGAGGGAAGACTGCCACAGAATGATAAAGAATGTGTTGTGAAGTACGAGTCTACAAGGGAAGCTGTCAAAGTGGGCGATGTATTAAAATTTAAGTCTGGAACTTCTGATGATATTAACGATACATTTAAGGATACTGAATATACAGTTGTAGGAGTAGTGTATTCGCCTTGTTTTGTTTCTTATGATTTAGGTTCGTCTGATATTGGTAACGGCAATATCAGCTATTGTGTATATGTTGGGGATGATGAATTTAAGAATGATTATTATACTGAGGCTTACGCTGTAGTAGACGGAGCAAAAGAGCTTGATACATATTCTGATGAATATGATAAAAAGGTTGAAAATGTACAGAACAGAATTAAGAATATAGCAGCAGGACAGCTTGATAACAGGAAGAAGGATATAAAAGAAGAATTTGCCAAAGCCAAGGAAGATAAGAAACAGGAACTGCTTGATACAATAAGACAGAAGGTAACAGAGTCTATTACGAAGCAGTATCAGGAATATTATCCGGGATATGATGTGTCTTCAATGATAGCACCTTATATTGAACCAGCGTATATTAAAGCAGTTCAAGAGTTTGACTTTGATGCGGTATATGCAAAGTATGATGAGCAGATGAATGAAACTTTGAATAACTCTGACGACTGGGAATGGTATGTGCTTACAAGACAGTCGCAATATTCGTATAGGGATTATGAGTCGAGTGCTGACAGAATGAAAGCTATAGCTACAGTATTCCCATTGTTCTTTATAATTGTTGCAGGTCTTGTGTGTCTTACAACAATGACAAGAATGGTAGAAGAACAGAGAAGTTTAATCGGAACATACAAGGCTTTAGGTTATGGAAAAGGTACTATAGTATTCAAGTTCGTTGCCTATGCTTTTATAGCTTCCTTTGCTGGAAGTGTAATAGGCTGTATTGTTGGTTTAAAGCTGTTTCCGTATATAATATATAATTCGTGGAACATAATATACCAGATGCCGCATATAACTTATGCAAGCCATACATTATTATCTGTGGCAGTTATTATCTGTCTTGTAGCGGTAACATTTCTTGCGGCATTCTATTCGTGTTACAATGATCTTTCAGAAGTGCCGGCTATACTTATGAGACCTAAAGCTCCTAAGAGTGGAAGAAAGATATTGTTAGAGCATACATTTATATGGAAGCATCTTTCATTTACAAGGAAGGTTACTATGCGTAATATATTCCTGTATAAGAAAAGATTTTTTATGACAGTAATCGGAATCGCAGGATGTACAGCGTTGACAACGGCAGGTTTTGGAATTAAGGACAGTATACAGTGTGTTATTGATAACCAGTATGAACAGATACTGCATTATGATAATGTAATTACATTTAAGAGTGATGTTGAAAGTGAAGAAATTAACAATATAATATCATCTATAAAGAAAGATGAATATTATAAAGAATACACTACAGATTATGGATATACTGCTGATGTGAAAGCATTAGGTGGTGGTGACAGTTATTCAACCGAGATAACTGTTGTTGATAATACAGATAAGTATAGTGATTTTGTTACATTCAGGACAAGAAAGAAGCATAACCAGTTAGAACTTAATGATGATGGTGTTATTATATCTGAAAAGCTTGCAAAGGATCTGAATGTTTCTGTTGGTGATAATATTACTATATGTGATATTAATGATAGGCAGGCAGCAGTTAAGGTGACTGGAATTATGGAAATATATATTAATAATTATATTTTTATGACATCAGGTTATTTCAATGATACATTTGGCTATACACCAGATAATAACAGAGTGTTAGGTATACTTGATGATGACAGTGATAATGTTCAGGCTGTTATCGGAGAACGATATTTGTCTAATTCAGCAGTTAAGTCGCTTACATTCTTAAAGGTTAATATGTCAAGATTTGAGAATATGATACAGTCCCTGGATCTTGTTACATGGGTGCTTATAATATCTGCAGGTATGCTGGCGTTTGTTGTATTGTATAATCTTACTAATGTTAATATATCTGAGCGAATAAGGGAGATTGCGACAATAAAAGTTCTTGGCTTTTATGATAATGAAGTTGGAGAGTATATATACAGGGAGAATATCATACTTACACTTATAGGCGGTCTTGCAGGACTTTTATTAGGAAGAGCACTTCATACATACATAATGACAACAATAGAATTAGACGGAGTAATGTTTGGAACAAGAATTAATTTAAGTTCATTCCTGTTATCATATGGAATTACATTAATTTTTTCATTGATTATTAATGCAATTATGTATCCGTCACTTAAGAAAATTCCAATGGTGGAATCTTTAAAGTCAATAGAATAATTCGTGATTGCTGATAAAGGATTTAATTGAGAATTTAATTAATGATTTGATGAATAATTTAGTGCAGTAATTAAAGAATAGATAAGCTGACAAGCCTGCACAAATAATGGTAATATTAATAAGAGCCTCCACATATATTGTGAAAAACGATATATGTGGAGGTTATTTTTGTATGGGGGATATTGGACAAATTATAAAAATTCTGCCGCCAGCTCTGGCTGACAAGCTTAGACTGCATACGTTGTCATTTAGCAGGCTCAACGAGCTAAGATTAAGAGTTGGCAGAAATGTAACTTTAATATATGACAATAAAGAGATAATGTATGATATTAAGGTTACCAAGGACTGCATAATGAAAATGCTGGAATTAGCTTCCAATTACTCTATCTATGCGTATGAGCAAAGTTTCAAACAGGGGTTTATTACAATAGAGGGAGGGCATAGGATTGGGATATCAGGACATGCGATTATAGAGAATAATGTCATTAAGAATTTTAATTACATAACCTTTCTTTGTATAAGGGTGGCACATGAGGTTATAGGGTGTAGTAATAAGGTTGTTGATTTCGTATATGGAGGAGGTATTGACCATACGCTTATTATTTCACCGCCGGGTTGTGGCAAGACAACGCTTTTAAGGGATCTTGTAAGAAATATATCTGATAATGACAGGCTTCATATTAATGTAAGTCTTATAGATGAAAGACAGGAGATAGCAGGCTGCTATATGGGAATCCCGCAGAATAATATAGGCAGACGTACAGATGTATATGATGGCTGTCCAAAAGATGCAGGAATGATGATGGCAATCAGGGCTATGTCGCCGGGTATAATAGCTGTAGATGAGATAGGTGGGCAGAATGATGTGCAGGCAATTAAATACTGCATAGCCTGTGGCTGTACGATTATTGCTACAATTCACGGTTATTCGCTTGAAAATGTAATGAACAAGCCTTTTATGGGTGAGCTTATAAGTTCTGATTACTTTAACAAGATAATAATATTGTCAGGAAGAATGGGAAAGGGGACGGTGGAGCAATGTTTAAATTATCGGGAGCAGCACTCATAATAACTGCATGTACATATTATGGCTTTTATTTAAGCAGTAACCTATATATGAGAACACGGATTATACAATCGCTAATAACAGCCCTTCATTATATTAAGGCACAGATAGGTTATGCTTCAAGCACGCTCCCTGACATATTCAGGGATTTATCTGTTAATTCTGATAACTGCTATGTTCAGGAAATGTTCAGTTATGCAGCGAAGACATTAAGTGATGAGGGCATTGTTACATATGAAGCTGTGTGGGAGGTAGCTGTAAATGTACTTAACAGGAGAAAAATATTAAAAAAAGACGAACTTAATGTAATGTATGAATTGTCGCATTTTAATTCGTATATTGATAAAAATATGCAGGTTCAAAATCTGGAATTATCAATTGAAAGGCTCAAAAGAATAAATGAAAATGTGGCAATGGATATTGCACCGAGAATGAAAATCTGCAGGATTGGTGGAATAACAGCAGGAGTGTTTATAGCAATAATGCTGATATGAACACAGCATAATAAAGAATGGGGATGTGTATGGAAATTAATTTGATATTTAAAATAGCTGCCGTTGGAATAATAATCTCTATACTTAATCAGATATTAAAGCATAGTGGAAGAGATGACCAGGCTTTCTTAACAGGGCTTGCGGGACTTCTGCTTGTGCTTTATTGGATACTTCCATACATATTAGAACTGTTTACAACTATGCAGAAATTGTTTGATATGTAAAAGGAGTAACAATTGCTGAAAATATCTATGCTTGCATTATGCACGGTTATAACATCACTGCTTATAAAAAAACAGTCACCAGTAACAGCTTCTGCTATAGGACTTTCGTTATGCCTTATTATTTCAATTAATATAATAAATAACATATCAGCCATAACAGGACAGCTTGGAGTAATGATTTCTTTAACAGGAATTGGTGATGTGTATATAAAGATAATAATGAAGATTATAGGAATAACCTTTATAACGCAGCTTATATCTGATGTGTGTAGGGATAATGGGTTTAACGCGGCGGCATCACAGCTTGAGATTATGTGTAAGATTGCTGTTGCAACAATAAGTATTCCAATTGTACTGTCGCTTATGGAGATGATTAATAAATGTATAAAATAAGATGTATATTAATGCACAATAACTGCCCCCAATATATGTTGTCATTATTAAGAAGCATATTTACTGGGTGGAAATATATATTTATGAAACTTAATTATATACTACCGCTATTAAAAAGCGTATTACTAATGTCAGTAATATTAATGCTTGTATACAATAATGCCAATGTGATTAAAGCAGAAACTAACGGACAGGAAACTGTCACGGATACATCTGGCTGGTCTGATTATGATTATAAGGATATTGATAAGATATTAAAAGAAAGCAGTTACAATTCGGTTACCTTTGAGGATATAGTAGACAGCATATATTCGGGTAATTCAACGAGGGATTCGGGTAAGAAGATTGTACAGTATATAACAGAGGTTATAAGCAGTAACCGTAATGATTGTATGAAGATACTTATTTTATGTATATTATC
The DNA here is from genome assembly GCF_040096425.1 of Lachnospira sp. CLA-JM-H23. Classification (NCBI taxonomy): domain Bacteria; kingdom Bacillati; phylum Bacillota; class Clostridia; order Lachnospirales; family Lachnospiraceae; genus Lachnospira; species Lachnospira sp. CLA-JM-H23. Next base: position 141,671 of record NZ_JBBMET010000002.1, read on the forward strand.
TGCATTTATAAATGTATTTGGCCCATTTTTTAATAAACAGCAGCTTACCGAAAGCACATTAAGTGTTATAGCAATATCTCTTATAACGGTATTGTTTGTTGTGTTCATACAGGCTTCAGATACAGCCAGAAGCACTCTTACATCGATTATTAATCTTTATAAAGCAATCAGTATGGTGTTCCTGCCGGCAATAAGTGCTTCTGGTGCAATAATGAGTAAAGCTGTGTATTACCAGATAATAATTGCTATGATTGCAGTCAGCAATATATTTTTTAAAAATATATTATTAAAAACAAATAAAATATATCTCATAATTTCGTTATGTGACTGCATAGACAAAGAAGCACATATGGATAAGGCGTGTAACCTTATTAAAAAAGGAGTGAAATGGTGCTGCTATACGATACTTACAGTGTTTATTGGACTTAATGCAATTAAGAGCATATTAACACCTGTTCAGGACACGGTTAATTCTAAAGGTATATTTATGGGGATAAGCCTTATACCTGGTATAGGTGACACAGCACAGGTGTTATCCAATACGATACTTTCATCTTCTGCATTAATAAAAAATGCAATCGGTGTGTCGGGAATTATTGCTATTGTTATGTGTATGTTCTTTCCGTTGCTGCGGATTGGTCTTCTTGCGGTTATATATCAGGGGATTGCTGCAGGACTACAGCCAATAAGTGATAAGAGAATGGTAAGGGCAGTCAGTTCGCTTGGGCAGGCACTTGGAATGATTGTATATATTATGATGATTACACTTGTCCTGTTTATATTAACAATAGCAATTATATGTGTTGCAACTAACTGTGTATCAGTATGAAAGGAGACACAATGAAGCTGTATTCGTGGCTTAGGGCATTGCTCATATTTATGGTTATGTCGGCTGTATTAATGAATATTATTCCACCCAGGTATGAGGGCAGCTATAAGGTGGTAATGAGGCTTATATTCCTTATGATTTTATTAAAGCCTGTACTTCTGCTTTTATTTAATGAGGAATATATAACTGACAGGGTAAATACATTGTATAATGATTATAGTAAAAACATTGCAGGCTATTCAAGTTCGTATACTGGTGATAGCAGCCTTCAATCAGACTATGACAGCTATGTGAGCAATGTAGTAAAACAGACAGTTATAAGCAGGGTGTTAAATATAGCAGAGGAGTGTGGAGTTGAAGTTAATAATGTAAAGGTTGAATTAAACGATAAGAGCATATTGAATAAATCAGACACCGATTATTCATCTGTAATTACAGGAATTGATATATCAGTAAAAAACAAAAAAAGTGTTTCAAGTTTGGAAAGCACACAGAATGTTAAAGCGACTTTGAATAAATCGGACATAGAGCAATTCGCTAAAATGGTAGCGGATAATTTTAGTATAGATGAAATACTTATCAATATACATTAAGCCAGGTACAGAGAATATTTTGTATTCCGATGTTCAGGACGGAAAGGAGAATTATTATATTTAATTATGAAAATATATTGAATAAATTAGGCAAAGATAAAATATTAATAGTAATACTAGCAGGCATACTGCTTATGGTTATATCAATTCCTGTAAAAGACAGACAGACTGTATCAGAAAACACAACATCTAATCAGGAAAGCGGTGAGGCCACACAGAAAATGTATGAGGAATATGTAGAGAAAAGATTAGAAGATACCTTATCTGATGTTGAGGGGGCAGGAAAGGTTAAAGTTATGGTCAGTCTTAAGAATTCGTCTGAAAAGATACTTGCCAAGGATACAGATTATTCTGATGAAGAAGTTAATGGGAATAATGATGAGAATTCCAATAGTACGCAAAAAACAGAGACACACATTTTTTATGATACAGCTAATGGTAATACGCCATATGTAGTAATGGAGAATATGCCTGTTATTGAAGGTGTGATAATAGTATGTGAGGGTGGTGATAATAAAGAGCTTGTAAGTGAGATTACGAATGCTGTATATGGGCTTTTAAATGTTCCTGTACATAAAATCAAAGTAATGAAAATGTCTTAAATATGGAGGTTTTTTGTGAAAAGAGTTAAGAAAAATCAGGTTATTATTACAGCACTTGCTATTATGATAGCTGTTGCGGGATATATTAATTATGCAGGAAACATTTCAGATATAATATCTGTCAGCAGTAAGAGCGGCAGTAAAGTTGTCAATACATCAACAGATGATACAATATTTACTGAGGAAGAACCAGATGATGAGAGTCTTGAAGAACCAGGAAACGTTATACTTACATCAGGACAGGGCGTGTCTTCAAGTGTAATCTCTGAAGCTAAGCTTAACAGAGAACAGATACGTGCCAAGAATACAGAAAATCTTACTAATATAGTCAATGATACAACAATCGATAAGGCTTCAAAGACAGAGGCGATAAATGAACTTGCCAAAATTGCAGAATATTCAGAAAAAGAGGCAGCTATTGAGTTGTTATTAGAGGCAAAGGGATTTAATGATGTGGTGGCTTCAGTGGCAGAAGACAGCGTTGATATTGTAATTAACCAGCAGACATTAGAAAACAGCCAGAAAGCTCAGATTGAAGATATAGCAAAGAGAAAGACAGGGGTTACATCGGATAAAATTACCATTAATGTTATTAAGTAACTTATCATTGCATTTATTTATATTTTTTATTATAATAGATTAAAGATTACGTTAATAACAGTCAGGAGGGCATTATGACAAAAGAGTTTGAAGATAGAGGTAATACTTATACAATTCACGAAAGCAAGGATATTGGCGAAGTAAGAGTTGCAGATGAGGTTGTTGCTATTATTGCAGGTCTTGCTGCTACAGAGGTGGAAGGCGTTGAGAGTATGGCTGGCAACATCACTAATGAACTTGTAAGCAAGCTTGGAATGAAGAATTTATCTAAGGGTGTTAAGGTTCACGTTGGTGAGAATGATGTGACAGTTAATCTTGCACTTAATATTAAATATGGCTGTGAGATACCTAAGGTATCAGCCACAGTACAGGACAGAGTTAAGACAGCAATCGAGACAATGACAGGTCTTGAAGTATCAGAAGTTAATATTAAGATTGCTGGCGTTAATATTGACAACTAAGTACAGTAAGCATTGGGGCTGTCCTTAATGGGCAGTCCTGTTTGAGTAATTAATTGATGAGAGGATTCCTATGACAAGATCAGAAATGAGAGAACACGTTTTTAAGCTTATATTCCGTGTTCCTTTCCACGATAAGAATGAATTAAGAGAACAGATTGACTACTATTTTGATGATTTGACAGATGTCAATGAGAAAGATTACGAATATATTAAGAATAAGGCACTTCTTGTATGTGAATTAAGCGATGAGCTTGACGAGAAGATTAATTCGGTATCAGAAGGCTGGCCGGTTGACCGTATTGGTAAGGCAGAGCTTGCTATTATGCGGCTTGCAGTCTATGAGATGCTTTATGATGATGATATTCCTGTTAATGTAGCTATTAATGAGGCTGTAGAGTTAGCTAAAAGTTATGGCTCTGATGATAATGCAGCATCATTTGTCAATGGTGTTCTTGCAAAGCTTGTATAATAACCTTTTGCTGAATTAAAGAGCATAATAAAGAGATTAAGAAAGAGGAACGATGGCTGGAGTATATACTGTAACACAGATTAATTCCTATATTAAGAATATGTTTAGACAGGATTTTGTACTTAATCGTATTCAGATAAAAGGGGAAATATCTAATTGCAAGTATCATACATCCGGTCATATTTATTTTACTTTAAAAGATTCGGGTGGAACGATTGCAGTTGTTATGTTTGCCTCTTATGCATCAAAGCTTGATATAAAGCTTGAAAATGGAATGTCTGTTGTAGTAGATGGCAGAATTGATATATATGAACGTGATGGCAGGTATCAGTTGTATGCCGTTAATATTACCGAAAGTGGTATGGGGGATTTATATAAGAAGTTTGAACAATTAAAACAGCAGTATGATGATATGGGATATTTTGATTCATCATATAAGCGCCCGATACCACGTTTTGCAAGAAAGATAGGAATTGTAACAGCTTCAACAGGAGCTGCTATACACGATATAATGAATATATCACACAGGCGCAATCCGTATGTAAGTCTGTATCTGTATCCTGCATTAGTTCAGGGCGAATATGCCAAGTACAGTATTGCCAAGGGAATAGCTGTGCTTGATAAGTTCGGGGTGGATTGCATTATTGTTGGACGTGGAGGAGGTTCACTTGAAGACTTGTGGGCATTTAATGAACCAGAGGTTATAGAGGCAGTATTTAGCTGTAATACACCGGTTATATCAGCGGTTGGGCACGAAACAGATTTTACAATCACAGACTTTGTGGCAGATTTAAGAGTTCCAACACCATCTGCCGCTGCAGAGTGTGCAGTATTTGATACGGTACAGGTTGATGATTATATGCAGGCATACAAGAGACGTTTAAGAAATGCTCTGGATAATGTATTTGCCAGGTATAAGAACAGGGCAGAGAAGGACAAGCTTTCTTTGCAGATATACAATCCTATTAACCAGATATATGAAAGAAGACAACGTCTTATTCATATAGAGGATATATTAAATAACCAGATGACACAAGCAGTGGAACGCTACAGGCAGAAGCTGTCATTAGCTGCGTACAGACTTGATAATGTAAGTCCTTTAAAGAAGTTTGACAAGGGCTACAGCTATGTAGAGAATAATAAACAGAGAGTACAGTCGGTTAACGATGTATCAGTAGATGATTTGTTAACGCTTTATTTAAAAGATGGTACTGTGACAGCTAAGGTCATAAATATTGATAATGTTTAATGAGGTATAATTAATGGCAAAGGCTTCTAATCTTGAAGATACATTTAATAAGCTTGAGGCAGTTCTTAATGAAATGGAACAGGGCGAGCTTACATTAGATGAGTCTTTTAAAAAATATAAAGAAGGTATGGAATTACTCAATAAATGTAATACTATGCTTGATAAGGTTGAAAAACAGATTGTTATAATTGATGATAATGGGGTGGTGGATAATAATGAATAATTTCAAAGAACAGTTAAGCAAAGAGACCTCCTGTATAGATAATATAATAGAAAAGTACCTGCCAGAAGCTAAGGGACACGCAGAATATATTAAATCTGCGATGGATTACAGCGTGGAAGCTGGCGGCAAGAGAATAAGACCAATGATTATGCTTGAAACTTACAAGTTGTGTAATGGTACTAACGAGGAAGAATTGTATCCATTTATGGCGGCTCTTGAGATGATACACACTTATTCTTTGGTGCATGATGATCTTCCTGCTATGGATAATGATGACTATAGAAGAGGAAAGCTTACAACACATAAGAAATTTGGTGAAGATTTTGGAATATTAGCGGGTGACGGACTTTTGAATCTTGCGTATGAAACAATGCTTTCAGCTATACATAAAGCAGCAAAGACAGGTGATGCACAGGCTGTATTAAGATATTCTGCTGCCGCAGATGTGATAGCTAATAAGGCTGGTGTTGATGGTATGGTCGGAGGACAATCGCTTGATGTAATGCTTACAGATAAGCCGATGAATGAAGAACAGCTTGATTACATTTTCAGATTAAAGACGGGTGCTCTTATAGAAGCAGCATTTATGGCTGGTGGAATTATTGCAGGTTGTGATGAAAATGTCACTAAGCTTCTTGAGGAAACAGGTTATAATATAGGCTTCGCATTTCAGATTAAGGACGATATTCTTGATGTTACAAGCACACAGGAAGTACTTGGAAAGCCTGTGTTAAGTGATGAGAGAAATAATAAAACAACATATGTTACACTTTATGGAATGGAAAAAGCAGAAAAAGATACTGCTGATATGTCCGTAAAAGCATTGGAAACACTCAAAACTATTGGACATAACGAGTATCTGGAGGATTTAATCACAATGCTTATACATAGGGATAGGTAATCGTGTGAAAGAGGTTAATTATGATACTTGAGAAAATCAATAAACCTAACGATATTAAGAAATTATCGCCAATAGAATACAACCAGCTTGCTGATGAGATACGCCAGTTTCTTATTGATAAGATAAGTGTCACAGGCGGACATCTGGCTTCTAATCTTGGCGTTGTGGAGCTTACTATGGCACTTCATATTGTATTTAATCTTCCAAAGGACAAGCTTATATGGGACGTAGGACATCAGTCATATACGCATAAGATACTTACAGGAAGGAAAAATCAATTTGATGAATTAAGAAAATTCGGCGGTATGAGCGGCTTTCCTAAGAGAAATGAAAGTGATTACGATGCTTTTGATACAGGTCACAGCTCGACATCAATATCAGCAGGACTTGGAATTGCTATGGCAAGAGATGTACAGCACGAAGATTACAGTGTAGTTTCTGTTATAGGTGATGGTGCACTTACAGGTGGTATGGCATATGAAGCTTTAAATAATGCTTCAGGTATTAAGGGTAATTTTGTGATTATACTTAATGATAATACAATGTCAATTTCTAAAAATGTCGGCGGCGTATCCAATATGCTTAGTGAAATACGTTCGTCAGACTCTTACTATGATTTAAAAGAGAATATAGGCAATGTATTATATAAGCTTCCTAAAGGGGACAAGGTTGTAAAGCTTATCCAGAAGACAAAGTCGAATCTAAAGCAGGTGATTCTTCACGATTCGATGTTTGAAAGTATGGGTATATATTACCTTGGACCAGTTGACGGACACGATATGGATAAGCTTATCAAGATACTTACAGTTGCAAAAAGAATAAATGGACCTGTGCTTGTCCACGTTGTTACGCAGAAAGGACGTGGTTACAAGCCGGCAGAGCGCAATCCAAGCAAGTTTCATGGTATTGGACCATTTGATGTGGCGACAGGTATGGAGATTAATAAATCTGACCGGCCAACATATTCGCAGGTGTTCTCTAATTCTATATGTGAAATAGCCAAGAAAGACAGGTCTGTATGTGCTATTACAGCGGCTATGCCAGACGGAGTTGGGCTTGCTAAGTTCTCAAAGTGGTTTCCGGATAGATTTTTTGATGTCGGAATTGCTGAGGCTCACGCTGTAACATTTGCGGCAGGATTGTCAGCAGGCGGATTAAAACCAGTGTTTGCGGTATATTCTTCATTTTTACAGAGAGCTTATGACCAGATATTACATGATGTGTGTATACAACAGCTTCACGTTGTGTTTGCAATAGACAGGGCAGGACTTGTTGGAAGTGATGGAGAGACACATCAGGGGATATTTGATATATCATTCCTGTCATCAATACCTAATATGACTATTATGGCACCAAAGAATGATTATGAATTAAAGTCATCACTTGAGTTCGCTCTGGAAGAATTTAATGGGCCGATAGCTATAAGATATCCAAGAGGCGAGGCAGTTGTCAGATTTCGCGAATTTAATGCACCGGTTGAATACGGCAAGGCTGAGCTTATGTATGAAGAAAGTGATATAGCAATTCTTGCACTTGGAAGTATGGTTGATACAGCATTTAATGTAAGGGAAAGACTTAAAGAGCAGGGCTATAACGTGACACTTGTAAATGCACGTTTTGTAAAGCCTATAGACAGTGCAATGATTGATAAAATAAGCACAACACATAAGCTTATAGTAACACTTGAAGAGAATGTATCATCGGGCGGATTTGGGCGTGCAGTCTGTCAATATATCAATGATAAAGAACTTCATAACTATGTGCTTGACATATCACTTCCTGATGATTATATAGAACACGGAAGTGTTGATATATTACGGCGTGAGACAGGAATAGATGAAGATACAATTGTTAAACGTATAACAGCAGTTTATAATAATATTGGAGATAATAATAATGAGCAGTAAAGAAAGATTAGATGTTCTGTTAGTGAACAGGGGGCTTGCTGATTCCAGGGAAAAGGCAAAGGCTATAATTATGTCTGGAAATGTATATGTTGACGGACAGAAGGAAGATAAAGCTGGGTCATCATTTAATGAGACTGTTAATATTGAGGTAAGAGGCAATACACTTAAGTATGTAAGCCGTGGCGGGTTAAAGCTTGAAAAAGCTATGGAGAATTTTGATGTAACGATTGAAGGGAAAATATGTATGGATGTTGGTTCATCAACAGGTGGTTTTACAGATTGTATGCTTCAGAATGGTGCTGTTAAAGTATATTCTGTTGATGTAGGGCACGGACAGCTTGCTTGGAAGCTTCGTAATGATGAGCGTGTTGTATGTATGGAAAAGACTAATATACGATATGTAACACCGGAAGATATTGCGGATAAGATAGATTTTTCAAGCATTGACGTATCATTTATATCGCTTACAAAGGTGCTGCTTCCAGTGAAAAATCTTCTTACAGATGACGGGCAGATAGTATGTCTTATAAAGCCACAGTTTGAAGCTGGAAGAGAAAAGGTTGGTAAACACGGTGTTGTAAGGGATAAGGCGGTACACATCGAAGTTATAGAAATGGTTATTAATTATGCAATTTCAATTGGATTTGAGATACTTAACCTTGAATTCTCGCCAGTTAAGGGTCCGGAAGGAAATATCGAATATCTTCTTCATTTACAGAAACATATAGAAGGAACCTATGATAATATTCCTTTCACAATACAAAATATAGTAGACAAAGCCCACGAAACATTGTAATATATTCATATAGATATTAATATTAATTTAAAGTATAGAGGCGTTAATGAAATCTTTTTACATAGTCACGAATACAACTAAAGATCCAGACCTTGTATATACAAACAGTATTCTGGATTATCTTAACAAGCACAATGTAAGCTGTATATATAATCCTGACTCGGCAGATGTAGAACATACTGATTATTGTTATACGAATGCTGATATTGTGCCAGATGATACAGAATGCATAATTGTTCTTGGTGGGGATGGTACGCTTATACAGGCGGCAAGAGACCTTAATTCTAAGAATATACCTCTTCTTGGTGTTAACATAGGAACGCTGGGGTATCTTACTGATACAGATATGAACACAGTGTATGATACCCTTGAAAGCCTTATTAATGACTGTTATGAGATAGATACAAGGATGATGCTTGATGGAAAGATATACCGTGATGACGAGCTTATATATGAAGATGTAGCACTTAATGATGTAGTTCTTAGCAGAAGGGGAATATTAAGGGTTATAGATTTTGATATATATGTCAATGGAGAATATCTTAATTCGTTCGCGGCAGACGGAGTTATAGTATCTACGCCGACAGGTTCTACAGCTTATTCTTTATCGGCAGGCGGACCAATTGTCCAGCCGAATGCACATCTTATAATGATTACACCAATATGTGCACATACACTTACTCAGAGAAGCATAATATTTGAACAGAATGATGAGATTGTAATACAGATGAATGATAATAAGAAATTATCAGAAGAAAGAGTAGCTACATATGATGGAGAAAGCTATTGTAATGTCATAACAGGGGACAGAGTTGTTATTACCCGTTCTGATAAGACAGCACGGCTTATAAAGACAAGCAGAATTTCTTTCCTTGAAAGGATAAGGAATAAAATGTAGCCGGAATAGGAGAAGAAAAGTGAAATCAGACAGACATAAAAAAATATTAGAACTTATAGCTGATAATAATATAGGAACTCAGGAAGAGCTTGCTGATGCACTTAATAAAGCAGGATATAATGTAACTCAGGCGACTGTTTCAAGGGATATAAGAGCACTTAATCTTACCAAGGTCACAATTGACGGGGTTAATCAGAAGTATACAACTCTTTCACATAGCAGTCCTGTACCTAATGACAAATATATAAGAGTGCTAAAGGAAGGCTATCTTTCTATGGATATGGCACAGAATATTCTTGTTATAAGGACTGTTCCGGGTATGGCAATGGCGGTGTGTGCGGCACTGGATGCACTTAAGCTTGATGAGATAGTTGGTTCTATTGCAGGTGATGACACTATTATGTGTGCTGTAAGGACTGTTAAGGATACTGTAAATGTTTCTAATAAACTTAAGAAACTTATAAAGGCATAGTATTATAAAGATATAGTATCAGAGGAGGAATATGTTATCTAATTTACATGTTAAGAATCTTGCACTTATAGAAGAAGAAAATATTGATTTTGAAGAGGGGCTTAATATTCTGTCAGGAGAGACAGGTGCAGGTAAGTCTATTATATTGGGTTCTATTAATGCGGCACTAGGTGCCAAGACATCGCCTGATTTTATAAGAACAGGTGCAGAATATGGACTTTCAGAACTGCTTTTTAATATTGAAGATGATAATGTAATTGAACGCATAAAAGAGCTTGGAGTTATAGATATTGAGAATGGTGAACTGCTTATTTCAAGAAAGATAACACCAACACGTTCGCAGATAAAGGTTAATGGACAGAATTTTACGGCGGCACAGACACAGAAGCTTGCACGCTATCTTATAGATGTTCATGGACAGCACGATAACCAGATACTTATGGATGATGCTAATCATCTGACGGTTGTAGATACATTCTGTGCTGATGAAATAGCTGAATTAAGAGAGGCTATGGAAGAGGCATATAAAGATATGGTTAAAGCAAAGAAAGCGTTAGAACTTATTGATAAGGATAAAGATGAACTTCAAAAAGAGATAGCATTTCTTGAGTATGAAGCTAATGAGATACAGACTGCCGATATACAGCCAGATGAAGATGAGGAGCTTGAAGCAAGATATCATAAGCTTAATAATTACCAGAAGATTACTAATGAGCTTTCGTATGCAGATATGCTTTTGAATTCAGGTAATGATAATATAAGTGATATGATAGGAACTGCATTAAAGTCACTTATAACAGCAAGTGAATATGATGATGTATTGAAAGAGTGCTGTGATACTTTGTCTGATGCTGAAGGACTTATTCGTGATGCCGGACACAGTATCAGTTCATATATAGAGAACTCTGAATATGATCCAAGAGAGTTTAGCGAACTACAGGAAAGACTTGATCTTATTAATAATCTTAAGAACAAATATGGAAGTTCAATAGAGGCTATTAATGATACCTTAAAGGCTGTTAATGCGAAGCTTGCAGATTATTACAATTTTGATGAGCTTATAAGCAGAAGGAAAAAAGAGTATGAAGAAGCATGCTGTAAGGCGTGGGATATAGCCCAAAAGCTAAGTTCCATAAGACAGCAGGCAGCAGTAAAGCTTGCAGAGCAATTCATAGCTTCTTTAAAGAATCTTAACTTTTTAGATGTAAAGTTCAGAATAGATTTTGCTAAAGAACCATCTTTATCTTCAAAGGGCTGTGATAATGTAAGATTTATGATATCAACGAACCCTGGTGAGAATTTAAAGCCATTATCAAAGATTGCTTCGGGTGGTGAACTTTCAAGAATTATGCTTGCCATAAAGACAGTTATGTCAGAAGATGCAGATAAGACACTTATATTTGATGAGATTGATGCAGGTATAAGTGGTAAGACGGCTTCAAAGGTATCTAATCAGCTTGCAAGGCTTTCGTTATCGCATCAGATAATATGTATAACACATCTGCCACAGATTGCGGCTATGGCAGATGCCCATTACATAATAGAAAAGAGTGTACACGATAATAAGACCTACAGTAATATCCAGAGGGTCGCAGGAGATGATAGTCTTAATGAAATTGCCAGAATGTTATCCGGTGAGACACTTACAGACTCTGTGCTTGAGAATGCCAAAGAATTAAAGATTATGGCTGATAAAGTGAAATCAGAGTTGTGATTTTTAGATATAGTTATTATAATAATTATATCTGGAACAGTAAAAGCACTCTGAAAAATTAACGGCTGGTATGTATATACCAGCTGTTAATTTTATGAAGCATTAAGCATATTTTCTATATATATGCCATATCCGCTTCTTGAGTCATCAATAAGAACGTGTGTTACAGCACCTATTATCTTTCCGTCCTGAATAATAGGACAGCCAGACATACCTTGTACAATTCCATTAGTCATATCAAGAAGTTCTTCAGAGGTAACAACAAAACTGATATTTTTGGAATCGTTATTGTTAAGCTGTGTAATTTTAATTTCGTAGTCATCATATTTATTATTCCTGTAAAATCTTACATATGCTTTACCCTTGTGGACACTGTATCTGTAACCGACACTCATAAGTGAAAGAGAATGCTTCTTTACAATAGAGTTGTCGATTGTTCCATATATTCCGTAAGAGCTGTTCTTGTCAATTGTTCCTATCGGGGTACTGTTCTTGTAGTCTATAATTCCCTGCAATTCTCCAGGAGTGCCATTCTGTCCTTTTATTATTGATAGAATTCTTGTGTTATATAATCTGCCATATTTAATATTAAGGGCTTTGCCGGTGGTATTATCAGTTATCGGGTGACCAAGTGCAGCGTAGTTATAATCTGTATCAATATAAGTTATTGTTCCTATACCCTGTGCATCATCTTTTACCCACAGACCTAGCTTATATTCACTGTTTTTATCCTCAACAGGGGTTACAGTTACATTTATTATTTCATCATTACGCAGTAATTCTATATTAAGCTTCTCGCCAGCACATTCATTTACCTTGCAAGATAACTGCTTCTTGGAATTGATTTCTTCATCATTGATTCTTAAAATGTAATCGCCTTTGGTAATAATATTTTCGCAGGGGGTTATTGTACCACTTGATTTGCTCTCGATGGAATCGGTCTTTACTACAAGTATTCCGCTGCTTTTCAGATATAAGCCAGCCTGAAAGCCACAGGGATAGACGTATTTTTCATCAACTACATTGACATTTACTGTCTTTAAAAATAAGAAGCCGAACAGATGAAGGTCGATGTGGTAACTTCCAGGACTGCCGGTTATAAAAGTAACCTCTCGGCTGAAATCAGCATTTGCAAGACTGTTATTAGTACCATTCTGCGTGTTGTGAACGCTTCCGGTAACGGGGAGTGACAGGTTGATACTTGTATCGCTTTGCTCAGTTATATATATCTGTTCAGGAAAATGCTTATTAACATAGTTTACATAAGATGTAATAAGAATAAATAAAAGTGTTATTATTCCTGACCAGTAAATATACTTATTTAATAATTTATTAGAAAATGTATTTTTATTAATAAGCATAGTTTTCCTCCTTTAAAATTTATTTGAAATTTATCTGATGATATTATTATCTGCAATAATGAAGCTAAATAAAAAGGTTTATAATGCCAATATATTTATATGATTTAATTTTATTTGTCGAATTATGTCGATAGTTGCGATGTGTTTTCGTTGTAAAATTACATTTTTAAATATATAATAATAAATATATTCATTATGCGGTGCTGAAAGATAGGTTCTTTTGGCGGATAGCATATTTATATATTATTATATGACGAGGGGAAGAATTGCTTATGAATCCATTGAAAATTGTAATTGCGGATGATAACAAGAGAATGGTAGAAGTAATCAAAGAGGTTATTAATGGAGAGCCGCAGTTAGATGTTGTAGGTACAGCAACGAATGGCGAGGATACAGTTGATGTCATTAAAAAGACACAGCCTGATATTGTACTTCTTGATATTATTATGCCGCAGATTGACGGACTAACTGTTATGCAGAGGATAAGGGAGGATAATGATTGTGTTAATCCTGCATTTATTGTTATTAGTGCAGTTGGAAGGGAAGCAGTGACAGAGGATGCTTTCAATATGGGAGCTACATATTATGTTATGAAACCATTTGATAATAATATGCTGATTGACCGCATTAAATATATTGGAGGAATTATTAATATAAAGCCTGTCAATATAAAAAAATCGGTTAACGACAGTATTCCTCATAACAAACATATCCTTGAGAATGAGATTACAGGAATGATACACGAGATTGGTGTTCCAGCACATATAAAGGGTTATCAGTATCTGAGAGAGTCTATAACACTTGCGGTTAATGATCCGGATATAATAAATAGTATTACCAAAGTCCTTTATCCAACTATAGCCAAAAGTTTGACACAACACCAAGCCGTGTTGAAAGAGCTATAAGACACGCTATTGAAGTTGCATGGAACAGAGGTAATCCGGATATTCTTAACGATTTGTTCGGATATACAATCAGTAATGGCAAAGGCAAGCCGACTAATTCAGAATTCATAGCACTTATATCAGATAATATAAGGCTTCATCAGACAGCAGTTTGATGGTTTTTTAGGAATTATACTGACAGTTTATCAGCTTTTTTGCGGTTTTTTCTTGCTATATTGAACTTTGTATATTATAATATTAACGTATTTGTAAAAATGTTTTAACAAAATTGTAATATTTAGGAGTTTTATATATGCGTAAAAGAGTATTCAAAACGTTTGCTGCAGCAGCATTGGCAACAACTATTGCGGGAACAACAATTATAGGTTCAACAGCATTTGCTGACGAAATCAGTACACTTACACAGCAGAAGCAGGATAAACAGAATGAACTTGATCAGCTGCAGCAGCAGGCTGCCTATCTTCTTACAGAGATGAGTTCTTTAGAACAGGATATGGCAGATCTCTCAGATGAGATTGACCAGACTAACGCTGATCTTGAAGCTGCACAACAGTTACAGCAGAAACAGTTTGATGATACTAAATTAAGAATTAAATATATGTATGAAGACCAGTCAACATCAATTTCAGATGTATTCCTTACAGCATCTGATATGAGTGATGTTATTAATAAGGCAAGTTATATGCAGCAGGTATATGACTATGATCGTAACAAGCTTGAAGAGATGGCTGCAACAGCAGCATCTATCGCTGAATATAAAAGTGATTTAGAGACTAAGCAGGCAGCTCTTAATGACAAGCAGAAGGAGCTTACTAACAAGCAGGCTACACTTTATACAGCAATTGATGCTGCACAGAGTGATATCAGCAACTTTGACGAATTATTAGCAGAAGCTAATGAAAAAGCTGCTAAGGCATTAGAACAGAAAAGACAGGCAGAAGCAGCAAGAGCAGCTGCAACAAGCGGTCAGACAACAACTAAGACAAAAGTTACATCAATACCTACATCAGCTAATAATGATTCATCAGTTGCATCTAACATTGTTTCAATAGCTTACAGATATGTTGGTGTTCCTTATAGAAGTGGTGGAGCTTCACCAAGTGGATTTGACTGTTCAGGTCTTGTATCATATGTACTTGCACAGGCAGGTATATCTGGTGTTGCCCGTTCATCAAGTTCACAGGCATATGGAGGCGTTGCTGTATCAGGTGGCATAAGTGCCGCACAGCCAGGTGATGTAATATGTTACCCGGGACACGTTGGTATCTACATCGGCGGAGGACAGATGATACATGCTTCTGTACCTGGTGATTATGTAAAGGTTTCTTCAGTTAATATCGGAATGCAGATAATTGGTGTAAGAAGATACTGGTAATTGATATATTTTGAAAAATATGTTTTAATATAGTTATTACATTGATTATATTTATACATTTAGTTACATAGATGTATAGAAAGGGGATTATATGAAGAATGTTTTATTTATTGCATCAGAAGCAGTACCTTTCATTAAAACAGGAGGTTTAGCTGACGTTGTTGGTTCGCTTCCTAAGTATTTTAATAAGGATGAATTTGATGTTCGTGTTATGATTCCAAAGTATACATGTATTCCTTGGGAGTACAGAGAGAAGATGGTATACAAGACTCATTTCTATATTGATTTAGCTTGGCGTACACAGTACGTTGGCGTATTTGAAATGGAGTATGATGGAGTTACATTCTATTTTATTGATAATGAATTCTATTTTGGAGGACCAAAGCCTTATAGCTGGATACACGAAGATATTGAGAAATTTGCATTCTTTAGCAAAGCTGCTTTGTCAGCAATACCTGTTATTGGTTTTAAGCCAGACATAATACATTGCAATGACTGGCAGACAGGACTTATTCCGGTATATTTACACGAGCGTTTTGCACTTGGGGATTTCTACAATGGTGTAAAGTCAATAATGACTATACATAACCTTAAGTTCCAGGGTATATGGGATCTTAAGAAGGTAAAGGATATTACCGGATTAGATGACAGCTATTTTACATCAGATAAGCTTGAAGCATATAAAGATGCTAATTATCTTAAGGGTGGCATAGTATACGCTGACAGGGTAACTACTGTTAGCGAGACATATGCAGAGGAGATTAAGACACCTTTCTATGGTGAGAATCTTGATGGTCTTATGAATGCAAGAGCTAATGTTCTTAGTGGTATTGTTAATGGCATAGATTACGAAGTATATAATCCTATGACAGATAAATCTCTTGCGGCTAACTATAATCAGATTACTTTCCGTAAAGAAAAGTGGAAGAATAAAGTTGCTCTCCAGAAAGAACTGGGACTTGCACAGGATAAGAGCAAGTTTATGATAGGTATAGTATCAAGACTTACAGACCAGAAGGGTCTCGATTTAATTGCTTATGTTATGGACGAGTTATGTGCAGAAGATGTACAGCTTGTAGTTCTTGGAACTGGTGAAGAGAAATATGAGAATATGTTCAGACATTTTGACTGGAAATATAATGACAGAGTATCTGCTAATATTTACTATTCAGAGGAGATGTCACACAAGATATATGCAGCTTGTGATGCATTCCTTATGCCTTCATTGTTTGAGCCTTGTGGACTCAGCCAGCTTATGTCTTTAAGATATGGTACAGTGCCTATAGTTAGAGAGACAGGTGGTCTTAAGGATACAGTTGAGCCATATAATGAATATGAGAGTACAGGAACAGGCTTCTCATTTGCTAATTACAATGCCCACGAAATGCTTGGGATTATTAATTATGCTAAGAGCGTATACTATAACCACAAGAGAGAGTGGAACAAGATAGTTGACAGAGGAATGAAAGCAGATTTCTCTTGGAAGAGTTCAGCTAAGAAGTATGAGGAATTATATAATTCTTTGTTCTAGGGTATAATGAGCACAAGAGTGCTCATCTTAAAAGTTCCTTACGGAACTTTACATGTGCAGAAAAACTGCACGAGAATTATGATATAATATGACTACTTCGTAATCACTTAGAAGTTTCTTCGAAACTTCATATGCGTTGAAGAACAACGCAGAAAATAGGATATAATATGACTACTTCGTAGTCACTAAGAAGTTTCTTCGAAACTTCGGATGCGTTGAAGAACAACGCAGGGCATATGGTATAATGAGCACAAGAATTATAAAATATAGTGCTGTGTGTTATGTAATTGAATATTGTTATTTACCTGCCAGACTGATGTATGTTGGTCTGGCATTTTTTTAACAGTAAAAGAAACTTTCTACTTGCCTTTTTAATTATGTTATGGTATTATTTTATTGTTATGCGGAAGTGGCGGAATGGCAGACGCAGCAGACTCAAAATCTGCCGGTGGTGACATCGTGTGGGTTCAAGTCCCATCTTCCGCATTAATAGATTAAGGAAGTCTTTGTATAAAGGCTTCCTTTTTGTGATTTTTGGTGTAAGATATGGCTAGAATCGTTCTGTATCAATTTCCAGACAGCGTTTTAGCCTTTTATACATTCCCTGCTTGGTCATTCCAAGCTTGGCGGCTGCCTGCTCTGCACCCAGTGTATTAATCATTTCCCTGACTTCTTTAACGGAAAGATTATAGTAATTGCTTGTGCGGCCTGCATTTCTTGTTTTCCATTTTTTGAGCTTTTCTTCATCGTAGGATAATACAAGCTGGTTTCTATCGAACTTATTTTTTATCTCTGCTTTGCCGCCAAAGAGACTTAACAGGTTGTTTAATGTCTTTACCTGTTCCTCATCTTCGGCAGTTTTATTTATATCAAATATCAATACATTTAAGTCGTACATAATAACCTCCATAAGTAAACTAATTAATTATTTGTCTAAAGTATAACATATAGACTATGTAATAGAAATGGCTTATATACAATTTGGCATTTACTTATAGATTGCTTGTTATGTGTTTATATATAGTTGTCTGTGTATTTATATTATTTGTTATGCTTATATATTGTTTGTTGTATTTTTATATATTAATGCTGTGTGAAAAGCGAAAAGTGGTTTGTTGTTTTTAAATAAAAACTTAATAATGCTTTTATTTTTTTTATAAATGGACTATAATTCTTTAGCAATAAACATTGAGGTTATGTTTATCTAATAAATAATCATTATTATGAACAGGAGGAATTTATTATGTTGCCATTATGGCTTTGTATCCCTTTCGCAGGATTACTTTTATGTATTGCAATTATGCCACTTGTGAAAGCTGAATGGTGGGAAAGTCATCAGATACACGCAGTTATATTCTGGTCACTTTTATTTATCATTCCATATGCGGTAACAAAAGGTGCATCAACAGCAGCGGAAACGGTGCTTGAATGTATAATTAACGATTATCTTAGTTTTATTATTTTATTATTTGGTTTATTCTGTGTTACAGGTAATATATCTGTTGATGGTGATTTGGTTGGTTCACCAAGAGTAAATACAATTACATTATTAATAGGAACATTTCTTTCCAGCCTAATAGGAACAACTGGTGCAAGTATGTTATTGGTTCGTCCGCTTATTAAGATGAACTCCTGGAGACATAGAAGAAGTCATATTATGATATTCTTTATATTCCTTATCTCTAATATGGGTGGCTGTCTTACACCAATTGGTGATCCACCACTTCTTATGGGATTTATGAGAGGGGTTCCGTTTACATGGAGTTTACATCTGCTTCCAGTATTATGCTTTAACCTTGTAATTCTGCTTCCAATATTCTATATGATTGACAGACATAATTACAGACTTGATATTGCTGAGGGTAGTGTGCCTGATATAAGTAAGGAATCAACAGAATTAAAGCTTCAGGGTGCTCACAATATTATATTTATAGTAACAATCGTAATTGCCGTTGTACTCAGTGGTACACTTACTAATGTCCCAGCATTTATCGGAGCTAACGGAGAGCTTAAGGGATTACATATTGGAGAAGTAACATTCTCATTTGTTACAATGATAGAGATTGCAATAATTCTTTTATCAGCGTTATTGTCATTTAAGACAACACCATCTGAGATTAGAACCAAGAACCATTTCAACTGGGGTGCAATTCAGGAAGTAGCTGTACTTTTTATAGGTATATTTATTACAATGCAGCCAGCTTTGATGATTCTTAAGGCTGTTGGTCCAACACTTGGAATTAACAAGGCATGGCAGATGTTCTGGACAACAGGTGCACTTTCAAGTTTCCTTGATAATACACCAACATACCTTGTATTCTTTACCACTGCTGGTACATTAGGATTTACAAATGGTATTACAACAAGTGCAGGTATTATAACTGTGAAGCTTCTTACTGCTATATCTTGTGGTGCGGTATTTATGGGAGCTGGTACATATATCGGTAATGCACCTAATTTTATGGTTAAATCCATTGCAGACGAGAATGGTGTCAGAATGCCTGGTTTCTTCGGATATATGCTTTGGTCTATAGGTATTTTAGTTCCTGTGTTTATACTTGACACATTAATATTCTTTTTATAGGAGGAAGGCAATATGAGCGATAATAATGTTAATAATATTGATAATAGTATCAATAATGAGAATAAGTCATCAAATGATGATGCTAAGACAATTGCCTACAATCTTGCTAAGAAGATATATGAACTTGATAGCAATGTATATGAGAGTGTAGGTTCAGAACTTGGACGAGTATTTATAGGTGATGCGGACAAATGTCTTGATAAGCTTAGTGCACTTATATATACTAACCCACACGGATATCTGTTAAGAAGTGAAGTTGCTCTTGTAGGAAATATGGCAAGAACAATTAAGGATAAGGAAGCTAAGTCTAAGTTTATGCGTCAGTATAATGACATATTAAACGAGATAGCAGAACTTCCTCACGGATTTGGTTCAGTTGATATACTTGATACATCAATCAGTGAGTTAAATGTATCTAACTTCCATAGAAATAACAACGATAATAGAATGATAATATGTATAAGCCGTACAGAGGGAAGTGCTGGTACTGATATCGGATTTGCACTTGCTGATAAATTAAGACTTAACTATTATGATGCTGAGATTTTCAAGGATCTTGTTATCCGTAAAGATGCAGAAAAAGATGCAAGATGGAAGAGCAAGAAGATTGACTTAAGCCACGAAATGATTAATCCAGAAAAGGCAAGACGTTTCAGCCGTAACCACGGACTTCCAGCTAATGATGCGGCATTCTTTAATGAATCAGAAATTCTTAGGGAACTTGCTGAGAAAGAGGATTTTATTGTTATCGGACGTTGTGCTGACGTTATTCTTAAGAATAACAATATACCTCACGTCAGTGTATTTATTACTGCACCTGTACAGCAGAGAGCAAGACGAATTATGGAACTTGAGAAAATTCCATATTCTAAGGCATTAAAGAGGTTGGTTAAATTGGATAAAAAGCGAGAACGTTACTATAAATTCTACACCAATAATATATGGGGGCAGGCATACAACTATGATTTATGTATTAACAGTGCAAGCTATGGTATAGATGAAGCTGTCAACCTCATATTAAGAGTTATTAACAGGGATAAATAAATATCCGTTAAATGTAACAACCTGAAATTAGTAATGTATTTTTTAATAATGCACAGACTTTTAATGGAAAGTCTGTGCATTTTCTGCTATAATGTGCGTAAGCAATGAGCCGTGCCAGTCTGAAGCCTGAGGAAGAACTGTGCTTGCACAAAGTTCTTCTTTGGGCTTTAGACTGATAGGGCGAATGCCCGACAGTTCTGGAAAGCAAAGCTTTCCAGAACCTGCACGGCGTACTAAAATACCCCAATGGTTTTAGCCTGAATTAAGAACTAAATTCGGATACCACCAGAAGAGCACATCTTGTGCGATTTCGTCCGTCCGACAAACTATTGGCTCAGTGAGGCATATTATGGATAATTGCAAGCAAATTCAGAAAATGATTAAAGATTACGACAAAGGCAATCTTTCATTAAAGCAGGAAGAACAATTCATACAGCATATACTTAACTGTGAGGACTGCAAAGAAGAACTGGAGATATATTATATTGTGTCATACGGACTTGATGAAGACAATATATCAAAAAATACCCCTCCAGCTATCAAAGCCTGCATAGACAGCTATGATTTTAAGACATTAGTTGACTTGAAATTATCTCTAAGCATAGATAAATGCAATGCAATAAGAGAATGGAATCATAATATAACAATATTGAATATTATGATAGAAGTAATTATGCTTCTGACTTTTATTATTTGTATAATAATCAGATATTATTAAAAGCTGGAATGTTGTAATACGGCATTTTGTATCCTGCTATTTACAGGATTTCCAGCTGGAATGGAGATTTAGAATGAGTAAATTGCTGCTTATAGATGGGCACAGTATATTAAACAGGGCATTCTACGGAGTGCCTGATTTAACTAACAGCGAAGGAATACATACTAATGCAATGTATGGATTCCTTAATATTATGTTTAAATTTATAGATGAGGAAAAGCCTGATTATGTTACAGTTGCATTTGATCTTAGTGCACCAACTTTCAGACATAAAGTATATGATGGTTATAAAGGCACAAGAAAGCCGATGCTTCCTGAGTTAAGACAGCAGGTTCCGCTTATGAAGGAACTACTTACAGCTATGAATATAACTATAGTAGAAAAAGAAGGCTTTGAGGCAGATGATATTCTAGGAACAATAGCCAAGAACTCGCAGAAGCAGGGAATTGACGTGTCTATTGTATCTGGTGACAGGGATTTGTTGCAGCTTGCAGATACTAATATCAAAATCCGTATACCAAAGACTAAAAAGGGAGTTACAGAGGTTGAAGATTATTATCCAGAAGATGTAAAAGAACTTTATGGCGTAACACCTGCGGAATTCATAGAGATGAAGGCACTTATGGGTGACAGCTCTGATAATATACCTGGTGCACCGGGAATAGGCCCTAAGACAGCCTCAGCTTTAATAATAAAGTATCATAATATAGATAATATTATTGATAATATATCAGAATTAAAGCCGCCAAAGGCTAAGAAATCAATAGAAGAAAATATTGAGCAGATTAAATTAAGCCGTTATTTATCAGAGATTAAGATAGATGTTGATGTCGATTATGACATTAATAATGCGGATATTAATGATATGTTTAATCAGGAGTCATATAAGCTTTTTAAGCGTTACGATTTCAAGAATATGCTTAAAAGATGTGACAATGGTACACAGTCAGAGCCTGAATGTTGTAAACATTTTTATAAGGTGGAGGATTTTGCCAAAGCCGAGGAAGTGTTTGAAACAGCAGCTTCACATATTAAAGAAAATAAAAAAATCGGACTTGGAATAATTGCAGAAGACGAGCTTCTTGGAGTTTCGATATCATATTCTGATGAGGATATATATTATATTCCAGCTGGAGGCTTTATTACATCTGATTATTTAAAAGATAAGCTTATGATATTAATAAAGTGTTCAGATAACAGGAATGTTGTAATTGATAATCTTAAAGACTATCTTTACATTTTTGATAACTATAAAGATGGAAATAACGATGACAGCCTTGAAGTATCAGAACAGGCATTTATGGATATAGCAATTGCGGCATATCTTATTCATCCTAATAATGAAAGATATGATTATGAAGCACTGGCAAGAGAATACCTTTCAATGCTTGTTATGTCACAGACAGAGCTTCTTGGAAAGAGAAGCATAAAGGAAAGCTTTGATATTGATGATGCGAACTTGTTTAAACTTGCCTGCTTTAAGGCATATGTAAATTATAGATGTGCACAGCCTGTTATAGATGTCCTTATATCAGAGGATATGTATTCATTATACAATGATATAGAAATGCCTCTTGTATTCGTGCTTTACGATATGCAAAGATTCGGTATAAGGGTTGACAAGAATGAGCTTGATGATTACTCAAAGGTACTTACAGAGAAGATAAATGTCCTTGAGAAAGAGATATATGAGCTTGCAGGCGAAGAATTTAATATTAATTCGCCTAAACAGCTTGGTGTTATTCTGTTTGAGAAAATGGGTATGCCTAACGGAAAGAAGACAAAAAGTGGTTACTCTACAGCCGCAGATATTTTAGATAAGCTTGCACCAGATTATCCAATTGTTAAGAAGATACTTGAATATAGACAGTTAGCAAAGCTTAATTCAACATATGCTGTCGGACTTACAGCATATATTAAAGAAGATGGCCGGATTCACGGAACATTTAACCAGACAATTACTGCTACGGGAAGAATAAGCAGTACAGACCCTAATCTTCAGAATATACCAATACGAATGGAGATGGGAAAGAAGATACGAAAGGTATTCATTCCAAAAGACGGCTATGTGTTTATTGATGCCGATTATTCACAGATTGAGTTAAGAATACTTGCCCATATGTCAGGTGATGAGAAGCTTATAGCTGCATATAATTCATCAGAAGATATTCACAGGGCAACAGCGGCAGAGGTATTTAATACTCCTATAGATGAGGTTACACCATTACAGAGAAGCAATGCCAAGGCAGTTAATTTTGGAATAATATACGGAATGAGTTCGTTTGGTCTTAGTCAGGATTTAAGTATTACACCAAAAGAAGCTAAGGCTTATATTGACAAATATTTTGCGACATATCCATCAATTAAAGAATTTATTGACGGACTTGTAAGCTCTGCCAAAGAAAAAGGATATTCTCTTACAATGTTTAACAGAAGAAGAGAGATACCTGAACTTTCATCTGGTAACTTTATGCAGCGTTCATTTGGGGAACGAGTTGCTATGAATGCACCAATACAGGGAACAGCGGCTGATATTATTAAGCTTGCTATGATTAGGGTCAGCAGGGCTTTAAAGGAAAAAGGTCTTAAATCACACCTTATATTACAGGTTCACGATGAACTTTTAGTTGAAACAGCTATAGATGAAATTGATGAAGTACGACAGATATTAACAGAGGGTATGAAAGAGGCAGTAAGTCTTAAAGTGCCACTTGAAATAGATATAAAGCAGGGTAAAAACTGGCTTGAGGCACATTAATGCTATAGGCATAGAAAAGTATATTATAACTATAAATGAGGACTACTTATGAAGACAATTGGAATAACAGGTGGAGTTGGTGCTGGTAAATCAGCAGTTCTTGAATATTTAGCTGATAATTATAACTGTGATATTATTATGACAGATGATGTAGCAAAAGGATTGTATACAAAAGGTTCTAAGACATATGAAATGATGATAGCATTGATTGGCGAAGATATTGTCGATGAAACAGGAGAGATTGATAAAAAGAAGCTGGCAGATATAATATTTTCTAATGCTAATAAACGTATGGCAGTAAATAGTATAGTCCACCCGGCAGTAAAGCAGGAGGTTATCACACGCATAACGAATAATAAAATAGCTGGAAGATTAGATTATACATTTGTTGAGTCAGCACTGCTGCTTACAGAACATTATGATGTATTCTGCGATGAGGTATGGTATATAGACACATCAGAGGATATAAGAAGACGGCGCTTAAAAGAAAGCCGTGGCTATAGTGATGAGAAGATTGATAATATATTAAAGAGCCAGCAGGCATTAGAGAATATTAAAGATAAATGCAGCTATTGTATTGATAATAATAAGGATTTAGAATATACTTTCAGACAGATACAAAACATTTTATTGAGCTAAAGTGGCTCTTGTGTTAAAATGTGGGCAGAAATGAGGATATGATATGGATAAAGAAAGGAATTCCAACAATAGTTATGTGTTTGGTCTTGATATAGGAACAAGGAGCGTTGTTGGCGTTGTAGGTTATCTTGAATATGGCAGATTTAAAATAGCAGCAATGGCACAGCAGCTCCATACAACGCGTGCTATGCTTGATGGGCAGATACACGATATATATAAAGTAGGTGATACAATACGTCAGGTTAAGCTTGCACTTGAAAGGCAGCTTAATATGGAACTTAAAGATGTATGTATAGCTGCTGCGGGCAGGGTTTTAAGAACAGTTAATGCGACTGCCGAGTATGAATTTGAAGAAGAGACAAGAGTTACAGCGGAGGATATATATTCGCTTAATCTTCTTGCGGTAGAGAATGCACATCATTCAATCAATGATGCCACACAGAAAGACAGATTTTACTGTGTAGGCAATACACCTATAAGATATCAGCTTAATGGTTATGATATAGGTAACCTTGAGGGGCATAAGGCTAGAAAAATATTTGTTGAGCTTATTGCTACATTTCTTCCGGAAGAAGTTGTAGATGGACTTTACGAGGCAGTAGAGTATGCTGGACTTAATGTTGCTTCACTTACATTAGAGCCAATAGCTTCAATGAATATTGCGATTCCAGAACAGTACAGACTTCTTAACATATGTCTTGTCGATGTCGGAGCGGGTACATCGGATATATGTATTACTAAAGATGGAAGCATTGTGGCTTATGGTATGATTCCATTAGCAGGTGATGAGATAACAGAAAAGATTGCAAAGAATTATCTTGTTGACTTCAACACAGCGGAGACTATTAAGATATCCGCAAGCAATCCGGACAATAAAGAGGTTGTGTTCAATGATATTATGGGACTTGAACAGAGGGTTGCTTCAAGCGAGATACAGGCAATAGCAGAAGAATCAATTGATAATATGGCAAAGTCGACATCAGATAAGATTATCGAGCTTAATGGCGGTAAGCCGGTAAATGCTGTATTCGTTGTAGGTGGTGGCGGTAAAATGCCAAGTTACACCAAGGTACTTGCTAAGAATCTTGGCATAGCACCTGAAAGAGTTGCAATAAGAGGAAAGGAAGTCCTTACAACAGTGGATTTTAATGTTGAAGGCTTTGAGAAAGATTCTTTATATGTAACACCAGTAGGTATATGTACGAATTATTATACACAGAAGAATAAGTTTATATTTGTTAATGTCAATAATGAGCGTATTAAGTTATATGATAATAATAAGCTCACAGTATTTGATGCGATTATGCAGATAGGTTATCCTAATGAGAAGCTTTTCCCAAGACGGGGTGCTCAGATTGAATTTATGGTTAATGGCAAAGTAAGGCTTGTAAGAGGTCTTGCCGGGGAAGGTGCAGTCATTACACTTAATAATAAGCCTGCCAGCCTTAATACAGCAATTGAACAGAATGATGTCATATTTGTTGAGGAGTCAACGATTGGTGAGCCGGCTTCAATTACTTTAGGACAGATAGAAGAATTTGGTTCAGATATAACATTTGTTGTCAATGGAAAGAATATCGTCTGCCCAAGATTTGCATATGTTAATGGTGAATTAAAGTCAGAATTCTATGATATCAGAAATGAAGACTCAATAAGAATAGAGAACTTCTATACAGTAGAACAGTTATTTACATTCCTTGACCTGGACTATAAAGATTATGATGTATTAGTTAATAATATGCCAGCTAATAAACATACTAAGGTTTATGAGAATTTTATGGTTTCATTCAGCAATGTGCCTAAGCAGACAAGCTATGCTGATTTAGAAGATGATACAGAAAATGAAGATGCTGACAGAGGTTATTATTCAGATAACAATACTGAGCAGAATAATGAAGCTGGAAATGGACCGGCAGTCCAGAATGATAGTGATGATAATAATTCGTCTGATATGTCTGATGCGACTAAAGGTAATAATAATGCTGGTGATACACAAGAATCAGCCGATGGAGCTTCATTTAATACAGCACCAGATATTCAAAGGCCAATCAGGGATGTGTCAATAATCGTTAATGGGACACCTGTTGTATTAAAGGGAAAGAGTGATTATGTGCTTGTTGATTTATTCCAGTTTTATGACTTTGACCTTTCCAAACCCAAGGGAAATATTGTAATATTACATAATGGTATCAGAAGTGAATATACAGCACCGCTAAATGATGGTGATGATATAAAGATATTCTGGGAATAACAAGCTTTAAGTAATGTGAAGAATTTATAATTCATAATAATAGAAATGAGGATTGACTTATGAGAATGATGCCGATTGCAAGCGGCAGTAGTGGCAACTGTATATATATTGGTTCAGATGATACACATATATTAATAGATGCTGGAATAAGCCGTAAGAAGATAGAAGAAGGGCTTAACAGCATAGATGTATCATTAAAGGATATAGATGCAGTATTTGTTACACACGAACATATTGACCATATAAAAGGACTTGGCGTAATGTCAAGAAAAGATGGAATACCAATATATTCAACAGACGGAACAATTAATGGAATTAAGGCAGCTACGAGCCTTGGAAATATAGACTCAGATTATTACCATATAATTGAAGCTGATACAGATATTCATCTTAAAGATATGACAATACATAGTTTCAGGGTATCGCACGATGCCAATGAACCAGTTGCCTACAGTGTATATTGTGATAATAACAAGGCATCGGTCATAACAGATCTTGGATATTATGATGACTATATTATTGATAATCTTGAAAATTCGGATATGATGCTTGTTGAAGCCAACCACGATATTAATATGCTTCAGATAGGAAGTTATCCTTATTATCTTAAACAGCGCATACTTGGCAATAAAGGACATTTGTCGAATGATTCATCAGCAAGGCTTATCAATTCTCTTCTTAATGATAACATTAAAGGGATATACCTTGGACATTTAAGCAAAGAGAATAATTATGATAAGCTTGCATATGAAACAGTTAAGTTAGAGATAGACTTAAGTGATAATGAATACAAGTCTAAAGATTTTCATATAGAGGTAGCAAAGAGAAGTGAGCCATCAACACTTCTTGAAATATAGCACTACAGTGGTATAAATATGCGAGAGCATATTTACATAAATACATATGCACAAATGCAAAGAATGGAGGACTATTATGAAAAAATGTGTAATTACAGTTGTAGGAAAGGATACTGTTGGTATCATAGCAAAGGTGTGTACATATCTTGCTAAGACAGAAATTAATATTCTTGATATTTCACAGACTATCGTATCAGGTTATTTTAATATGATGATGATAGTTGATTTATCAAATTCCAATACAGGCTTTGATGAAGTTGTAACAGCACTTGAGAATCTTGGCAAGGAAATTGGTGTTGTAATTAAATGTCAGAGAGAAGAAATCTTTGATATGATGCACAGAATTTAATTAACTATTATTAAGTATACGCCATTGGCGATGCGGAAATGAGGAGAAAAATGATTAACATATATGAAGTTACTGAAACCAACAAAATGGTTGAGAAGGAAAATCTTGATGTAAGAACAATTACACTTGGTATCAATCTTCTTGACTGTGCAAGCGAGAATCTTGATGAAGTAAATGAAAAAATATATAAAAAAATCACAACTCTTGCTAAAGACCTTGTAAAGACAGGAGAGGATATTTCAAGGGAAATAGGTATTCCAATAGTTAATAAAAGAATTTCTATAACACCTATTTCATTAGTTGGTGCCTCATGCTGTAAAACACCTGACGATTATGTAACTATTGCAAAGACACTTGATAAGGCTGCTCATGAAGTCGGAGTTAATTTCATAGGTGGTTATTCTGCTGTTGTATCAAAGGGTATGACAAAGAGCGACGAACTGCTTATCCGTTCAATTCCTAAAGCACTTGCATCTACAGAACTTATATGCAGCTCAGTAAATGTTGGCTCTACAAAGACAGGCATTAATATGGACGCTGTAAGACTTATGGGTGAAATAGTTAAAGAGACTGCCGCATTAACGAAAGATGCAGACTCTCTTGGCTGTGCAAAGCTTGTTGTATTATGTAATGCTCCAGATGATAATCCATTTATGGCAGGAGCTTTCCACGGAGTTACAGAAGATGATGCTATTATCAATGTAGGTGTCAGTGGTCCGGGTGTTGTTAAGTATGCACTTGAAAGTGTAAGAGGAGAAAGTTTTGAAGTACTCTGCGAAACTATCAAGAAGACAGCATTTAAGATAACAAGAGTAGGACAGCTTGTTGCTCAGGAAGCTTCTAGACGACTTGGTATACCATTTGGTATAATCGATCTTTCGCTTGCCCCAACACCGGCAATTGGTGATTCTGTTGCAGAAATTCTTGAAGAAATCGGACTTGAGAGAGCCGGTGCTCCGGGAACAACAGCAGCACTTGCACTTCTAAACGATCAGGTTAAGAAAGGCGGCGTAATGGCTTCATCATATGTAGGCGGACTTAGTGGTGCATTTATTCCGGTCAGTGAAGATCAGGGAATGATTGATGCAGTTAATGCGGGTTCACTTACTATTGAAAAGCTTGAAGCTATGACATGTGTATGTTCTGTAGGTCTTGATATGATTGCTATACCAGGAGATACAAAGGCATCTACAATATCTGGTATCATTGCAGATGAAGCAGCTATCGGTATGGTAAACCAGAAGACAACAGCCGTAAGAGTAATACCTGTTGTTGGAAAAGGTGTTGGCGAAACTGTAGAATTCGGCGGACTTTTAGGCTATGCTCCTATTATGCCGGTTAATACATTTGACTGCTCAGCATTTGTAAACAGACCAGGAAGAATACCAGCGCCTATACATAGTTTTAAGAATTAATTACACATTTTAGAATTAATTACACATTTTAGAATTAATATATTGCTGTAAGTTATATGACAACATAAGTTATATGGTGGTTAATATATATAACGAAGTGACATATATATTGAAATAACTTACATAGTAAAAATTCCCCCGGAGCAAAAGCTTCAGGGGCATTTTTATGTGTTGGATATATTCGCTGTGTTTAATATTAATTATAATTTATGTTATGATATAATATGACTACTTCGTAGTCACTTAGAAGTTTCTTCGAAACTTCGGATGTGTGGAAAAGCAACGCAGGGCATATGATATAATATGACTACTTCGTAGTCACTTAGAAGTTTCTTCGAAACTTCGGATGTGTGGAAAAGCAACGCAGGGCATATGATATAATATGACTACTTCGTAGTCACTTAGAAGTTTCTTCGAAACTTCGGATACGTGGAAAAGCAACGCAGAGCACATAATATTTATGGAATTTATTCATAGAATTAAAATACAAGGGGATTTATATATGAAAGCAGTAGGACTTGTAACAGAATACAACCCATTTCATAATGGACATTTATATCATCTTAATAAAGCAATGGAGCTTATAGGGGCGGATATAAGTGTTGCTGTTATGAGCGGGGATTTTGTACAGCGTGGAGAACTGGCTGTTCTTGATAAATATACGCGTGCTTCTATGGCACTCAACAGCGGAGTTAATCTTGTCGTTGAACTGCCTGTTAATTATGCTGTGTCTAGTGCTGAGAGCTTTGCCGCTGGTGCTTTAAAGGTTCTTGATTATATAAAAGCCGACAGTATTGCTTTTGGAAGTGAGAGCGGGAATATAGAAAGGCTTTCTAAGCTTGCACACATTTTGTGTGATAACGAAGATACACTATATAAGGAAATATCTAAATACACTGCCAATGGAATATCCTATGCTGCCGCAAGACAGAAGGTTGTGGAGAAGCTGACGGATAAAGACACTGCGGCAATGCTTACAAGTTCTAATAACATACTTGCGGTTGAATATCTGAAAGCTATCATAAAAAATAATTATGCTATCAAGCCTTATACCATAAAGAGGCAGGGAGATAGTTATAATGATACAGATATAATGAGTGATTATGCAAGTGCAACGGCGTTAAGAGGAAATCTTAAAGCAGATAATATTTCTAAATATATACCTGTAAAAGCAGGTTTAATATTATCTTCAAATACGAATTATATATATCCTGATGACATAACGGAAGCGTTATTTACAAGACTTTTAGATATACTTTTTGCGAGTAGTTATGATAAAAATGTATTTATAGAAAATGTTATGAAGTATCCAGATGTAAACAAGGAGATTGCTGGCAGATTATATAAGTCGGCTATGGATATGATAACAAGGACAGTACCACATGGGGCAGGAAGTAAAGATAATGAGGCGTTTTCATTTGGAAGCCTGTGTGAACATATAAAGACGAAAGAAGTGCCGCTTTCTAGAATAAAAAGAGCACTTGTAAGGATAACGCTAGGGCTTGATAAAAAACATATGGAAAAATATTCCAATGAGCCATATATAAGAGTACTTGGATTTGATAAAAAGGGGCAGGAGTATCTTTCACATATAAGAAAAACTGTGGAAGTCCCACTTATAACAAAGATCGCTGACTATAAAGAAATACTTCTTGATGATATACACGCGGCTAATATTTATAATATGATTGTTGCTGGAAAGTATGGAGTTAAAGAACTGGGCGATTTTGTGAGAGGACCGGTCAGGGTATGATAAAAAGTGTGAGTTAAATTAAGAGGAAACATATACAATTCAACTGTTGGAAAATAGTATGCTGTTGGCACAGATTATATATTCAGGGAGTGTTAGGTATGTATTTAATATCAGCGTATTTTGATGAAAATACTAATAAAATATTGAAACATCTGCAACAAAGAATTGCCGATAAAACAGGCAATGATTTTATGATAAGGAATAATGTTATGCCTCATCTTACAATCAGTGCAATTGAGGCAAGGAATGTTGATGTGTTAATTCCAGCATTTGAAAAGGTATGCAGGGAAAGGTTACAGCCTTTAGATGAAAAAGGCGTTGTAAATATAAATAATACGATAAATATAGTATCGGTCGGACAGCTTTTTCCTCGCGTGATATATGCCGCACCTGTACTTAACGAGTATATGATGAATCTTTCAATATCAATATATAATGAATTTGCAACAATTCCAGAAACTAATATAAGCAAATTTTATCAGCCATATTCGTGGATGCCGCATATTACACTTGGCAAATGTCTTGATAAGGAGCAGATGAGACAGGCATTTGCTGTATTACAGGATTTATTTATGCCTATAGATGGTCAGATTGCTAAAATAGGATTGTCTACGGTCAATCCATATAGAGAAGTGTTGAGTGTAGAACTGTAGCTGTTAAAAGTTATGAAAGTTAAATTGCCATATCTGATAAGAATTGACGATTTTAAATTTAATTACGTCATATAGTGTTTTAATTTAGTCAAATGATTGATAAATGACTAAATTAAAATACAGCAAATGCTGTTAAAGAAGCATTTTCAGAGTATCTTACTAATACGAATCTTGATAGCAGACAGATTTATTTCGTAAATCAGATAGTAGAATATATTGTTCACAATGGAATGATGAGAGATTTTTCAATTCTTCAGGAATCACCATTTACTGATCAAGGAAGTGTCGTAGATATATTCACAGATTTAACTGTGTGGTTTGGAATTAAAAAGGTTATAGATACCATAAATGATAATGCAGCAGCTTAAATAACATTGGATTATAGACATAATTCAGTAAAATTGCTTAACATTTAGAACAATCCTCACCTTGTCTTACGCAAAAAAAAGGTATATAATGGGGGCAAAAGTAGCGGTAACATAATGGTAAACATAATGTGCCGAAATTCATATTTTAAGGAGGAGTCAGTAATCATGGCATTTATTGACACAATTTACGCTAGAGCAAAAGCAGATAAGAAGACTATCGTTTTACCAGAATCTATGGATAAGAGAACATTCGCAGCTGCTGAGAAGATTTTAAAGGAAGGTATCGCTAATCTTATAATCATCGGTACACCAGAAGAAATCGCTGAGAACAGCAAGGGATATGATATTACAGGTGCTACAATCGTAGATCCATTCAATGATCCTAATAAGCAGAAATATATCGACAAGTTCGTTGAATTAAGAGCTAAGAAGGGTGTTACACCTGAGATGGCTAAGGAACAGATGGAGAAGGATTATATGTACTATGCATGCCTTATGTGTAAGTGCGGTGATGCTGATGGTGCAGTTTCAGGTGCCTGCCATTCAACAGGTAACACAATCCGTCCAGCTCTTCAGTTATTAAAGACTAAGCCAGGTATCAGCAGTGTATCAGGTTTCTTCCTTATGGAGGTTCCTAACTGTGAATTAGGCGAGAATGGATTATTCGTATTCGCTGACTGTGCTGTTAACCCAGATCTTGATTCAGAGAAGCTTGCAGAAGTTGCAGCATTATCTGCAGATTCATTCAAGAGCTTTGTTGGTGCAGAACCTAAGGTTGCTATGCTTTCATTCTCTTCATACGGAAGTGCTAAGCACGAAAGAGTAACTATGGTAGCTGATGCAGTTAAGATTGCTAACGAAAAGTACCCAGACATTGCTGTTGATGGTGAACTTCAGTTAGATGCTGCTTTAGTTCCAGAAGTTGCAGCACTTAAGGCTCCTAACAGCAAGGTTGCTGGTAAGGCTAATACATTAGTATTCCCTTCACTTGAAGCTGGTAACATTGGTTACAAGTTAGTTCAGAGACTTGCTAAGGCTGGCGCTTATGGTCCAGTTCTTCAGGGTCTTTCAATGCCAGTTAACGATCTTTCAAGAGGATGCTTCGCAGAAGATATCGTTGGTGTTGTAGCTATGACAGCAGTTCAGGCTCAGGATGCTGCTAAATAATTGTGTACATACATTTTGATGATATGATTGCCACGCGGCAGTCAGGTACATCATTTATAATAATATGAGGGACGAATTATTTGCCCCTCATATTGTTTGTATAACTAACATAGACTGATTATTTAATATGATATTTTTATTTTGAATATAGTGCTATCGGTGAACCGATAAAGAAAGTATTGTTAAATGATTTATATTATATTAAATGATTATATAACTTATATTTAATTTTATAGGAGATTAATAAGAATGAATATTTTAGTATTAAACTGCGGAAGCTCATCACTTAAGTATCAGTTAATCAATATGGAAGATGAGAGCGTTATCGCAAAGGGTCTTGTAGAAAGAATCGGTATTGATGGTTCTATCCTTACACATAAGCCAACAGGAAAGGATAAGTATGTTGTTGAAACACCTATGAAGGATCACAACATTGCTGTTAAGCTTGTACTTGATGCTCTTATGGATGCAGAACACGGTGTGATCAAGTCTACAGACGAAATTGCTGCTGTAGGTCACAGAGTACTTCATGCAGGTGAGAAGTATATCGAGTCTTGTCTTGTAACAGAAGATGTTAAGAAGGTAGTAAGAGAGTGCTTCGATTTAGGACCTCTTCATAACCCAGCTAACCTTATAGGTATTGAAGCTGTTGAAGCTGCTATGCCTGGTAAGCCAAATGTAGCTGTATGGGATACAGCATTTGGCGGAACAATGGAGCCAAAGGCTTATCTTTACGCTATTCCTCGTGAATACTATGAAAAGTATGGCGTAAGAAGATACGGTTTCCACGGAACAAGCCACAGCTTTGTATCAAAGGAAACAATCAAGTTTGCTGACCTTGACCCTAAGACAGCTAAGGTTATCGTATGCCACCTTGGTAATGGTGCTTCAATCTCAGCTTCTATCGGTGGCAAGTGTGTAGATACATCTATGGGTCTTACTCCACTTGAAGGTCTTATTATGGGTACTCGTTCAGGTGATCTTGATCCAGCTATTATCGAATACCTTTGCAACCATGAGAATCTTACAGTAAGCGAAATGCTTAATATTCTTAACAAGAAGTCAGGTGTACTTGGTATGTCAGGTGGTATTTCTTCTGACTTCAGAGATCTTAACGCAGCAGCTAACGAAGGCAATGAAGTAGCTAAGGTTACACTTGAAGCTTATGCTTACAGAGTAGCTAAGTACATCGGTTCTTATACAGCAGCTATGAATGGTGTTGATGCTATCACATTTACAGCTGGTGTTGGTGAAAATGCAGCTTGGTTAAGACCAATGGTATGTAAATATCTTGGATTCCTCGGAGTTGAACTTGATGAAGCAGCTTCTGAGAAGGCTTGCGGTGTTGAAGGCATCATCTCTACACCAGAATCAAAGGTTAAGCTTTGCGTAATTCCTACAAATGAAGAACTTGCTATTGCAAGAGAAACATTAGCACTTGTAAAGTAATTAACGACATATGTTAATTGATTAAATATATTACGATTGAATATATTGTGCGGTTTAATATATTGCGATTAAATATATTAAATTAGTTATTGACAAACCAATATAAGGTGCGTATAATAGACCAAGTGTGGTAAGCGTTATGCTTATTTACTATATATAGTATGAATTGGAGACAATTATGCTAATTGATTTAAGAGAGCTTTTATCCGGTTCACAGGATGAGAAGAGTTATAAAGCAGATATTGAGATGAATACATTTAATACAGGTTCTTCTGATTATGATATAATTGATAAGCCTGCGGTTGATGTTATCATTAAGAAGCTAGGTAAGAATAAGCTTTCTATTAAGGCTGATTCTTATGTTACCCTTAGTATTCCTTGTGACAGATGCTTAGAGCCAGTTGATACACGCGTTGACTATACGGTTGATGAGATTGTTGACTTTAATGATAACGCATCCGAGGAAGAAGCAAAAGAAGAAAAAGACTATATTGATGGATACGACCTCGACGTGGACAAGTTAGTTTTCGGCGAAATACTGATATCCATGCCGGGAAAGACCTTATGTAAGGAGGACTGCAAAGGAATTTGTCTGA
This sequence comes from Lachnospira sp. CLA-JM-H23, assembly GCF_040096425.1. Taxonomy (NCBI): domain Bacteria; kingdom Bacillati; phylum Bacillota; class Clostridia; order Lachnospirales; family Lachnospiraceae; genus Lachnospira; species Lachnospira sp. CLA-JM-H23. The sequence continues at coordinate 177,158 of NZ_JBBMET010000002.1, forward strand.
TTTGCGGTGCGAATCTGAACAAAGGAGAGTGCGGTTGTGACAGGGATATCCTGGATCCAAGAATGTCTGTTTTCAAAGATATTTTAAAGAATTTTAAGGAGGTGTAACCGAATGTCAATTTGTCCTAAGAATAAATCTTCAAAGGCTAGAAGAGATAAGAGAAGAGCTAATTGGAAGATGAGCGCTCCTAATCTCGTAAAGTGCAGCAAGTGTGGTGCATTAATGATGCCTCATAGAGTATGTAAGTCTTGTGGCTCATACAACAAGAAAGAAATCGTTACTGTAGATTAATTTCTATAGAGTAACTTATTTAATGAGTCTGTCCTTTAGAGGGCAGGCTCATTTTTTATGCCTTTCGTGTACGTTTCTAATAAATGAAAGTTTCTAATCTGCCTGGATGGTGGGACGGATACGGCTAAGACCAAAGGTGTTCCTGTTCATAGATATATTCTTTTTGGATCCTTATTAAGAATATAGGTGAAATACATTTTTAGCATATGCTTTCTTTTAAGCTTTGCTTGCATAAATAGCATTTTAGTAGTATATTTAAAAGGCATAATTTATATAAGGAATGGTATATTTATGATAAAAGTTGCACTTGATGCTATGGGTGGAGATAATGCCCCTGGCGAGATTGTTAAAGGTGCGGTAGATGCCGTAAATACAAGCAAAGAATGTTTTGTATATCTTGTTGGAAAAGAAGATGTTGTTAATAACGAACTTTCCAAATATACTTATAGCAAAGAGCAGATAGAAGTTGTTAATGCTACAGAGGTTATAGAAACAGGTGAGCCACCTGTTATGGCTATAAGACATAAGAAAGATTCATCTTTGGTTAAGGCTCTTAATATGGTTAAGAATAAAGAAGCTGATGCTTTCGTATCAGCAGGAAGTTCTGGTGCTATATTAGTTGGTGGACAGGTTATTGTTGGACGTCTTCCAGGCGTTGAAAGACCACCAATAGGTGCGATTGTTCCTACTGATAAAGGCTGTGTGCTGATAGTTGACAGTGGGGCTAATGTTGATGCCAGACCAGCTTTTCTTGTGCAGTGGGCTAAGATGGGTTCTATATATATGGAGAACTGTCTTGGGATTAAGAAGCCAAGAGTAGCGATAGTTAATGTTGGTCTTGAAGAGGAGAAAGGCAACCAGCTTGTTAAGGAGACATTTCCACTTCTTAAAGCGTGTGATGATATTAACTTTATAGGAAGCATTGAAGCAAGAGAGATACCAAGAAGCGGTGCAGATGTTATCGTGTGTGATGCATTTGTTGGTAATGTTATATTAAAGCTTTACGAGGGTCTTGCTGGTACAATTATATCTAAGATTAAGGGTGCATTTTATTCTAATCTTAAGTCAAAGATTGGAGCAATGCTTGTTAAGGACTCAATTAAGAGTACACTTAAGACTATGGATGCATCAGAGTATGGTGGAGCACCACTTATAGGTCTTAATGGTCTTGTTGTTAAGACACACGGAAGTGCCAAAGCTAAAGAGGTAAAGAATTCAATTCTTCAATGCGTGACATTTTCAAAAAGCAATATTAATGAGCAGATTGTTGAGTCACTTTCGCATATGCCGGAATTAACAGAAGAATAGATATAATATTTATAGTAGTACAAGGATGTACATTATATTTATAAAAGTAGTACAAGAACGGATATTATATTTATAATAGTAATACAAGAATAGATGTTATATTTATAATAAGAATATCAGATTTAGAATTGTGTATAACGCCTGATATATATTGATATTCATATAATTAAGATATCAGGTCAGAATGGAGGATTTATATGGAATTTCAGAAGTTACAGAGAATTATTGCAGATGTACTTAATATAAGCGAGGATAAGATTACTAAAGAATCAGCATTTGTTGATGACCTTAAGGCAGATTCTTTAGATGTATTCCAGATTATAACAGAGATTGAAGACCAGTTCGGTATTCAGATTCCAGACGATGCAATTGAGAATATTGTTACTGTAGGAGATGCAGCAACTCAGATTCAGAATGCACTTGCTAAATAATTAATATAAAGAATATTGGTGTTGATATAGCAGGGGTCTATAATATGTGTCAATAGAGCATTAATTTATAAGTGTGCATATTACACGGATAAATTAATGCTTTTTTATGTAACAGGAAATTTTGATAGAATTCCCTGTTACATATAAAGTAATCTGGCAGGATTTTATCTGACTGTATTTTCTTTTTTGAATAAATTGGACATAATTATAAGATTGACACCAGATTGGAGATTGAATGTATAATAAGAATTTATCTGAGTTAATGGATAAAATTAATTATCAGTTTAAAGATATTAATCTTTTAAAAAATGCACTTACTCACAGCTCTTATGCTAATGAGAAGACGATTAAGAAGTATAAGGATAATGAAAGACTTGAGTTCCTTGGTGATGCAGTTCTGGAACTTACATCAAGCGATTACATTTATAAGAATTACAGCAATATGAATGAGGGCCAGATGACAAGACTTCGTGCAAGTATTGTATGTGAACCTACACTTGCTATATGTGCAAGAGCTATTGGAATTGATAATTTCATAATGTTAGGTAAAGGTGAGGAATTAACAGGCGGAAGAAAGAGAGATTCTATAGTATCAGATGCCTGTGAAGCGGTAATAGGAGCAATATATCTGGATGGTGGTTTTGCTAATGCAAAAGAATTCGTTAAATCATTTATTCTTAATGATTTGGAAAGCAAGCAACTCTTTTATGATAGCAAAACTATTTTACAGGAAGTCGTACAGGCGGCACATAAGGAAGTTGTATACGAGATTATAGGAGAATCAGGACCAGAGCACGATAAAGACTTTATTGCAAGTGCGAAGGTCAATGGAATGTTCCACGTTACAGCCAAGGGTCATACCAAGAAGCACGCTGAACAGCACGCGGCATATGAGGCACTTGTGGAATTAAAGAAGCAGGGATATGAAATTCCTATAAGAAAATAGCAAAGGAATTGTATATATGTATTTAAAGAGTATAGAGGTTCAGGGCTTTAAGTCATTTGCCAATAAGATAGTATTTGACTTTCATAACGGAATTACAGGCATTGTAGGTCCTAATGGCTCTGGGAAAAGTAATGTCGCCGATGCTGTAAGATGGGTTCTTGGTGAACAAAGTGCGAAGCAGCTTCGTGGGGCGAAAATGGAAGATGTCATATTTGCAGGAACACAGAACCGTAAACCTGTTGGTTTTGCGTATGTTGCAATAACACTTGATAATAGTGACCACGCACTTCCTGTTGAATATGATGAAGTTACGGTATCAAGAAGAGTATACCGTTCAGGGGAAAGTGAATACAAGATTAATGGACATACCTGCCGATTAAAAGATGTAACAGAGATGTTCTATGATACAGGTATCGGTAAAGAAGGTTATTCAATTATCGGACAGGGACAGATTGATAAAATCCTTAGTGGTAAACCTGAGGAACGCAGGGAGCTTTTTGATGAGGCGGCAGGTATTGTTAAGTTTAAACGCCGTAAAGCTGCGGCTATCAAGAAGCTTGATAATGAAAGAAATAATCTTGTCCGTGTTAATGATATTTTATCAGAACTTGAAAAGCAGGTTGGCCCATTACAGGTACAGTCTGAGAAAGCAAAGGAATATCTTAATTTAAAGTCAGATTTGAAAAAATATGATGTCAACGCATTTTTATTAGAAACTGACCGTATAAGAAAAGAAATTGCTGAGCTTGATAATAAAATAGAGATTGCTGATAATGATCTGGCTGGCTCAAGAAATGAATATGATGCTACTAAGGCAGAATATGAAGAGGCTGAGAACCAGCTTAATGAGCTTAATCTTACAATCGAGCAGACTAATCAGGTATCTTCTGCATTAGAGCTTGATAACCAGAAGTTCAAGGGTGAGATTAATCTGTTTGAGGAACAGGTTAAGACATTTAACGCCAACAAGCAGCTTCATTCTGAGAGAATTAATGACATTGAGAAGGATAAGACTGCCAAGACAGCTTCGATTAATGAATTAAAGAAGCAGGCAGAGGCGATTAATACAGAGATTAATGAATATAACACAAAGCTTAATGCCATTAATGAGGAAGCTGAGGCTGTAAAGGCTGAGATAGACGGAATATCAGGACAGATAGAGAACCGTCAGACACTTATATATGATAATCTGACAGAACAGTCATCTATCAAAGCAGAGAACCAGAAGTTCATTACAATGCTTGAACAGCTTGAAATCCGTAAATCGCAGTTAAACAGCAGGATAATAACTGGAAAAAGTGATGAAACAGCACAAAGACAGGTAATAGCTTCTATTACTTCACAGTTAAAAGAATGTGATGTTAATATAAGCAGTATCAATGATTCTATTGCAGAAGCCAATGCCAATGTAACATCTATTAAGGGGGTAATAACGGAGAAGACACAGGAACTTGACAAGCTTACACAGAATTACCATAGAAGCAAGTCAAGACTTGAATCTTTAGTTAATATAACTGAACGATATGACGGATATGGCAACAGTATCCGTAAGATAATGGAGTTAAAGGACAGTACCCCTGGTATTCTTGGTGTTATCGCTGATATTATTAAAGTAGAGAAGCAATATGAAACTGCTATTGAAACAGCGCTTGGCGGAACAATCCAGAACATAGTTACAGACAAAGAGAATACTGCTAAGGAACTTATTAATTACCTTAAAGTAAATAAGCTTGGCCGTGCAACATTTTTACCACTCAATGCTATTCATTCAAGAAATACATTAGAGAACGATAACTGCATTAATGAGAAGGGTGTTGTTGGAGTTGCCAGCAATCTTGTAAGGGTGTCTTTTGAATATGAAGGACTTGCAAAGTATCTGCTTGGACGTATTCTTGTAGTTGATAATATAGAAAATGCTCTGGTAATTGCAAGAAAGTATAAATATTCATTAAGAATTGTAACACTTGAAGGTGAGCAGCTTAATCCAGGCGGTTCAATGACAGGTGGTGCTTTTAAGAATTCAAGCAACCTTCTTGGACGAAGAAGAGAGATTGAAGAACTTAAGACAGAAGTTTCAAGCATAAGCAAGACAATAACAGAAACCAAAGCTTCTATATCAGAGCTTAGAAGTGAAGTCGGTAAGAACAGGGATAATCTTGACCAGTTAAATAAACAGCAAAGAGAGACACACATTAAGAAGAATACTTTAGATGTAACTCTTAAGCAGGCTGATAACAAGTTAAAAGAGATAATTGATGGATATTCAAATGCAGTAAATGAACAGGCTGGAATAGATGCTGAGATATCAAAGGTCAACAGTGATAAACAGCAGGTAAGTGGAAGCCTTAATGTGCTTGACAGCGAGAATGAGGCTTCAAGAAAAGAGATTGAGAACCTTAATAAGCTGCTTGAAGAAAAGAAAGCGAATGAGGCGGCAGTATCACTTAAGCTTGAGAATTTAAAGATATCACATTCATCAGTTGAACAGAAAGCTGCATTTATTAATGAAAATATTCAAAGACTTTCTGATGAGATTAATAGTCTTGATAATGAAAAAGAGAGTATTAACGATAAGATAAAACAGACAGCAGAATTAATAAAGACTAAACAGCAGGAAATAACTGATGTTAAGGATAATATTGAAAAGACAGTTAAAGAGCTTGAAGCTAACAACGATAAGCTGTCCAAGCTAAAGGCTGACAAAGAAAAGGTTACTGCAAGCCATAAGGAGTTCTTTAAGAAAAGAGAAACCCTTAATGAGCAGATTATCCTTCTTGAAAAAGAAAGCATGCGTCTTCATAACCAGCACGATAAGCTTGATGAATCTAATGATTCACTTGTTGATTATATGTGGAATGAGTATGAGCTTACATACAGCTATGCACTGGAATTAAAGAGCGATGAATTAACTAATCTTAATGATTTAAGAAAGCTGATTAATATACTTAAAGCTTCTATTAAGAAACTTGGCGATGTAAATGTTAATGCCATTGAAGAATATAAAGAAGTAAGCGAGCGTTATACTTTCTTAAAGACACAGCACGATGATATGATTGAGGCTGAACAGTCGCTTATGAAGGTTATAACAGAACTTGATAATGGAATGAGAACACAGTTTACTGCCAAATTTGAAGAGATAAAAGTGGAATTTGATAAGGTATTCAAGGAATTATTCGGCGGTGGACGTGGTACAATTGAACTTGTGGAAGATGAAGATATACTTGAAGCGGGCATTATAATTGTATCCCAGCCACCAGGAAAGAAGCTCCAGAATATGATGCAGTTATCAGGTGGAGAAAAGGCTCTTACAGCAATTGCGTTATTATTTGCCATACAGAACTTAAAGCCATCACCATTCTGTCTTCTTGATGAAATTGAAGCTGCACTTGATGATTCTAATGTTGGAAGATATGCTAATTATCTTCATAAGCTTACAAAGCATACACAGTTTATTGTAATTACCCACAGACGTGGAACTATGGCTGCGGCAGACAGATTATATGGTATTACTATGCAGGAGAAGGGTGTATCAACTCTTGTTTCTGTAGACCTTATTGCCAATGATCTGAATGAGACTAAAGAAAGGAAGAGTTAATATGGGACTTTTTAGTAAACTTAAAGAAGGTCTTACAAAGACCAGAGATAATATCGTATCGGGCATTGATAATATATTTAATGGCTTTTCTTCAATTGATGATGATTTCTACGAAGAACTTGAAGAGACTCTTATTATGGGAGATATTGGTGTCAGGGCAACTGATGAGATTATTGAAGACCTTAAGGCTAAGGTTAAAGAGAATAAAATAAAAGACCCTAAAGATTGCAAGCAGTTATTGATTGATACAATCAAAGAGAAGATGAACCTTGGGCCCAATGCATATGAATTTGAGAATACTAAGTCAATTGTTATGCTTATTGGTGTTAATGGTGTTGGAAAGACTACCTCTGTAGGAAAGCTTGCAGGCCATTTAAAAGAGCAGAACAAAAAGGTTGTCCTTGCTGCGGCTGATACATTCAGGGCTGCTGCCATTGAACAGCTTACAGAATGGGCTAACAGGGTAGGTGCAGATATAATTGCACAGAATGAGGGCTCTGACCCAGCGGCTGTAATATATGATTCTATAGCAGCGGCAAAAGCAAGGCACGCAGATGTTCTTTTGTGTGATACAGCCGGAAGGCTTCAGAATAAGAAAAATCTTATGGAAGAATTACGCAAGATTGACAGAGTTATTGAAAGAGAGTATGCTGATGCGTATAGGGAAAATCTTATAGTCCTTGATGCGACAACTGGTCAGAACGCAATTTCACAGTTACGCGAATTCAATGATGTAACTAATATAACAGGAATTATTCTTACTAAGATGGACGGAACAGCTAAGGGTGGTATCGCCGTTGCTATTCAGGCAGAATTTGGAATACCTGTTAAGTACATTGGTGTAGGTGAGCAGGTTAAGGACTTACAGAAGTTTGACTCAGATACATTTGTCAACGCATTATTTGATACATCAGATAATGAAGAAGATGATGATTAATGTAATATTTTAATTCAATTAATGATATTTTATATTGATAACTAGATTAATGATGTATATTATTGTTAATAATTGATTTAATAATATAAAGTAACTATAAGGAGAGTAGATTTACAATGGAAGAATTAACTTTAAAGAAATTTGAAGAAGCTGCTGAGAAAGTAAAGGAAGCTACATTACCAACTAACCTTATATTCAGCGAATATTTCAGCAACCAGACAGGCAATAAAGTATATCTTAAGCCTGAGAATATGCAGTATACTGGTGCTTACAAGGTAAGAGGTGCATATTACAAGATAAGCACAATGTCAGAAGAGGCAAGAAAGAAAGGCCTTATAACAGCATCTGCTGGTAACCACGCACAGGGTGTTGCATTTGCAGCAAAAAAGTATGGCGTAAAGGCTACTGTTGTTATGCCAACAACAACACCACTTATAAAGGTTAACAGAACTAAGGGTTATGGTGCTGAAGTTGTACTTTACGGAGATGTATATGATGAAGCCTGTGAATATGCTCTTAAGTTAGCAGAAGAAAAGGGACTTACATTTGTTCATCCATTTGATGACCTTGATGTTGCTACAGGACAGGGCTCAATTGCTATGGAGATTATTAAAGAACTCCCAACAGTTGATTATATCCTCGTTCCAGTTGGCGGCGGCGGACTTGCAACAGGTGTATCTACACTTGCCAAGCTTCTTAATCCTAATATTAAAGTAATCGGTGTTGAACCAGCCGGTGCTAATTGTCTGCAGGCTTCTTTAAAGAATGGAAAGGTTACAACACTTCCAACTGTCAGCACAATAGCTGATGGTACAGCAGTTAAGACACCGGGTACAAAGGTATTCCCATATCTTCAGAAGAATCTTGATGATATAATAACAGTTCCTGATGAAGACTTAATTGTATCTTTCCTTGATATGGTTGAAAATCATAAAATGATAGTAGAGAACTCAGGTCTTCTTACAGTTGCAGCACTTAAACAGCTTAAGGTTAAAGATAAGAAGGTTGTTTCAATTCTTTCAGGTGGTAATATGGACGTAATAACAATGTCATCTGTTGTTCAGCAGGGTCTTGTTCAGAGAAGCAGAATATTTACTGTATCTGTACTTCTTCCAGATAAGCCGGGGGAACTTGTAAGAGTTGCACAGATAATTGCCAACGCTAATGGTAATGTAATCAAGCTTGATCATAACCAGTTTGTAAGCATTAACAGAAAGGCTACAGTTGAATTGAGAATAACTATTGAAGCTTTCGGACATGAACACAAAGACCAGATTGTATCTGAGCTTGAAAAGAACGGTTTAAGACCACGTCTTGTTAAGGTTAATATCTAATTTATCAAAGTGACACTGATATGTTACGCTGATACATAAAAGTTTTATTTTAACAGGCTTACATAAAATGTATATAATATACAAGTATAGATGTGAAATCAGTTTTGTGGCTGGTTTCACATTTTTTACACACAATTTACATATTTACACCACTATTTGCCATTATGATAATCGCATAAACAACAAAGGAGATGACTCATATGGTAAAGAATAAATTATTATATGCAACAATAGCAGCTATGTTAATGGGGGCTGTATTTACAGGCTGTTCTAATACTCATAATAACAATACAACAACAGAGAGCCAGAGCATTGTATCACTCGAGGAACTTGCCTCAAGTGCGGATTCAGATTTATCAATCGAATTAGATGATGAAGATAAGGTATCATCATGGGATGATTCATCAGCTTCACATATTACACTTGGAAGCCAGATTAGTTCTGATAGTTCATCGGTTGAAATATCAGGTTCAACAGTTACAATCACTAAAGCAGGAACATATGTTATATCAGGAAATGTAACAGAAGGAAATATAATCGTTAATACGACAGATAAGGGAACTGTAAGATTAATTCTTAATAATGCTTCTATAAGCAATACAACAACAGCACCAATTAAGGTGTTAAATGCCAAGAAAGTTATACTTACACTTGCCGATAACACAACTAATACAATTACAGACAGCAGTCGTTTATCTACAGAAGAAGATTATTCAGCCGCTATATATTCTAAAGAGGATTTAATAATCAATGGAAATGGTACATTAAATGTCAATGCTGGATACCGCAATGGTATTAAGAGTACAGATGACTGCATTATCGTATCTGGTACATTAAACATAACAAGTACTGAGGACGGTATAATCGGTAAAGATCTATGCAGAGTTGTAGCGGGTGATATTAATATTAATGCAGGTTCAGACGGGATTAAGTCAACTTATGATACAGACACAACTAAAGGAAATGTTATCATTGAAGGCGGTAATATAACTATTAAGGCTTCTAATGATGGCATACAGGCTGAAAATATACTTGTTATTAATGATGGTACTATTAATATAAAGACTAATAATGGTGCGGCTGATACAACACAGACACATACAGATAATATGTATATGGACCGTGGTGGTTTTGGTTTTAATAACAATAAGACAACAACTACCACAGATGATACAGTTGAGAGCAGAAAAGGTATTAAAGCTGGCAATATGCTTATAATCAATGACGGAGACATAACAATAGACTCTGATGATGACTCTGTACATTGCAATTCAGAAATCTATATATATGGTGGTACTATAAATGCAGCTACAGGTGATGACGGAGTACATGCGGATGACTTGCTTACTGTCAATGGTGGAACAATAAATATAACACAGTGCTATGAAGGCATTGAAGCTGATGACATAGTTATTAATGATGGAGATATAAGCGTTGTTTCAAGTGATGACGGCATTAATTCATCTGATGGAAGTATAACAATTAATGGCGGTAATCTTTTGATAAATGCAAGCGGTGACGGACTTGATGCCAATGGCTCCATTATAATAAATGGTGGATATATCGTTGTACTTGGTCCAACCTCGGACGGCGATACAGCAATTGACTATGATGACAGTTGTACAATTAATGGTGGAACAGTTATGGCATTTGGCTCAAGCGGAATGCTTGAAATTCCAAAAGGTGCAAGTAATGGAGCCTGTATAGTTACTGCATTTACATCTGTAAGCGGAGGCAGCAAGTATACATTAAGCGATTCAAATGGCAATGAAATATTATCATATACACCATCAAAGGCTTATGCCGCAGCAATTGTATATTCAGATAAGATAACAACAGGTAACACTTATAACATTACAGCAGGAAGCACTACATTATCAATTGAAGTTACATCTGATGTCACAAGCAATGTTTCAAGCGGTCTTGGCAAAGCTGGTGGAATGAATATGCCTGGCAATGGCGGCTCAGGTATGCCTAATAACGGTTCATCAGATAATGGTATGAATGGTAATTCTAACGGCTCAATGCCAGATATGTCAGGCAATGGAGCACCTGATATGAATGGAAACAGCTCTGGTGATATGCCATCAATGGGCGGCAATTCATCTAACAATGGTGGTAATATGCCTAATATGAATAATGGCAGCTCTAATGGCAGTGCACCACAGATGAATAACAGAATGTAATAACCAGATAAATATTAAAAGCTGTTTTAACACGAATAACCAGTGTGTTTTATGGTTTAAAAAATAAATAAAAAATATTTAAAAGTGTCAAGTAAAAAAGCTTGACACTTTTTATTTGCTATGATATTATACTCAAGGCTTATAAATCATTTGAATCAGAAAGTTAAGGTGTGTTGTGGAACGTATTGTAGAACAGACATTATTATATGATTTTTATGGCGAACTGCTTAATGAACATCAGCGCAATGTATATGAAGATGCTGTATTTAACGATTTATCTTTAAGTGAGATTGCTGATGAATATAATATATCAAGACAGGGTGTTCACGACCTTATCAAGAGGGTATCCAATACATTAGAAGGATATGAGTCCAAGCTTCATCTTATTGAGAAATTTATGGATACTAAAGCCAAAGTAACCAAGATAGACGAGCTTGTTGATTCTTATATTGCTTCACCAGATATGAAGCTGATATTAGAGATCAAAGACCTGTCTAACGAAATTATCGAAGATTATTAAACATTTTAGGAGGATATATAATGGCATTTGACAGTCTTTCAGATAAACTTCAAAACATATTTAAGAATCTTCGCGGCAAAGGACGCCTTTCTGAAGCTGACGTAAAGGCAGCACTTAAAGAGGTTAAGATGGCACTGTTAGAAGCTGATGTTAATTTTAAGGTTGTTAAGAACTTTATTAAGTCAGTAGAAGAACGTGCGATTGGTCAGGATGTTATGTCAAGTCTTACACCGGGACAGATGGTTATTAAGATAGTTAATGAAGAGATGATTTCCCTTATGGGCTCTGAGACAACAGAGATTGCTATTAAGCCGGGGAATGAAATTACTGTCATTATGATGGCGGGTCTTCAGGGTGCTGGTAAGACAACTACTACAGCCAAGCTTGCAGGAAAGTTCAAAGCCAAGGGCAAGAAGCCTTTGCTCGTAGCTTGTGATGTATACAGACCAGCAGCTATAGAACAGCTTACTATCAATGGTAATAAGCAGGGCGTTGAAGTATTTTCTATGGGAACAGGACATAACCCTGTAGATATTGCTAAGGCTTCGATAGCACACGCCAAGGAGAATAATTACAACATAGTAATTCTTGATACAGCCGGACGACTTCATATTGATGAGAATATGATGGATGAGCTTATTAATATAAAGAGTGAGGTTAATGTTGACCAGACTATTCTTGTTGTTGATTCTATGACTGGACAGGATGCGGTAAATGTAGCATCTTCATTTAATGAAAAGGTTGGAATTGACGGAGTTATCCTTACTAAGTTAGATGGTGATACAAGAGGTGGTGCAGCACTTTCAATTAAGGCTGTCACAGGTAAGCCTATTCTTTATGTTGGTATGGGAGAGAAACTGTCAGACCTTGAACAGTTCTATCCTGATCGTATGGCATCAAGAATTCTTGGAATGGGTGATGTTCTTACACTCATTGAGAAGGCTGAGGCACAGATTGATGCAGATAAAGCCAAAGAGATGGAAGCTAAGATTAAAAAAGCTGAATTTGATTTTGACGATTTCCTTGAATATATGGGACAGATTCGTAATATGGGTGGTATAGGTTCTATTATGAGTATGCTTCCAGGTATGGGACTTGGCGGTAATATGAAGAATATCCAGATGCCAGATGAAGATGAGGCAGAAGCTAATCTTAAGCGTACAGAAGCAATCATACATTCTATGACTGCTAAGGAACGTAAGAATCCAGATATTCTTAATCCATCAAGAAAGAACAGAATAGCACGAGGAGCTGGTGTTGATATCAGCGAAGTAAACAGGCTTGTTAAACAGTTTGAGCAGATGAAGAAGATGATGAAACAGATGCCTGGTATGATGAAAGGTGCTAAAAAGGGACGTTTTAAGTTGCCTTTTTAACATAGATATAATTAATTACAGGAGGTGAAACAATAATGGCAGTAAAGATCAGATTAAAGAGATTAGGTGAGAAGAAGTCTCCTTTCTATAGAATTATCGTAGCAGATTCAAGATCTCCAAGAAATGGTAGATTTATTGAAGAAATCGGTACTTATGATCCTAATTACGATCCATGCAAGCTTAACATTGATGCTGAACTTGCTAAGAAGTGGTTATCAAACGGAGCTCAGCCTACAGAAGTAGTTGGAAAGCTTTTCAAGATGGCAGGTATCGAAAAATAAGACTAGTGGAGGTATTTAGCTATGAAACAGTTAGTGGAAGTTATCGCTAAAGCACTAGTTGATAATCCGGATGAGGTTGTAGTAACAGAAACACAGAAAGATAAAGCAATTATCGTAAATTTAAAGGTTGCTTCCTCAGATATTGGTAAGGTAATCGGTAAATCCGGAAGAATTGCAAAGTCTATTAGAGCTGTTGTATCTGCAGCCGCATCGAATACCGACAAAAAGGTTATTGTAGAGATAGACAATTAATGCACTGTTAATGAGCCATTATGCTTAATGTATAAGCATAATGGCTTATTTTGTATATATCTACCAATAGAAAATATGTTCGACATAGTGTATTATATATGTAATTGATGATTATATAATGCCAATAATTATAAAATAATTAATCGCAGGATAATAAGATTATTGCTGCAGCATTATTATATAGATTAATTAAGTAAGATAAAAGTGGGGAAGCATTATGAAGATAATACATTGTGCAGACTTGCACCTTGATTCTAATATGACAAGCAATCTAAGCAGGGAACAGGCTAAGCAGAGAAAAGCTGAGCTTCTTGCTACATTTGAGAGAATGATTGCTTATGCTAAAGATAACTCTGTGAAGGCTGTTATTATTGCAGGGGATTTGTATGACAAGAAGAATATATCAGCTAATGCAAGAAATGTTTTTCTGTCTGCAATTAATAACAATCCAGATATAACATTTTATTATCTAAGAGGTAATCACGATGCAGAAAGTCTTTTTATAGATTGTGATACAATACCGGATAATATTAAGATGTTTAATGACAGCTGGACTTCATATAAGATTGAAGCACCAGAGGATAATTCAGTAATTACTATTAATGGTGTGGAATTAACAGCAGATAATTCCAATGTTATATATAACTCACTTGTACTTGACAGTAATAATTATAATATTGTTACTTTGCACGGACAGGAAGCTATGTCATCGTCAAAGGATAAGACTGAGGTAATTTCATTAAAGGAACTTAAGAATAAGGCAATTGATTATCTCGCACTGGGACATATCCATTCATACAAGATGGAACAGCTTGATTCAAGGGGAGTATATTGTTATCCAGGATGCCTTGAAGGACGAGGCTTTGATGAATGTGGTGAACACGGTTTTGTACTTCTTGATATTAAGGATAACAAGCTTGTAGGTAATGAATTTATCAGTGTTTCCTACAGGAATTTGTATGAAGAAGATGTTGATATATCTGAATGTATGAATTCAGTAGAGATGGCAGAAAAAGTAAGAGAGGTTCTTTATAATAAAGATTATGCGTCTGCAAGCCTTATCAAAGTTGTGCTTACAGGACAGATTGATATTAACGCAGAGAAGAACCTTACATATATTACTGAGAATTTTAAGAATGACTATTATTATTTTAAATTATATGACCATACTTCAATAAAAGTAGATTACAGCTCATACCAGTATGACAAGTCATTAAAAGGGGAGTTTGTAAGACTGGTAGAAAGTGACGATACACTTGATGATATTACGAAAGCTTCAATAATAAAGATAGGCATTGATGCGTTATCAGGAGAGGAATTTATATGAAATTAATCAGTTTACATATTGATAATTTTGGACAATTTAATAATTTTGACTATGTATTTGAAGATGGCATTAATCAGATTGTAGAAGAAAATGGCTGGGGTAAAAGTACGCTTGCAGCATTTATCAAGGTTATGTTTTTTGGTTTTGATAACACCAGTAAAAGAGATGATTATGTTAATGAAAAAAGGCGGTTTAAGCCTTGGCAGGGCGGCTTATATGGTGGAAGTCTTGCATTTGAGATTGATAATAAGCAGTATACAATATACCGTACCTTTGAAGCTAAAGATAAGGACGATACCTTTAAGCTTGTAGATACTATAACGAAATTAGATTCATTTGATTATACTTCTGATATTGGTAAAGAGATATTTGAAATTGACAGTGATTCTTTTGAAAAAACAGCTTACATTTTTCAGAATAATTGTGAAAGCGGCAGTACAGGCGATATAGCGGCACTTCTTGGCTGTGACGCCGTAGATGATGTAGATGTTAATAATTATGATGAAGTAATCGGACATATGAATGATAAGATTAATTCGCTTAGTCCCAAAAGAAAGACCGGGCAGCTTTACAAGATGAAAGAGGATATTGAACGGCTTAAGGCAAAGCTTATGGGAAAGAATGAGCTTGAACAGGCACTACAACAGACAATTTCATTAATCACTGAACAGAAGAAGGAATATAACAGGCTTGATAAAGAGCAGACGTCTGTTTCAGATATTCTTGATAAAGCTTCCAGACGGAAAGATCTTTTAGCCTTTAAAGAACAATATGATATATATAATTCGCAGCTTGCAGAACGCTATACAGCTTATAAGCAGTATGAGGAAGAATATAGCAAACTTCCGTCTGTTGAAAAGTTAAGTATACAGTTCAGCAACTTAGATGAGCTTAATAAAATATCCATCCAGTTAAAGCACATTGAGTTGAGTTCGTCAGAAAAAGAACGTCTTGACAGCCTTGAAGAGAAACTTTCTAATGTTACAGACAAAGAGATTGATTATTATATGAAAGCATATAATAAAATGTCTTCACTATATCAGGATATTAAAGATACAAGAGCACACCTTACTGCTAATTATGAAGCTGTATATGATAAGCCGAAGAAATCTTCGCCTGCTATTACTATTGCGGCAGCTATTATTGGAATTATATTAATTGCTGCAGGTATTATAATTCCTTCGCTGGCAGTTATTACTTTTTTACTTGGTATTGTATGTATAATGGGAGGTATTGCTTATGGTCTTGTTAACAAAGACCGATACAAGAATAATATGCGTACCTATAATATCCGTAATGAACAATATGATATTATAAAAGAAAAGCTGGATACTCTTACTAAACAGTATAACAAGCTTCAGCACGATATTGATGAATGGATATCAGCGATAGTGCCAGAACATAATATTGATGATACATATTATGAACTTATGCAGTTAAGCCAGCAGAAGAAAGAACTTTCAATGCTTAGGGACAGAGAACTTAAATATAATAAAAGGTTGAAAGAGTATAATGTAACAGCTATAATTGGAAGTATTAATACATTTATGTCTGATTATATGGAACATACCGCAATACCTGATATTCAGGGCTTTGATAATGCTATTAATGAATGTATATCAAAGCTTAACAGTATAAGACAACGGATTAATTATATTGAACAGTACAGAAAGTCTTATATGGATGCTGACAATGCATTTAAGCGTTTCAGGCAGAATAATGTTAATTATGAACAGCAGTTAAGTATGCTTCGTGAACTAGATGATATGCCTGATTATGATATTACTGAACTTAATGCACAGCTTAATAATATAAGGTCTGGTATGGAATTGTGCAGTAATACTATTAACGAATATAACAGCAGGCTTAATTCCAAGGAAAATGAGCTTGATGAGCTGAGTTCGTATGAGAGTCAGTTAAATGGACTTGAAGCAGACTATGAAACACTCCTTGCCAACTATAATAATCTGTTAAAAGCTAAAGATTATCTTGAAAAAGCAAGGATTTCATATGCAAAGAAGTATCAGGCACCTGTAAATGCTAAGTTTAAAGAGTATTTTGATATTGTGTCTGATAATACAGACAGCAATATGTATAGTTTTGATATACATAATAATCTTTTAAAGAATGAAGCTGGGCAGTACAGGGAGATTAGGTTCTTAAGTTCAGGCTGTAAGGATTTGGCTGGAATATGTATGCGTTTTGCATTTATTGATTCAATGTATAAAGATAAAAAACCGTTTATAATATTGGACGATCCATTTGTAAATATGGATACATTTTCTATTAATAATGCACACAGGCTGATTGAAAAGCTTGCGAAGAAGTATCAGATATTATATTTTACCTGTCATAACAGCAGAACTATGAAATGAATAATTACGATTTAAGAGGTGTATATGCAAGATTTATTAAGAGTTGGTGTTATAACATCGACACACGGAATAAGAGGGGAAGTTAAGGTATTCCCTACAACAGATGACCCTGACAGATTTAAGAAATTAAAGGAATGTATAATAGCGGGCAAGCGTGGCAATGTCAATGTTACAGTGCAGTCAGTAAAGTTCTTTAAACAGTATGTAATTGTGAAATTTAAAGAATTTGACAACATTAATGATATTGAAATCTATACAAAATGTGATCTGCTCGTAACACGTGATAATGCTGTAAAATGTGAACCAGGCGAATATTTTATATGTGATTTAATAGGACTTCGTGTAATTACAGATGAGGGTGAAGAATTAGGCAATCTGACAGACGTAATTGAAACAGGAGCTAACAACGTATACGAGGTTACTTCTGATACAGGCAAAATATATTATCTGCCAGTAATAGACCAGTGTATATTAAGCCATGATATGACTAACAGGACAGTTACAGTTCATATATTAAAAGGACTGCTTGATATTAATTAACAGTATATTGATTAATAATATAATACATATTTTACTTTTGAGATATATATGCTACAATAAGCACAAGTGGGTTAATATGAATTGACATAATATATACATATAGTAACCCACAATAATTTATATATGAGGAGGAATCACTATATGATTCAGAAACGAAACATTGCAATGTACATCATTCTCTCGATTGTTACTTGTGGAATTTTTGGCATTTACTGGTTTATATGTCTTACTGACGACTCTAAGCTGGCAGCCAATGATAATGAGAGTGCTTCTGGTCCGGTAGCGTTCTTGTTAACAATTGTAACCTGTGGAATATACGGCTGGTACTGGGCTTACAAGCTTGGTGACAGAGTTGACTACGCTGCTAATTCAAGAGGAATAGGAGATGGCTCAAGCAATTCCAAAATTCTTTTTATTGTATTACAGCTTTTGGGACTGGGAATAGTTAACTACCTTATTGCACAGGATAAGCTCAATAAAATCTCAGATTATGATTCATTCAATGGCAATGGTTATAATGGATTTAATGGCGGTTACAGCAATAACAACTATAATTCTGATAATAATTCATTCAACAATTACAATGCAGCTTCTGATAGCTCATACAGCGGTAATACAGATAATTACTCATCAGATAGCAGTTATGCTGATAATGTATTTAACAATGCCAATAATGACAGTTCATCATATGGAAGCTCTGCCAGTGAAGAACCAGGTAACAGTTATACAGGTTCAGTGAATAACGCACCTTATGGTAGTCCGTTTGATAATGACAAGTCAGATAACTAAAATTTTATAAATTAATTAAATTTTGGTCTTGCATATTATTAGTATATATGTTATCCTTATCAAGTTGTGAAAAAGAGAGATGGTCCTCTGTTGTGTATATCACATTAAGAACGTCGGAATAATAAGGAGGTCACACATGAATACAATTATTAAGAACATCGAAGATGCTCAGCTTAAGGCTGAAGTACCAGCATTTAATGTAGGTGATACAGTTAGAGTATCAGCTAAGATTAAGGAAGGAAACCGTGAAAGAATTCAGGTATTTGAAGGAACTGTTTTAAAGAAGCAGGGTACAGGAGTTCGTTCTACATTCACAGTTAGAAAGATTTCTAATGGTATCGGTGTTGAGAAGACTTGGCCATTACATTCACCTATCGTAGAGAAGGTTGAAGTTGTAAGACGCGGTAAAGCTAGACGTGCTAAGTTATTCTACTTACGTCAGAGAACAGGTAAGGCTGCTAAGGTTAAGGAATTAGTTAGATAATTATTATTATCTCATTATAAAGAATGTCACTTGTTATGTTAATAGTAACAGGTGACATTCTTTTTTTGACACATAAAGATGTATTTTGTATAATAAATAGAAATGTATATTTGTATACTAAATCATAGATTGGAGGAGAATATGATTTCATATCATAGAAGATATCAGGAAAATACTACTTTACTTAACCTTTTAAAATATATATTTGATATTTTAATGGTTATATTAACAGCTTATGTGCTTGTTTCATTCAGCTGCACAAGAACGACTATACTTGGAGGTTCTATGGAATCTTCGATTAATAACGATGATACTGTGCTTGTTAATAAATTTGCATATGCAATAAAAGGTCCTAAGCGTTTTGACTGCATAGCATTTGAACCAGACTCTATCGGCTCTTCCAAGTTATATGTTAAAAGAGTTATCGGACTTCCTGGAGAAACTGTCCAGATTAAAGAAGGACACATTTATATTAATGGAGAATTACTTGAGAATGATATTACTGATACATATATTGTAACAGCAGGTATGACAATTAATCCTGTAAAACTCGGAGATGATGAATATTTCTGCCTTGGAGATAATCGTAACAACAGTGAGGACAGCCGTTTTTCAAGTATAGGAATGGTTAAAAGAAAGCATATTATAGGAAAGACGTGGATGGTGCTTAGTCCATTTGAAGATATTAAATTTATTAAATAGCATTTATTAAGATTAAAGTATGGATACTAATCAAAGTATCGATATTGATATGATATAAACACTAATTATTCGTATTAATTGTAGAAATGAGGTATAAAATGAACTATCAATGGTATCCCGGTCATATGACCAAAGCCAAAAGAATGATGGAAGAAAATATTAAACTTATAGATCTGGTTATTGAGATTGTAGATGCAAGAATACCTATAAGCAGCCGTAACCCTGATATAGACAGCCTCGCGGTCAATAAAGCAAGAATTATTCTTCTTAACAAATCAGACCTTGCAGATGATAAGATAACTAACCAGTGGATTAATTATTTTAATGAAAATAATATATACTGCCTTAAGCTTAATTCAAGAAATAATTCAGGCATTAAGCAGGTCAACGGTCTTATAATGACAGCCTGTGCAGATAAGATAGAGCGTAATAAGCAGAGAGGAATATTAAACAGACCAATAAGGGCAATGGTTGTTGGAATACCTAATGTCGGAAAGTCAACATTTATTAATTCCTATGCTGGAAAAGCTAGTGCCAAGACAGGCAATAAGCCGGGCGTTACTAAGGGAAAACAATGGATAAAGCTTAATAAGAATGTTGAGCTTTTAGATACTCCGGGTATTTTATGGCCTAAGTTTGACAATCAGGAAGTCGGCAAAAGACTTGCTATGATAGGTTCTATGAATGATGAGATACTTAATGTCGAGGAGCTTGCTATCGATACAATAAAATATATATATAGTGAATATTCTGATAATGTTATTGAACGCTACGGTCTTGATAAAGAAAAGACTGCCGCAAGTTATGATGAAAATGCTATCAATCCAGATAATTCAGTAGCGTTATATATTATGGAACAGGCGGCTGTTAAGCGAGGCTGTATCAAGAAGGGCAATAATATTGATTACGAGAAAATATCTAATATTATTCTGGATGATTTCAGAAGTGGACGATTAGGACGAATATCATTAGAAACCCCTTAAAAGATGCTTAGAAGATACTTAGAAGATAATGGAGAGAACAATGTCAGATAAGATTAAGACAACCAAAGAAGAACGTGAAGCTAAAAAAGCATTAAAGCTTGCACAGGAAAAAGAACGTATTGAAAATATGTGCGTATATGAAAAGGAATATGAAGCATTTTCTTATATATGTGGTATAGATGAGGCTGGAAGAGGTCCGCTTGCAGGTCCTGTTGTTGCTGGTGCGGTCGTTCTTCCAAAGGATTGCAGGATATTATATGTGAATGATTCCAAGAAATTAAGTGAGAAAAAAAGAGAAATGTTATATGATGTGATACTTAATGAAGCCGTAAGTGTAGGCGTTGGAATTGTATCACCAGAAAGAATTGATGAGATAAATATATTAAATGCAACTTATGAAGCTATGAGAGAAGCTATTAATAACCTCACGGTTAAACCCGATATATTACTTAACGATGCAGTTACAATACCGGGTGTTGACATTGAACAAGTACCTATTATCAAGGGTGATGCAAAAAGTCTTTCAATTGCAAGTGCCAGTATAATTGCCAAGGTTACAAGGGACAGGCTTATGTACCATTATGATGAGTTATATCCTGAGTATGGATTTGCCAAGCATAAGGGTTATGGAACAAAACTTCACACAGATGTTCTTAAAGAAATCGGACCTTGTCCTATACATAGAAAAACATTTATTACAAAAATATGTCCTTAAAATAAAATGGAGGCTGGCTTATGGATATTAATATACAACAATTACTAAAAACAACTCTGGGACAGACGAGCCAGTCATATGATGTTAATAACAACAGGGTTGAGCAGAATACTGCCTCTAATATTAATCAGGCACAAAATATTACCAATAACAGCTCGCTTATCAAAAACCTTATTGCTGGAAGCGTGCTGACAGGCTTTATAAGTGAATTAAATAATTCTAATGCAATTATAAGCCTTAATGACGGTTCTCTTCTTTCTGCAACTTTAGCCAACCAAGGGGCAGTTAAGCAGGGAGAGGTTGTTACATTTATAGTCAATCAGGTAAAGGATAATCAGATTTCATTAAAGGTACTGCCGGCTGATGAACAGCAGAATATGTTCATTGATAAAGCACTTGAAGCGGCAGGTCTGTATCCTACTGAGGAGAATACAGCTATGGTCAAAGAACTGTTATCCCTTAATATGCCGGTTAATACAGATATGCTTAATACTGTCAATAAATATATGGCACAGTTTCCGGATAGTGACATTAAGACAATTGCCAATCTTGTACGTCTTGATATGCCTGTAACAGAGGAGAATATCAATCTTTATAAGGCATATGAAACATTTAATGCCAAGCTTGACGGACAGCTTAGTACTATGGAGAATGCACTGTCTGATAATATAATGCGTGCATTTAGCGATTTCTCCCGTGATGATATACAACAGCTTAATACTGTCATTAATAGTATGTATGGAAATGCAGATGATAACACAAATGTTACATCAAAACTGGTAACAGAAAGCTTTTCCAAGGATTTTATTAACGAATTATCAAGACAATTAACAGAAAGCTCTAACGGTGATATTGCAGAGAAATTAAATGACCCTTCAACGACTACTAAAGATATGCTCAACGCTATTCTTAATAATAATAAAATAACTGACTCTGCATTTCTTCCAACCAATAAAGCGACATTTGACAAGCTTTTACATCAGTTTATCAATGAAACTATGCGTATAACACCTAAAGATGTTGCAGACACTCCTGATACGCTCACCAATTATTACAAGCGTACCAAAAAAGTAATGGAAGATGTCGAAAATGTATTAAAGAGCAGTAAAGCAGATAATGATCTGGCTAAAAATATGTCTGACATAAAAAGCAATATTGATTTTATGAATGACCTTAATAAGAATATGACATTTTTCCAGATGCCGCTTAAATTCTCTGATAGCGAAGGCAATGGGGATTTGTATGTATTTACTAACAAAAAATCACTTGCTAACAATCCGGATGAAGTAAGCGCTATGCTTCATCTGGATATGCCTAATCTTGGATCTGTTGATGTATATGTAAAGCTTAATCATACCAATGTATCTACGAATTTTATTCTTGAAACAGAGGAATTGCTTGATTTTGTATATGCTCATATTGATGAATTAAATGAACGTCTTGAACAGCTTGGTTATTCAACACATTTTGAGATGACCTTGTCTAATAAAGAAAATGACTTTGATTTTAATACAGACTTTATAGAAAAAGATGTACATTCGGACAATGGCGGACAGTATGTATTTGATATAAAGGCTTAGATATATAAAAGTATAAATATATATAATCATATATATAGTCATAAATATCTATAAAGTCATAAAAGTCTATGAAAGAGGGGCGTGAAAATTTATTTTTGTGCAGAAATGAGGATTAGGATGGATAAGGATAACAACAAACCAAAGATTGCGGTTGCACTTCAATATGAAAAAGGTGAGCAGGCACCTAAAATCCTAGCCACAGGAAAAGGGTATCTTGCTGATAAGATTATTGAAAAAGCTAAGGAAACTGATGTTCCAACATATGAGGACAGCAAGCTTGCCAACACATTGTCTAATCTTGAAGTAGGAGATATGATACCACCTGAATTATATACAGTAGTTGCTGAAATACTTGTATTCGTGGACAAGACAGATAAATTACGAGGCAAAATTAATGGCTGATAAGTCTAAGAACAATAGTAAGTTTAAGAGTAGCAGCACACTTGATGATATAAGTGCATTGCATAATATAAACAAACCTAAAAACAGCAGGGCTACAGGCTCTGAATATGAAACATTAGCTGCTGCATTTCTTGAACAAAACGGACATACAATTATTACAAGAAACTATAGAACCAGATATGGTGAGATTGATATAATATCAAAATGTAATTCAACGCTTGTGTTTACAGAATGTAAATACAGAAGTTCTTCAAAATTCGGCGACCCGCTGGAGGCTGTTAATCTTCACAAACAGCAAAAGATATGTCATACAGCTATGAATTTCTGTGTAAAATACGGGTATGTCAATTATCCGTGCCGCTTCGATGTAATAGCAATATATAAAGACGGAACAATAAAACATATAAAAAATGCGTTTGAATACTCTTGAATTTTATGATTAATGAATTAATGGAGGTGTCTATGCCTTACAGCATATTCGATTTAAAAAGATTAAATACAAAAGAGTTGTATCATAAACTTATAGAAAAATATGGTAATGAAGATAATTTTACGGATACAATTATAACGAATGTTTCTGCTGATAATGTGCCATACCTTACATTTAAGCCTTTTGTGAACAATCCTTATATAAGGCAGGCATTCTCTACACGTCTTGGCGGTGTTAGCAGTGGTATGTATGAAAGTATGAATCTGACTTTCAATCCAGTAGGGCAGTATAGTGCTGACAGCTATGAAAATGTACTTGCCAACTTTAAATTAATGGCTGATACTATTGATATACCTGTTGAAAATATGGTGTATACCAAGCAGACACATACTACAAACATCAAAATTGTCGATAATTCCAATAAAGGAATGGGTATTATAAAAGAACGTAATTACGATAATATAGATGGAATTATAACTAATACTAATAATCTTTGTCTTGTATCATCATTTGCAGATTGTATTCCTGTTACTCTTGTTGATGCTAAAAAAGGTGTTATAGCAGCACTTCATTCTGGCTGGAAAGGAACAGTTGGCAATATATCACAGAATGGCATTGAATGTATGAAGGAAAGCTTTGGCTGTAATGAAGCTGATATTATTGCATTTGTTGGTCCTGGAATATGTAAGAACTGCTATCAGGTAAGTGAAGATGTTGCCATAGAATTTATGAAGGTATATTCTGCCGAAGAGACAGAGCTGATATTAACACCAGATGATGACAATAAATATACAGGCAAATACCATCTGGATTTGATAGCTGCTAATTATATCAACCTTATTAATGCAGGACTTCTCCCACACAATATATATGTAGCTGATGTATGTACAAGCTGTAATAAAGAGCTGCTTTTTTCACACAGGGCGAGTGGTGGAAGACGTGGTATTATGTGTAATTTTATATATATGCGATTAATCTGATATAAAAATGGTTAATTAAAAAACTTTCCATTCATAAGGAATTATATAATATAAACGATTACAAATTATAAATATTGATTATAAAAAATGAGCTGCCAAGCAGATGATTTATTAAATGCTAATCATTTAATATTAACTAATCATTCAGCGTATCAGCTCATTTTTATAATTCAGGCTTATTTATTATGTGTTCTCTTATATTCTTCCCTTAATCGTGCTTCCTCATTAACTCTCTTAGCCCGTCCCTTAGGACCCACCTTGGTAATTACCAGTAATATTACAAGAAGTATAAGTATCGGAACACCAACCGTAATAATATTAGAGAGAGTTTCTGTAAATACGGCATTCTGCAAAGGTGAATTCTTTACTTTCTGGTATTTGGCTGAGTTAATTATGCTTACAAGGTTATTATTCATATCATCGCTTACTTTATCAGTCTTGGACTGTATTGCATAAGTGTATATATACCCTCTGACAACCGTATAATATTTTCTGGTGTATACAGTAACATCATTAGATAATGAATAAACATCTGTCACAAAATATGGAATATCATTGATTGTGACAATGCTGGAATTAAGCAGTTCCTCTTTAATATTATCATTGTTGATAGATGACTGGGAGGCAACATATTCTTTATATAATGAATCAAGTGAATCTTCGTCTAATTCATTAAAGCTGCTAAGACTGTTGGAAGCTGTATTGCCATATATAACAACTTCATAATTAACATCTTCTGGAACAGCTTCAAGATAGATCTTATTGGCTATCATATTATTAGTTAATACAGCAGCCTCATCAACCCCAAGCTTTTCGAGGTATGAATTATTGTTAGTTGTTGTTCTTGTAAAACATATAAGTTCTTTTGGAACATCTACGACTAAATCTATATCAGCAAATTTAAAATGATTGGTATCTGCGGCACTAACATATGCCGAAGATAATCCTGATACTGAAAACAGAGTGACTGCCGACATAACAACTGCTGCCAGCTTTTTTATTAAACCTTTATTAAACACGAAAAACCTCCCATAAATTAAGCATTTTCAATATTCCGTATAATAGCATAGTGCTTTACAAAAAGCAATTAAACTGTTATTATATTTTAGATTATGTATGTTAATTTTTCATAAAATAAGAAATTAAATCGGAGGCAGATATATGAGTAAACCAATAGTCGCTGTAGTAGGACGTCCCAATGTTGGTAAGTCAACATTATTCAACGATCTTGCAGGACAGCAGATTTCTATTGTAAAAGATACCCCTGGTGTAACCAGAGATAGAATATACGCTGAAGTTACATGGCTTGATAAATCATTTACTTTAATTGATACAGGTGGTATTGAACCAGATACAAGTGATGTAATTCTTGCACAGATGAGAGAGCAGGCTGAGATAGCTATTGAAACGGCAGATGTAATTATATTCCTTACTGATGTTAAGCAGGGACTTGTTGATTCAGATGCTAAAGTAGCAGATATGTTACGCCGTTCAAGAAAGCCTGTTATTCTGGCAGTTAATAAGGTTGATAACTTTGATAAGCTTATGCCTGATGTATACGAATTCTATAACCTTGGAATTGGTGACCCGCATCCAATATCAGCAGCATCAAAGCTCGGTCTTGGTGATATGCTTGATGAGGTTATCAAGCATTTTCCGCAAGAGTCTGAAACTGAGGAAGAAGATGAGCGTCCAAAGGTTGCCATTATTGGTAAACCCAATGTTGGTAAGTCATCAATTATTAATAAGCTCCTTGGAAAGAACAGGGTAATTGTATCTAATATTGCGGGAACAACAAGAGATGCGATAGATACAACTATAACATATAACAAGAAAGAATATGTATTCATTGATACTGCTGGTCTTAGACGTAAGAGCAAGATAAAAGAAGATCTTGAAAGATACAGTATTATAAGAACTGTTGCAGCTGTTGAAAGATGTGATATAGCCATTCTTGTAATTGATGCAACAGAAGGTGTTACTGAACAGGATGCTAAGATTGCGGGAATAGCCCACGAGCGTGGCAAAGGTATAATTATTGCTGTCAATAAGTGGGATGCCATAGAGAAGAACGACAAGACAATATATGAATTCACAAGCAAGATAAAAGATACTCTTTCATTTATGTCATATGCAGAGATTATATTTATATCAGCACAGACAGGACAGCGTCTTGGAAAGATATATGAGCTGATTGATACTATAATCGACAGCCAGACTATGAGAATCCCAACTGGTGTTCTTAATGAAATTCTTACAGAAGCTGTTGCTATGAAACAGCCGCCTTCAGATAAGGGTAAGAGATTAAGAATATACTATATGACACAGGTTTCTGTTAAACCACCGACATTCGTAATGTTCGTTAATGATAAGGAATTAACACATTTCTCTTATACAAGGTATATTGAGAACCGTATAAGAGAAGCGTTTGGTTTCAGAGGTACTTCAATAAGGTTTATTAACAGGGAACGTAAGGAGAAAGAATAATGCTTAACAGATTGATATGTCTTATTCTAGGATATTTTATTGGTGCAATTATCCAGACAGGTTTCTGGATTGGCAAGTTTAATCATATTGATATAAGAGATTATGGCAGTGGCAATGCTGGAACAACTAATACTATGCGTACACTTGGAAAGAAAGCCGGATTTATAACATATTTTATGGATGCTTTTAAATCCTGCATTACTGCCATAATCATACATTTTATATATGGCAGTAATTCAGATATATCAGAAATGCTTCTTATCCTTTATGGCGGATTTGGAGTTGTCCTTGGACATAACTTTCCGTTCTACCTTGGATTTAAAGGTGGAAAAGGTATTGCTGCTACATCAGGATTAGTAATAAGTCTTATACTTTTTCCTAAATATTGCTTTATGTTTACAATATTTGGAATGGTAACATTTGGATTAGTAACCAAGTTCTCAAGATATGTATCATTAGGTTCTATTACCGGCATAATTGGTTTCTTTATAGAATTTGTAATATGGGGGCTTGTTGGATGGCTTCCACTTAACAATAATGAATTCATAGAGGCTTCTATAGTTGTGTTATTATTCGTTATTCTTGGTGTTGCACGTCACAGTGGTAATATTAAAAGACTTATTAATGGAACAGAACGTAAAATTGGAGAAAAAAAGTAATGCAGTAATGGAGGATTATTAATGGTAAAGATAGGTGTATTAGGAGCTGGAAGCTGGGGACTTGGTCTTGCTATGCTTCTTCATAATAATGGACATGATGTAACAGTCTGGTCAGTATTTCCAGACGAGATTAATGAGCTTAACGCCACACGAGAGAATAAAAAATGTCTTCCAGGTGTAATATTCCCAGAAAGCGTAAAATTCTGTGCTGACACAGAAAAAGTTGTAACTGAAAGTGATGTGCTTATACTTGCGGTTGCTTCTCCTTATACAAGGTCAACAGCTAAAATCGTCGCACCATATGTTAAAGAAGGACAGTATATCGTTAATGTCGGCAAGGGTATTGAGGAGGAGTCTTTAAAGACATTATGTGAGGTAACAAAGGAAGAAATTCCACAGGCTGTAGTTGCTGTGTTATCAGGTCCAAGCCACGCTGAGGAGGTTGGAAGGGGAATTCCTACAACCTGCGTAATTGGTACAGCTAACAAGAAAGATGCAGAATATTTGCAGAATATGTTTATGAGTAATGTATTCCGTGTATACATAAGTCCTGATGTTCTTGGAATATGTATAGGTGGTGCATTGAAAAATGTAATCGCGCTTGCTGCTGGTATTGCTGACGGCTTAGGATATGGAGATAATACTAAGGCTGCACTTATAACAAGGGGGATTGCTGAGATAACACGACTTGGTCTTGCTATGGGTGCGGATTTTGCTACATTTTCAGGCTTGTCTGGAATAGGCGACCTTATTGTTACCTGTGCGAGTATGCACAGCCGTAACAGACGTGCCGGAATTCTTATCGGCAAAGGCTATACAACTAAAGAAGCTATGGATGAAGTACAGATGGTTGTAGAGGGTGTATATGCAGCTAAGGCAGCTAAGAAGCTTGCTGAAAAGTACAACGTAGAAATGCCAATAGTTGAACAGGTAAATCAGGTGTTATTTGATGGCAAATCTCCAGCAGATGGCGTTAAAGACCTTATGTTAAGAGATAAGAAAATCGAAGCCGGCAATGTTGAATGGCACTAAATTATTAATATACGAGAGGTTAATCATATGCGAGTTATTGCAGGTTCGGCCAGAAGTCTTCCTTTAAAAACTATTGAAGGAACAGATACCAGACCAACTCAGGATAGAATTAAAGAGACATTATTTAATATGCTCCAGTCAGATATTCCAGGATGTAAATTTCTTGATTTATATTCTGGAAGCGGTGCAATTGGAATTGAAGCCTTAAGTCGTGGAGCGGCTAAGGCTGTGCTTGTTGAGAATTCAAAAAAGGCAGTTGAATGTATTAAGGATAATCTTACGTTTACCAAGCTTGCTGATAAAGCAGATGTTATGGAAATGGATGTATTATCTGCAATCAACAGGCTTAAGGGCAAAGATGTATTCTCAATCGTCTATATGGATCCACCATACTCTAATGATTATGAGCGTGATGTATTAGCAGCCCTTAGAAATTCAGATATTATAGATGAATATACAATTATAATTGTTGAGGAAAAGCTTGATGCTGACCTTGACTATGCTGACGAATGTGGTTTTGATATTTACCGGGTAAAAAAATATAAGACTAATAAACATTTATTCTTAAGACTGAAGGGAAGTGCAGACTAAATGAAAAAGGCTATATATCCTGGAAGCTTTGACCCTGTTACATTAGGACATCTTGATATAATAAAGCGTTCAGCAGCACTTGTTGACCACCTTATCGTGGGTGTGTTAAACAACAGTACCAAAACACCATTGTTTTCAGTTGATGAACGTGTTAATATGTTAAAAGAAGTTACGAAAGACATTCCTAATGTCGAAATTTTAAGTTTCAGTGGACTACTTGTAGATTTTGCAAGAGAGCATAATGTACAGGCTATAATAAGGGGACTTAGAGCCGTAACTGATTTTGAATATGAACTTGCTATGTCTCAGACTAACAGAGTAGCCGCTCCCGATATTGATACAATATTCCTTAATACAAGTCTTAAATATGCTTATTTAAGTTCAAGTATCGTTAAAGAAATGGCTATGTATGGCGGCGATATAAGTAAATTCGTACCAGAGTCTATTGTAGATATAGTGAGAGAACGATACAGCAGTAGTTATAATATTAAGGCAAATGAAAAGGGAGATATAAAATGAGTAGAATCGAACAGCTTATAAGCGATATAGAAAGCTACATAGATAATTGTAAATTTCAGCCATTATCTAATACTAAGATTATTGTAAATAAAGAGCAGCTTGAAGATATGCTGGCTGAATTAAGATTAAAGACACCTGAAGAAGTTAAGAAATACCAGAAAATTCTTAACAACAAAGATGCCATAATTGCCGATGCAAAAGAACAGGCAGAATCTATTATTAATGCTGCACAGATACAGACAGAAGAACTTATTAATGAACACGAGATTATGCAACGTGCATATGCACAGGCTAATGCCCTTATAGAGCAGGCAAGTGCACAGGCACAGGCTATTCTTGACAGTGCGACAGAAGATGCCAACAGCATACGTCAGGGTGCTATGGACTATACAGATGATATGCTTGAGAAGCTTCAGTATATAATCGAAAAGTCTATCCGTGACAACCGCGAGAAGTACGACTCTTTATTGTCTGGTCTTGAAAATGTTCTTTCGATTGTCAATAATAATCGTAATGAATTAAAAGCACCTGTTGTACAGGAAGAAGAGGAAGCTGTAGATAACGCACCTGACCAGCGTGAAGACAGCACAGATGACTATGGTTATGAAGAAGAATTTGAGGATGAGGATATCCTTGAATAATTATAATATAAATACAAAAATATAATACCAATATAATATATATAGTAACAATATAAGGCTTATGTAAGAAATATAATTTGCTGTATAGATTATATTAATGAATTTATATAATGCTAATCAGAATACATATATCAGTAATAATGATATGCCGGCTGTTGCGAGGCTTAACATTATTTTCTGGTATATGTATTTTTTTATGTTTATCCCGTTATTGTTATTAGATGTTCCAGTAATTCCTATTGTCTGCATTAATGTAGATATTCCGCCAAATGCATTGGCTGTCAATATAAATGCAGCCTTAACTGAAGCACTGATATCACTTGAAGCGATAAGATATATGCCGTTAGTTATCTCTAACAGAGAACATATAATCATATTGATATAATTAAATCTTCCAAAAAGTACATCTATCATAGAGCATATGCAGGAAAATATAACAATATATCCACACATTTTTAATACATTATCAATTGATTTTATTATGGCATTGTCTAATACATTGAAGAAATTCTTATGTGAATTTATAGTGTGTTGTCTGCCGTTATTACACATATTATCCGTATGTTGGATATTATATGAATTTAAGTTAACTTTGTATCTGGTATTAGATGTCCTATTATAAAATATTTTTGCTGTGCAATTATTAATTGGTTCTTTATTACTATTTTTATTATTATTGTTATTCACTGGATATTTAATAAGCTGTACAGCACACAGAATTATTACAGGAAGATATACAGCAATAAGGAATTTTATTATTGTTATGGAGTTATTTATGGTGCCATAATATATGTATCCGATAACGAATCCGGGGCTTGATATATTACAGTATCCTGTTATATTATCAATTATTCTGCTGTCTGATTGTTTCTTATAATTAATGCAGTTAATAGCACCTATTGGAAATCCACAGAGCACACTTATAAATATAATAAATACAAGTCCCAGACGGCTGTTCACTGGCATATAATAATTAATACAGCCGGTGATAATCATAGCCACCAGCAATCCCGGCATAACACTCAAAGCCCATAATTTGATACCTTTAAGCGTTGCATTAATAATAATGTGTGGTGAACAGACAGTTACAAGAAATATTATAAGCATTATAAGAAATATCACATTATGGCTGTATTTCTTATGGTTTATTTTAGACGAATAACTATTATCACATCTATTGATTAATGAAAGTGTATATGTGTTATTGTGATTATTATTTAATTGTGGAGAATAAGCAGAATTCTTGATTTTACCCATATATTTATTTCCTGATAAGAAAGTCTTATTTGTCCGTTTAATATAATTTATTCTATTCATTACAACAGCCTGTTAGACATATTATTTAGTGAATAATAAAGTGAAAATGGAAAATATGAATAAAACGGACATTATAAATAATAAAACGAATCTGCTTATTATCACAATATGCTGTGCCTTAATATGCAGTATTCATCTTAATATTATAAGACACTATACGCGCATTGCGGCATATACGACATTAACCGTATCAGATGATAACTTCCGTGCAATGCAGGTGGAATGTGATTTGCAGGATATTATTAATAAGGCAGAACAGATGAATGTAAACCCTGCTGAGTTATTTATTGTGCTGTGTTGTATGAATGAATGTCATATAACGGACAATGCTGTTAAGCGGCTTACCGTGTCTGATTTTGACAAGGTCAAAACAATCTTCTGTAAGAAAAATGCTGCTGAATTCAAGCTTTTAAAACAAACCGCAACAGGCATACTATATGATATGGAATATTTTCCTGTGCCACACTCTTCAAAGACAGAGCAGTGGGTTAACTATGTTAATTCGTGGAATTATGAAAGAACCTACAAAGGTAACAGAACACACGAGGGAACTGATATATGTGCTGATATTAATAAAGATGGATTATATCCTGTTGTGTCTGTATGTGACGGAACAGTAACTAACGTCGGCTGGTTAGAGCTTGGCGGTTACCGGATAGGCATAACGTCTGCTAATAAAATATATTACTATTATGCCCACCTTGATTCCTATGCCAAAGCTTATAAAGCAGGTGATATAATTCATAAGGGAGAGCTGCTTGGCTATATGGGAAGTACAGGATACAGCAAAGTAGAGGGTACATCTGGCAAATTTCAGACACATTTACATTTTGGGATGTACATAACTGATAATTCAGGCAATGAAGTGTCAATCAACCCATATTGGATACTAAAATCTAATCAAAATAAGACTTTAATTTATGGTTATTAGTATCGTTATGTGCTATAATTATCGTCGGCTAATAGTGAAAAGATTTAAAGAATTTATGAAAATATATAATAGAAACGAGGACTTATATGGAAATACAGATGTGGAAAGAAATCCTTAACCCATACGAGCTTGCGGTAGAGGAGCTTCAGGTTAAGTTTAATCATATGGTTAAAGAATACCGACAGGCAGGCATATATTCTCCAATTGAACAGGTTTTAGGAAGGGTTAAATCTATATCCAGTATCTTATTAAAAGCCCAGAAGCATAATATAGACCTTAATGAAATTGAAGGACATATTCTTGACATCGCTGGTATAAGGCTTATATGCCAGTTTACTGATGACATATATAATGTAGCTGACCTTATAAGGGCAAGAAGCGATATGGAAGTCATAACTGAGAAAGATTATGTCAAGAATATCAAGGAAAGCGGATATCGAAGCTATCATATTATAGTCCAGTATAAAGTTGAAACTGTAAAGGGGACTAAGATAATTCCAGTAGAAATCCAGATACGAACACTTGGAATGAACTTCTGGGCTATAATTGAACACTCTCTCCAGTACAAATATAACGGCAATATTCCAAAGCACGTAAGGGAACGACTTACATCAGCCGCAGATGCCATATATACGCTTGATAACGAGATGATGAGTATTCACGATGAAATTATTGATGCACAGAATTATGTATCAACCAAAGCTAACATTGTATCTGACATACTTAATAATATACAAAGCCTTTATAAAGTTGCTAACAAGCAGGAAATCATCAGAATTCAGGATGAATTCTATGAGATATACCAGACTGATGATGTTGCCAGACTGCAAAGATTCAGCAGGCAGGTAGATATGATTGCAGAGAATTATAAAGCACAGAGTATATAAAATGTATAAAGAAAGAGGATTTTATGAATTTACCAGAGAAATATCTTAATTCAATGAAAGATATGCTTAAAGATGATTTTGATGATTATCTTGAAAGCTTTAATGATAAAAGATTATATGGACTTCGTGTTAACAACCTTAAGATTTCAACAGAAGATTTTCTTAAGATAAGTCCATTTAAGCTTACACCCATACCTTGGATTGAGAATGGCTTTTACTATGAAGAAACAGATAAACCAGCAAAGCACCCATATTATTACGCCGGACTTTACTATATTCAGGAGCCTAGTGCAATGACACCAGCTAATGTACTTCCTATTGATGAGGGCGATGTTGTATTTGATATGTGTGCCGCACCAGGAGGAAAATCGACAGAGCTTGCAGCAAAGCTTAATGGAACAGGACTTCTTATAACTAATGACATAAGCAATTCAAGAACCAAGGCACTGCTTAAGAATGTTGAAGTATCTGGTATTTATAACCTTTGTGTGCTTAATGAAGACCCAGCTAAGATATCAGGAAGATTCACAGAATTCTTTGATAAGGTTCTTATAGATGCACCTTGTTCTGGTGAGGGTATGTTCAGAAAAGATAATAAACTTATCAAGGCGTGGGAACAGAGCGGTCCAGAAGTATATTCTGCAATACAGAAAAGCATTATAATACATGGTGCGAAAATGCTCCGCCCAGGTGGAATGATGCTTTATTCAACCTGTACATTTTCTTCTCTGGAAGATGAAGAGAGCATTAAATATCTTCTTGATAACTGTCCAGATATGAAACTTGTTGATATTAAACCATACGAAGGATTTACTAAGGGCTTTACTGATATTGATAATGATAATAAGTATAATCTTGACAAATGTGTGAGGATATTCCCACATAAAATGCATGGCGAAGGACATTTTGTTGCACTTCTTAAAAAGGATAATCCAGATGACATTAATAATGCACATTATACAAGAGGATCATTTAATACTAAAATTCCAGATGAGTTAAAGGATTTCCTTGCAAATGTATCAATGGATATCGACACTAAATATATTAATATAAGAGATAACCGTGTGTACTATATTTCCAGGTATATGGCTGATGAAAAGGGTCTTAGAATAATAAGAAATGGTCTTTTGCTTGGTGAACTTAAAAAGAACCGCTTTGAGCCAAGTCAGGCACTTGCTATGGCACTTACAATGAGACAGTATAATAACTGCATTAACCTTAGCGTAGACGATGAACGTGTTGTAAGATATTTAAAGGGCGAGACAATTGACGTTGATGATTTTGCTGACAGCAAGGGCTGGGCATTGCTTTGCGTTGACGGATATCCTTTAGGCTGGGGTAAATCTAATGGCTCGCAGCTTAAGAATAAATATCTTGCCGGCTGGAGATGGATGTAGAAGGAAAGGACTTTAATGGTTATTAGATTAGACAAATATCTTTGTGATATGCAGGCTGGAACAAGAAGTGCCGTAAAAGACATAATCAGAAAGAAAAGGGTTACAATCAATGGCGAAGTTATCACTCGTCCAGAGATTAAAGTCGATATAGACAAGGATGTTGTAGCTGTTGATAATAACGTGTTAGGCTATTCAGAATACGAATATTATATGCTTAATAAGCCAGCAGGCGTTGTGTCTGCTGTATCTGATAAGGATTTTAAGACTGTCGTTGAACTTATAACTGATAACAAACGTAAGGATTTATTTCCGGTTGGAAGACTGGATAAGGATACAGAAGGACTTCTTATCATAGCTAATGATGGTGATATGGCACACAGGCTGTTATCACCAAAACACCATATTGATAAGACTTATTATGTTGTAGCAAAAGGCAGTATAGACAATAAATATATTGATGAGTTTAAAAATGGGCTTGTTGTTGATAAAGATTTTACCGCAATGCCAGCAAAGCTTGAGATACTTAAATATAACAATCAGGATGATACAACATTTTTAAACATAACAATTCAAGAGGGAAAGTTTCATCAGATAAAAAGAATGTTTAAGGCAGCCGGTTCAGAGGTGCTTTATCTTAAAAGATTATCAATGGGACAGTTACAGCTTGATGAAACACTTGAACCTGGAATGTTCAGGCCATTAACCGGTAGTGAAATTAATTTATTAAAAAGCTGGAATTAACATTTGTGTCTGTGTGCACTTGACACAAATTAACCAGATATCTGTTAGATACATTGCAGTTATACTGCATTAAAGTGTGCACAGAAATGAGGATATATATGATACACGATTTTCTCCCCGTTTGCAGGGAAGATATGGAAAAAAGAGGGTGGGAGCAATGTGATTTCGTCTATGTTTCAGGTGATGCTTATGTAGACCACCCATCGTTTGGACCTGCTATCATATCAAGGGTATTGGAATCCTTTGGATATAAAGTTGGAATAATAGCACAGCCAGACTGGAAGAATAAAGACTCCATAACAATACTTGGCGAACCACGTCTTGGATTTTTAGTGTCTGCGGGTAATATGGACTCTATGGTAAACCATTATACCGTCAATAAGAAAAGACGTCATTCAGATGCCTTTTCACCTGGCGGAGTTATGGGATTAAGACCTGATTATGCGACAATTGTATACTGTAACTTAATTAAGCAGGTATACAAATCAACTCCTATTATATTAGGTGGAATTGAAGCTTCATTAAGAAGAATGTCGCACTATGATTACTGGTCTGACAAAGTAAAACATTCCGTTCTTATAGATTCGGGTGCAGATATAATCTCTTACGGAATGGGCGAACATTCTATTGTTGAGATAGCTGATGCACTTAATGCAGGAATTGATGTAAAAGATATAACTTATATCAATGGAACTGTATACAAGACTAAGACATTGGATAATTTATCTGACTATATAAATCTTCCATCCTATGATGAGATTGTAAAAGATAAAAGAATATATGCTGAAAGTTTTTATACACAGTATAAAAATACTGATCCATTTACTGCAAAGATACTTGTAGAAAAAGCCAAAGAAAAACTATATGTCGTACAGAATCCACCAGCAAAACCACTTACTACTATGGAGATGGACGATGTATATGCACTTCCGTATATGAGAGATTATCACCCAATGTATAAAGCAGATGGCGGAATACCGGCTTTATCAGAGATTAAATTCTCAATAACAAGCAACAGAGGGTGTTTTGGAGGCTGTTCATTCTGTGCCTTAACATTTCATCAGGGAAGGATAATTCAGGTAAGAAGCCACGAATCCATTGTTGATGAAGCTGTTACTATGACTAAAGATAGAGATTTCAAGGGGTATATACACGATGTTGGAGGACCTACAGCTAATTTCAGGCATACTTCCTGCGAAAAGCAGCTTACTAAGGGCGTATGTATGAACAGACAGTGCCTTTTTCCGGCTCCCTGCAAGAATCTTACAGTTGACCATTCTGATTATATTAAGCTTTTAAGAAAGCTTCGTAAAGTGCCTGGCGTTAAGAAGGTGTTTATCCGTTCAGGAATACGTTTTGACTACTGTATGTGTGATGCGGATGATACATTTATTAAAGAGTTATGTGAACATCACATAAGCGGACAGTTAAGGGTTGCACCTGAGCATATATCAGATAATGTCCTTACGAAAATGGGCAAGCCTTCCAATGATGTATATGAAAAGTTCTTACAACGTTATAAGCGCATTAATAATAAGACAGGCAAGCAGCAGTTCGTTGTCCCATATCTTATGTCAAGCCACCCCGGTTCGACTATGAAGGAGGCGATTGAGCTTGCAGAATATATAAGGGATCTTGGTTATATGCCCGAACAGGTGCAGGATTTCTATCCAACACCATCAACGCTGTCTACCTGTATGTATTATACAGGCTTAGATCCTGCTACTATGGAGAAGGTATATACTCCTGTAAGCCACCACGAAAAGGAAATGCAGAGAGCCCTTATACAATACCGTAATCCAGATAATTACGATCTTGTTAAGGAAGCCCTTATTAAAAATGGACGTACAGACCTTATAGGATTTGGACCAAAATGCCTTATTCCACCAAGAAAAATATCCCATAACACAGGAGGAAAGAACTTTTCATCACGCAAACATAAGACTGTTAAAAATACCACAGCTTATAACAATAAGGGAAAACATAATAGTGCTGGTGCGGGTAAAAGAAGTTCCAATAATAAATCAAAATCTACTAAAAAAGGACATAAGTTATGAGTAAAAAAGAAAAAGGTGAGTTTGGTTATCTTAAATACAAAAGAAGTTTTAACCTGCTTCTTACTATTATTGCATTTTTAATAATTGCCGCAGTATTTGTAACAGGTTTAATAATCTTTAAATCAAGAAATAATTATATGACACTTGTGGCAACTGTTCTTGTACTTCCCGGTGCTAAAATAGCAGTTTCTTATTTTATATTACTGCCACATAAGGTATGTGATAAGGAACTATATACAAGCGTTGAAGCTGCAAAGGGAGAGTTATCAGCTTTATATGATGTAATTGTCAGCAATAACAAAAAGCCCATTGGCGTATGTGCTATGGTCATATCTGACAACACAATAATTGCATTAAGCCATGATAAAGCTCCGGATAAGGCATTATTTGAGACAAGCCTTAAAGAATTCTTAAAGAATGATAAGTTAAATGTGACTGTCACTCTTTATACAGAAAAGGATACATTTATTAAAAGAGCAGCTAATATGGCGGCTAACTATGACAATAGCGATACGAATAAGAACAATCGTATAAAGTATGTAACTGAAAGCTGCCTTAATATGTGCTTATAATATGTGGAGTGTTGAATGAAAGAATTAATAATAGATAAATTAGGCGACAACCAGAGGCTTGATAAGTATCTTTCAAAGTATCTGTCTGCCGCAAGTAAAAGCTTTATATATAAAATGCTTAGAAAAAAGAATATTACACTTAATGACAAGAAGGCTGACGGAAGCGAGAAATTACAATCAGGCGACTCTGTCAAAATATTTTTTTCTGATGAAACACTTAATAAGTTCAGTGAAGGCAAAAGCTGCATATCTAATGCTGTCAGCAGACAGACCAATAATATGACAGACAAAGCTGCTGATAACACTGCTAATGAACCTGCTGTAAAAACAGATGGCAAACATACAGACAGCACGGCTGATAAATATTCCTACACAGCTTCTAAAAAAGGTCTTTCTGTTGATTATGAAAAAATATACAGACCGCTTGATATTGTGTATGAAGATGAGAATGTCCTTTTTATTAATAAGCCTGTTGGTATGCTGTCACAAAAGGCAGATAAAAATGACTGCTCTTTGGTAGAATATATTACAGCATACCTGCTTCATAATAATTCTCTTACATATGAAGACCTTGCTATGTTCACGCCGTCAATATGCAACCGCCTTGACAGAAATACAAGCGGCATAATTGCGGCAGGTAAGACGATGAAAGGCTTGCAGGAGCTTTCATCACATTTTAAGGAAAGAACACTTACCAAATATTATATATGTATCGTGGCTGGAAAGGTTGATAAAAGACAACTGATTAAAGGCTATCTTTACAAGGATAAAAAGCTTAACAAAGTTACAATATGCCAGACGCTGCCAAAGGGCAGGGATACAAGTGAATATCTTCCAATCGAAACGGAATATATCCCTGTTGCATATTCTGATAATGCCACGCTTCTAAAGGTTCATCTTATAACCGGACGAAGCCACCAGATACGTGCCCACCTTGCAAGTATCAATCATCCGCTGGCAGGTGATTATAAGTACGGAAAAGCTTCTTTTAACAGAAGGTTCACTGACAAATACAATTGTAAAAGCCAGTTATTACATTCTTATGAGCTTAATATACCTGATATGGATATCCATATACATACGGATATTCCAGATATATTTTTAAATATATTAAAAGGAGAAAATATATGGCAGCCTGGAATTCAAGAGGTCTTAGAGGCTCTTCATTAGAAGAATATATTAATATGACCAATGAGAAATATCTTCTGAACCATTTAGGACTTATACAGAAGATACCAACACCTATAACGCCTATTAAGATTAATCAGGAGACAAGACAGATTACACTTGCATACTTTGAACAGAAGAGTACTGTTGATTATATAGGTGTTATACAGGGAATACCTGTATGTTTTGATGCTAAGGAATGTGCTGCAGATACATTTCCAATACATAATATACACGAACATCAGGTTGAATTTATGAAAGAATTTGAAAGGCAGGACGGAATTGCTTTTATAATATTATTTTTTTCAGCAAGAGATGAGTTCTATTATTTGCCATTTTCTGATATAATAAAATTTTGGGAAAGAGCTAAAGCTGGTGAAAGAAAAAGTTTTACTTATGATGAGATTGATAAAAGCTTTAGAATCAATTCTGGCAAAGGCATTATGATTCACTATCTGGAAACGATTCAAAAAGACTTAGACAGACGGGAGCAGTAATTATGAAACATAATTATCTTGACAATTATGAATTAGTCAATGGATATGCACTTATTGACACGGATTTTTCGATTATCACAGCTAACGAGAAAATGTACAAATTTCTTGGTGCTGTGCGAAAGGCAGCAATCTCTGATGCAATTCATCAGGTAGATATTGATGATTTTATTAATGTG
Organism: Lachnospira sp. CLA-JM-H23; assembly: GCF_040096425.1. Lineage (NCBI taxonomy): Bacteria > Bacillati > Bacillota > Clostridia > Lachnospirales > Lachnospiraceae > Lachnospira > Lachnospira sp. CLA-JM-H23. The sequence goes on from NZ_JBBMET010000002.1 coordinate 217,593, forward strand.
TCTAATAACCTGCGTATTGGGCAAAGTAAAAGTATGGTTCTGCGTATGAAAAGAGTTGATAACTCATACAGATGGGTTCTTATGGATATAAAAAGACTTTATATGTCCAATAACCACAAGAAAGAATACCTTGAACTTAATATATCTGATGTCATTGGTCTTAAAAATCATACTAATCATCTTAATGAAGATATAGGAATATATAGGAGAGTGCTATCAATAAATGATAAATTAGTCTACACCTATGAATATGATAAAGATTTATTTACCATATATAATTATGTTAATGACGATGCCATAGCTGTAATATCTTCAACTATTGATGATGTATATGAAAGAATTCTAAAAAAAGGACTTATACCAAATGAGTCAATAAAAGAATATACTGCATATTTTAATAATATAAAAAATGCTAAGAGTGTGTACGATCACCATTTTAGTATAAATGTTAATTATGGTGACGGATTAAAGCCTACTGGCTCATATATAAATGGCTCAACAATATACGCACAAAGAAAGCCAATACGTTCAGTTGGAACACTTAAGCTTCCAGATGCCAATAATGTATTTTCAAAGACTACATATGATTATGAAGACTGTAATAAAATGCTTGGACGTGAGGGACTTGAGAAATATACGCTTAACAATATTTCTTATAATAAAAATTATAGATTTGCATTTATCAAGGTTCATATTGATAATATTACTGAATTCAAGGATACCCATGGCGAAAAGGCTTATAATACAATTCTTGACATAATCAAAGAAACATTATTAAAGGTTGTAGAATACCGTGGTGTAGCAGGTAATCCTGATAATGAAACAGAATATGTTGTTATAGTTAAAGATCTTTATAATGAATCAGAGCTAAGGGCATTTATCGAATATATGAGGTCACGTATTATATGGGAATGTAAAGCATTTGATGTCTCATTTATGCCATTATTCTCTATAGGAATTGGACGATATCCTGATAACGGAACAGATTTTAAGGTTATAACTGATAAACTAATAAAAGCCACAGACATTGCTATATCAAAGGGCGGTAACAGATATATAATCTACAAGGAAGATATTCACGGAGAACTATAATATTGTATACAATCAGGCTTGACAGCCTAAAAGTCATTATGTATAATCTCTTTAACATATTATCACGTTACTTTAGTAAAGTGACACTGATATAAATTTTACACGAATCGAGGATGATTATGAAAAAAGATCTGCTTCATACACCTGAAGGTGTACGCGATATATACAGCACTGAATGTGTTGAGAAGAAAATAATAGAAAACAAGCTCCACGATGTATGCCGTCTTTACGGATATAACGACATCCAGACACCATCTATTGAATATTTTGATGTATTTAGCAAGGAACGAGGCAGTGTGCCTTCTAATGAAATGTTCAAGTTATTCGACAGATATGGCAATACTCTTGTGTTAAGGCCTGATATGACACCTTCTATAGCAAGAGCAGCAGCTAAATACTTTGAGGATCATATTCTTCCTATTAAACTCTGCTATGTCAGCAATACATTTATTAATGTCAGCAAGTATTATCAGGGCAGATTAAAAGAGAATACAGTTATCGGTGCTGAATTAATAGATGATGCTTCAATTGATGCGGATTACGAAATAATCTGTATGGTAATTGACTGTATGAAGAATGCTGGGCTTACTGAGTTTCAGGTAGAGCTCGGCAATGTAGCTTTCTTTAACGGATTATTAAAAGATGCAGGAATTAAAGGAGATACATACGAAGAACTTCTTAATCTTATTAATGAGAAGAATTATATCGGTGTAGAAGAAATCCTTACTAATCTTAATATTGATAAGAATACAGCTAAGGTATTATTAGAGCTTCCACAGCTTTTTGGACAGGCAGAGGTGCTTGATAAAGCCAGAAGCCTTACTAATATTCCAGAATGCATAGAGGCTGTTGACAGACTTACCAATCTTTATGAGCTTCTTAAGATTAATGGCTACGATAAGTATGTATCCTTTGACCTTGGTGAATTAAGTAACCATACATATTACACAGGAATTATATTTCACGCATTTACATTTGGAACGGGCGAACCAATTGCAAGTGGTGGACGATATGACAAGCTTCTTGGACAGTTCGGCTGTGACAAGGCTTCTATTGGTTTCTCTCTTATAATTGACAGACTTATGGCTGCAATTAACAGACAGAATATAGAGATTGAAGTTGAATACAGCGGTGTGCTTCTTGTATACAGTGAGGATAAGCTTCAGGATGCTGTCAAACGTGCTAATGAATTAAGAAAAGACGGCATTAATGTATGTATGATAAGAAAGAATAATAATAAGTCTGAAAGCCAGTATATTGAATATGCAAAGGCTTCACAGCTTTCAGATGTTGTTTATATTTAACATGCACAGATTTAATCTGCTCTATAAAGAACAAGAATGGAGATTAGTATGAGATACATAACTATTGCACTGGCTAAAGGCCGTTTAGCTAAAAAAGCACTTGAGATATTTGAACATATCGGTGTAACTTGTGATGAGATGAAAGACGAGAACACAAGAAAGTTAATATTCACTAATGAAGAGTTAGGTATAAGATTTTTCCTTGCAAAGCCTTCAGATGTTCCAACATATGTAGAATATGGTGCGGCTGATATTGGTATTGTAGGCAAGGATACACTGCTTGAGGAGGGACGTTCATTATATGAAGTATATGACCTTAAAATCGGGCAATGTAAAATGTGTGTATGTGGTCCAGCCTCAGCCAGGGAGAAATTACAGCACCACGAACTTATAAGAGTTGCTTCCAAGTATCCTAATATTGCCAAAGACTATTTCTATAACAAGAAGCACCAGACAGTAGAAATCATAAAGCTTAACGGTTCAGTTGAGCTGGCACCTATTGTAGGGCTTTCAGAAGTTATTGTTGATATTGTAGAGACTGGTGCAACACTTAGGGAAAATGGTCTTGAAGTTCTTGAAGAAGTATGCCCATTATCAGCACGTATTGTTGTTAACCAGGTAAGTATGAAAATGGAGAACGAAAGAATTACAAAGCTTATTAATGATATAAAGAATTACCTTGAGAATAAATAATCACTAATAATTGTTTATATTAAATAATAAAATATACATTCAACGAATGGGATGGAGGACTATATGAGAATAGTTAAATTAACAGATGAAACTAAGAATAATATCCTTGAGGATTTATTAAAAAGAAGTCCTAACAGCTACGGAAAGTTTGAAGCAGCAGTTAATGATATTCTTTTAAATGTAAGAACTAACAAAGACGAGGCTCTTTTTAAGTATACTAAAGACTTTGATAAGGCTGACATTAATGCTTCTAATATCGTTGTAACTAAAGAGGAGATTGAGGAAGCCTACACAAAGGTTGACCCAGCTTTAGTTGATGTAATAAGAAAATCTCTTAAGAATATTAAGGAATACCACGAAAAGCAGAAGCAGTACAGCTGGTTTGACTCTAAGCCGGACGGAACTATTCTTGGACAGAAAGTAACTCCATTAGCAAGAGCTGGTGTATATGTACCTGGCGGAAAAGCTGCTTATCCATCATCAGTTCTTATGAACGTAGTACCTGCTAAAGTAGCGGGTGTTGAACAGATTATTATGTGTACACCTCCAGACCACGAAGGAAAGGTATATCCTACAACACTTGTAGCAGCTAATGAGGCTGGCGTTGATGTTGTATACAAGGCAGGCGGTGCTCAGGCAATTGCAGCTATGGCTTATGGTACAGAGTCTATTCCAAAAGTTGATAAAATATGTGGTCCGGGTAATATCTATGTTGCCCTTGCTAAAAAAGCTGTGTTTGGTTATGTAAGTATAGACTCTGTTGCAGGTCCTAGTGAAATTCTTGTAATTGCTGATGAGACAGCTAACCCAAGATATGTAGCCGCAGATCTTTTATCTCAGGCTGAACACGATGAGATGGCATCAGCAATCCTTATTACAACAAGCAGTGAGCTTGCCAATAAAGTATCTGCTGAGATTGACGGCTTCTTAAAGGAACTATCAAGAAGTGAGATTATATCTAAATCACTTGATAACTATGGTTATATTCTTCTTGTAGATGATATCAATGAAGCTGTTTCAGTTGCCAACGATATAGCATCAGAACATCTTGAGATTGTAACTAAAGATCCATTTAATGTAATGACTAAGATTAAGAATGCAGGTGCAATATTCCTTGGAGAATACAGCTCAGAGCCTCTTGGAGATTACTTTGCTGGTCCTAACCATGTACTTCCTACTAATGGTACAGCTAAATTCTTCTCAGCATTAAGTGTTGATGACTTTATTAAGAAATCAAGCATAATATCTTATTCAAGGGAAGCTCTTGAAGCTATACATAATGATATTGAGAACTTTGCGTCAGCAGAACATCTTACTGCACACGCTAATTCAATAAAAGTTCGTTTTGAATAAATCGGACATTATATGTGATGTTATGGGTAGGATATCTTTTTTACCCTGACATCTTTAATATATAATTATATCAGAATCGAGGACGTATATATGTCAAATATGCAGGCAAGACAGGCAACAATTCATAGAAAGACAAGTGAGACAGATATAGAGCTTTTTCTGTGCCTAGACGGAGAGGGCAATGCACAGGTAGATACAGGAATAGGCTTTTTTGACCATATGCTAAAAAGCTTCGCAAAGCATGGTATGTTCGACCTTAACTTAAAAGTTACAGGCGACTTAATCGTTGACTGCCACCATACTATTGAAGATGTTGGTATCGTGCTTGGAGAAGCTGTTAAAAAAGCTCTTGGTGATAAGAAGTCCATAAGAAGATACGGTGATATTATACTTCCTATGGATGAAGCACTTATATTATGTGCGATTGATTTATCAGGAAGACCATATCTTGTATTTGAGTCACAATTCACTTCCGATATGGTTGGATATTTTGATACACAGATGGTTAAAGAATTCTTCTATGCCATATCATACAGTGCAGGAATGAACCTTCATATAAGAAAGATAACCGGTGAGAATGACCACCACATTATTGAGGGAATGTTCAAGGCATTTGCCAAGGCTTTAGATGAAGCTTGTATGAAAGATGCAAGAATTAAATCAGTATTATCTACAAAGGGAAGCCTGTAAATATAAATATTAAGTAAAGATTGGAGCATACAATGAGATTATACCCAGCTATTGATATTAAAGACGGACAGTGTGTAAGATTAAAAAAAGGTCTTTTTAATGATGTAACAGTATATTCAGATAAGCCTTATGAAATAGCCAGGGGCTTTGAACAGGACGGTGCTAAATTCATACATACTGTTGACTTGGATGGTGCATTAAAGGGGCGTGGCGTAAATGCTGACACAATCAGAAAGATAGTATCAAGTGTCAATATACCTGTCCAGATGGGCGGTGGAGTAAGAACACTTGAGAATATTAAAGAAGTTCTCGACCTTGGTGTATACCGTGTAATTATTGGTACTAAGGCAGTTGAAAATCCTGATTTCATAAAGCAGGCAATTGATAAATTCGGACCTGAACATATTGTTGTTGGTGTTGATGCCAAGGACGGGCTTGTAGCCGTTGAAGGCTGGGAAAAGGTAAGTGACAAGACTGCTCTTTCTTTAGCTTTGGCTATGAAAGATATGGGTGTCCAGACAATTGTCTATACTGATATATCTAAAGATGGTATGCTTCAGGGTCCTAATATTGAACAGACTAAGCTTTTATCTGATAAGACAGGAATTAATATAATCGCTTCTGGCGGAATGTCCTGTGTGCAGGATTTAAAGAATATCAATGATGCAGGTATCCACGGAGCAATAATAGGAAAAGCCTTATATGAGAACAGAATTAACCTTAAAGACGCTGTTGATATGTTTGAATCTGGAAGTTCTGTAATTGAAGCTTCTAAAAAGCTTAATACAAGCCTTTCATTTTCTGATTTCAAACTTAACTCAGATGGTTTAATTCCAGTAGTTGTACAGGACTATGTCAATAATGAAGTGCTTATGGTTGCATATATGAACGAAGAAGCCTATAACCATACTGTTAATACAGGGGTTATGACTTATTACAGCAGAAGCCGTCAGGAATTATGGATTAAGGGCGAAACTTCTGGTCATTACCAGTATGTAAGTTCACTTGACATTGACTGTGATAATGATACAATACTTGCAAAGGTACGTCAGATAGGTGCAGCCTGCCACACTGGCAACAGAAGCTGTTTCTATCGTAATCTGTACCTTAGAGATTTATAATTCATAGATGAGAGCAGGATATGACTATTAAATATATCATTACACAGATTAACGATAATATAATATATTCAAAGTATAACAACAACGGTTGTCTTAGTCTTAATATAGTAGACAAAAGCAGCCTGGTTGGTAATATATACATTGGCAGAGTTGAAAATGTTGTTAAAAACATCAGCTCTGCTTTTGTTGAAATTGAAAATAAAATTAAATGCTATTACCAGCTTGAAAATAATAAGAATAATATATTTCTTAATACAAAGAATAATAAAGCTGTCAACATTGGTGATAAGCTTTTAGTACAGGTAAGCAATGATGCCCATAAGACAAAGCCTCCTACAGCGACTTCCAAGATAGATATATCAGGACAGTATATTGTAGTGTCAAGTGATGTCAAAGGTGTGTCAATATCTAACAAATGCAAGAAAGCTTCTGTATGTATAGAAGCTTCTTCTGTTCTAAAGGACTATATTAAAGAACATCTTACAGCTTTTAATGATAAACTTCAGGCTTCAGGTACATTTTCTTATGGAATAATTATAAGAAGCAGTGCCGCTAATGCAGATATTAATACAGTACTTAATGAGGCTTACTCTCTTATAGACCAGTACGAACATATAATACAGAATGCTGTATTTGGAACATTTTACACTAAGCTTTATGAAAAAGAGCCGCCTATGGTAAGCGAACTCAGGCATCTTAGTGCTGATAATACAATCGAAGTCATCACAGATATTCCATATTATTATGATTTGCTTAATACACATTTTAAAGATAACAGCAATATGAGTTTACGATTATATGAAGATGAATTACTGCCTCTATATAAGCTTTATTCTGTCGAAAAGACATTATCAGAAGCATTATCCAGAAAAGTATGGCTTAAATGCGGAGGCTACATTATAATCGAACAGACAGAGGCTATGAGTGTTGTCGATGTCAATTCAGGCAAAAATGTTACAAAAGCAAAAAAAGAAGCTGATAAAGAGAACAACATTTTAAAGACTAATATTGAAGCTGGAATTGAAATTATAAGACAGCTCCGCTTAAGAAATATTTCTGGAATTATTATTATTGATTTTATTAATATGGCACAGCAGGAAAGCAGGGATAAATTATTATCAGTTCTTAAGGAATACGCCCGATTAGAAAGTATCCAGACTAATGTGGTTGATATTACACCTCTTGGACTTGTTGAAATGACACGAAAGAATAATGGCAAGACATTAAAAGAATTAATCAAAACCGGAGAGTGAGTTTATGTCAGAGAATAATTTAACGGGCTATGAAAAAAGATATAATGCTGTATACAATTACCTTGATACGCATAAGGCACTAAAGAACATTCTGCTCTTATTATATAAAGTGCTTCCGTATGTTACTGCACTATCGTATATGGTTCTTATTGTATTATGTGCCAGATCCAAATCAACAATCGCAACACCTGCAATTGCTCTAAGCGTAGATGCAACAGGTTATGTTGAAACATCTAATGTATTTATTACAGCTAAACTTATACTTGCACCATTAACTTCATTTATATTTGTATCATTTATAAGAAAATGTCTTGATTCACCAAGACCATATACAAAATATAATATAACACCTATTGTAAAAAAAGATAAAGAGGGAGAGTCTATGCCAAGCAGACATATATTCTCAATCACTATTATTGCAATGTGCTGGTTATATATATGCCAGCCTGTCGGTATTATACTTTTAGTTATGACACTTGTGCTTGCAGTATTAAGAGTTGTTATGGGTGTGCATTTTATTAAAGATGTTATTGCCGGAATTATATATGGAATTATATGCGGATTTATAGGATTGTGGATTTTATAATTTTTTTAGAATTATTTTTTTAAGACTATTGACATTTGTTTACTGATACTATATTATATTCTAGTGTGCCGCTCAGTTAGGACATAAGCAGGTATTTTACCTCTCCAAAACTGGCGAGTAATTATTTTAGGAGGTGCCATATGTACGCAATTATTGCAACAGGTGGTAAACAGTACACAGTTTCAGAAGGCGATGTAATCAAGGTTGAAAAGCTTGGTGTTAACGCTGGCGATACTGTTACATTTGACCAGGTTCTTTTCGTTAATAACGGTGAAGCTAAGGTTGGTGATCCTACAGTAGCAGGAGCAACAGTTACAGCAAGCGTTGTTGAAGAAGGTAAGGACAAGAAAGTCATCGTGTATAAGTATAAGAGAAAAACTGGATATCACAAGAAGAACGGTCACAGACAGCTCTTCACTAAGGTTAAGATTGAAAAGATTAATGCTTAATTATTAATCGGATGTGAGGTGTGTTATCCATGACTCATATAACAATCTACAAGTCGTCTGCTACGAACAGGACTGTAGGCTTTAAGTCAGCAGGACATGCTGGCTATGCAGAAGAAGGTAGTGATATTATCTGTTCTGCAATTTCTGTATTGACTATCAATACGATTAATTCGATTGAGCAATTCACGGATGCCGTATATGATATGTCGGTTGATGATGAGGAGGCTAGTATTGATTACATAGTCACTTCTAATATCAGTGATACAACACAGGTATTGTTAGATGCCTTAGAACTTGGTTTAAGAACTATGGCTGCTGATAATCCTGATTACTTATTGATTACCGTCAAGGAGGTGTAATGTTATGTTGAATTTGAACCTTCAGTTTTTCGCTCATAAAAAGGGTGTTGGTTCTACAAAGAATGGTAGAGATTCAGAATCTAAGAGATTAGGTGCAAAGAGAGCTGATGGACAGTTCGTTTTAGCTGGTAATATTCTTTACAGACAGCGTGGAACAAAGATTCATCCAGGTGTTAATGTTGGTCGTGGTGGCGATGATACATTATTCGCACTTGTTGATGGAACTGTTAAGTTTGAAAGAAAGGGCAGAGATAAGAAGCAGGTTTCTGTTTATCCTGTTGCCTCAGAGAACTAATTAGTTTTTATAAGCTCCAAATCTTCGGATTTGGGGCTTTTTGTGAATTAGAGGGGATAATTAATTAACTAATTAATATCTAATTATTGTTTTAACCTATAAACAGGCAATATTTCTTTTAATATATAATACAAATATTGCTATACGATATTTCAGATATGATATTTCAGATTGGCTTATTTATATATTTATGTAATATAACAAGCGGCTTTTAGCAGCGTTAGAATGGAGATTAATATGTTTTCAGATAAAGTAAGAATATTTATTAAATCTGGTAAGGGTGGGGACGGACACGTAAGTTTCAGACGTGAGCTTTATGTACCTGCTGGTGGACCAGATGGCGGTAATGGTGGACACGGTGGTGACATCATATTTCAGGTAGATAAAGGACTTAATACACTTGGTGATTTCAGACATAATAGCAAGTATATCGCACAGAGCGGTGAAGAAGGCGGAAAGAAAAGATGTACTGGAAAGAACGGAGAAGACCTTATAATCAAAGTTCCTGAAGGTACTGTAATATATGATGACGAATCAGGCAAGGTAATTGCTGATATGTCAGGCGATAATATGAAAGAAACTATCCTTAAAGGTGGACGCGGCGGAAAGGGTAATATGAACTATGCCACAGCTACAATGCAGGCTCCACAGTATGCACAGCCGGGACAGGAAGCTAAAGAGCTCTGGGTAAGACTTGAATTAAAATGTATTGCTGATGTAGGTCTTGTTGGTTTCCCTAACGTGGGTAAATCTACATTTTTATCAAGAGTAACTAATGCACGTCCAAAGATAGCTAACTATCATTTCACAACACTTAACCCTAATCTTGGTGTTGTTGATATAGATGGTGGTAAGGGCTTTGTAATAGCTGATATTCCAGGTCTTATAGAGGGTGCTTCTGAGGGCGTTGGTCTTGGACACCAGTTCTTAAGACACATTGAGAGAACTAAGGTTATTATCCATATTGTAGATGCAGCTTCTACTGAGGGACGAGATCCTATAGCTGATATTAAGGCTATCAATGCAGAATTAGAGGCTTACAATCCTGATCTTCTTAAAAGGCCTCAGGTAATAGCTGCCAATAAGATTGATGCCATATATGATGACGGCTCAGGAACTAACCCTGTAGAGCTTATAAAGGCCGCATTTGAGCCGGAAGGCATTAAGGTATACCCAATATCAGCCGTAACCGGACAGGGCGTTAAAGAACTTTTATACGCAGTAAGAGAGCTTCTTGATAACTTCCCTGATGATGTAGTTATATTTGAGAAGGAATTCGATGTTGACGAACTTCTTGATAACTCAGATGATAATTACAATGTATATATTGACGAGAATGGCGTATTCATCGTTGAAGGTGAACGTATTGATAAAATGCTTGGTTACACTAACCTTGAGTCAGAAAAAGGCTTTAACTTCTTCCAGAAGTTTATGAAGAGTTCTGGTGCTATCGACCGACTTGAAGAACTTGGAATTGAAGAGGGCGATACAGTACGGGTTGGCGATTATCTTGAATTTGATTATTATAGAGCTTAATAGATTTTATTATTATAGAGCTTACTTAATAGAAATAATGTATGACACTATAAATATTTCATTGCATAATCTTATCACTGACTATGCAATGAAACACATAAAAGAAAGGAATTAACTATGACAAGCAAACAGCGTGCATATTTAAAGGGACTTGCTATGACTATGGATCCAATATTCCAGTTTGGAAAGAATAGTCTTACACCAGAAAATACCAAGGCTATAGCCGAGGCATTGGAAGCAAGGGAGTTAATAAAGATTAATGTTCTTCAGAACTGTGCTGATGATCCTAAGGAAATCGCACAGATTGTAGCTGAGAGAACACACTCACAGGTTGTTCAGGTTATCGGAAAGAAGATTGTATTATATAAAGAGTCTAAGGATAACAAGAAAATTGAACTTCCTAAGGATAATAAGAAGAAGTAATATCAAATTAAATAAATCATATTACAGAATTAACATAATGAGTTTTTAAGGAGGCTATATGTCCGGCATAGTTGGAATAATGGGCGGTACATTTAATCCTGTCCACAATGGACACATTGCGATTGCCAAAGCGGCACACGAACAATTCAATATACCATATATTCTTGTTATGCCATCATATTCGCCGGCTTATAAGGACAACAGCAATATAGTTTCTGCCACACATCGCTGTAATATGGTCAGCCTTGCTATTAAAGATTATGACTATATGGAATTATCAACATTAGAGATAGAACGTGGTGGCAGAACTTATACAGCCGATACATTAAAACTGCTGAAAGACGATTATGATAAGATATACTTTATAATCGGTGCAGACTCATTATTTACACTTAATACATGGTATAAGCCTGATTATATATGTGCCAACTGTCATATACTTGCCGCTAACAGGGACGAACACCCACTCGATGAGCTTATAAAAAGACGTGACTGGCTTATAGATAAGTATAATGCACATATAGACTTAATATCTTGCGATGATTACCCATTCAGCTCAACATTTATCCGTGATGAAGCGGCGGCAGGTCACAATATTTCGCCGTTTGTTGGAAATGCGGTTGCTGGATATATAGCCGACAATGGATTGTATAATAAAAAATTTTTTACGGCTTAAAAATAAAAGATACTAATATCAAAAAGATTTTTGCTGCAAAATGGTAATTTATAAATATAAATATATATATATTTATATATCAATGCATAGTAAACCATTTAATTATTTTACTTCTTTATTAGTGTACTAGAATGGAGATAAATGGTATGGATAATTCATATATTGAAAGCCTTAGAAAAGATGTTAAACGTGCTTTAAAGAGTGATAAAATGCGTTTCAGACACACTATTGGTGTTGCAGATACATCTGCCTGTCTTGCATCAAGATATGGTGTAGATATGCAGAAAGCGTATATAAGCGGCCTGTTACACGACTGTGCAAAATGTGTTCCAGACGAACAAAAAATAACCGAATGTGAACAGAATAATATAGAAATAACTAAGTCAGAATACGAAAGCCCTTATCTTTTACATTCAAAGCTTGGTGCATTTTATGCAGATGTAAAATATGGTATTAAAGATGAAGATATACTTGGTGCTATCAAATGGCACACAACCGGACATCCTGATATGACTATGCTTGAGAAAATCGTATTTGTAGCTGACTATATTGAACCATATCGCAACAAAGCGGCTAATCTTGATACAATCAGATATCTTGCATTTACTGATATTGACAAAGCTGTTTTACAGATATTAAATGATACAATTAATTATCTTAACAAAAAAGGCAATCCTATTGACAGCATTACTCTGGATACCTATAACTTTTATAAATGCAAATAAACCTTAATAATAATAGAAAATGATAACAGAAAGGACTAAATATTATGATAAAAGATACTTCAAAACAGATGGCAAAAGTAGCTGTAGAAGCATTAAAGGAAAAAAAGGGATATGATGTAAAAGTAATAGATATAAGTGAAATATCTATCCTTGCAGATTATTTCATAATTGCCAACGGAAGCAATGCCAATCAGGTGCAGGCTATGGTTGACAATGTTGAAGAGCAGATGTACAAGGCTGGCTTTGATGACCCTAAGGTAGAGGGTTACAACAATGCTTCTTGGATTCTCCTTGACTATAATGATGTTGTACTTCACATATTTGATGAAGAAAGCCGTTCATTCTATAATCTTGAAAGATTATGGCGAGATGGCAAAGAAGTTGATGTAGATACGCTCTAAAAATAAAAAAGCAATAATAAAAGCTGTAAATTTATGATTATCGGTATTATTTATCTATCACCATTCATAAATTTACAGCTTTTATTATATACATTATAATTATGATACTATATACAGTGTGTATTATGTACTATATTATGTGCAGATAATTAATCAACCTGCCATCTTATCAGACCTATAACCTTACCGACTATTGAACAATCATCAACTATAATAGGATCCATAAAATCATTCTCTGGCTGAAGTCTTATATGTCCGTCTTCTTTGTAAAATCTCTTTACTGTTGCAGAATCATCTATAAGTGCTACAACAATATCTGAATTCTCAGCAGTATTACACTTCTTAACAATAACGTGGTCGCCATTGTAAATTCCTGTATTAATCATACTTTCACCCTGAACAGTAAGCATAAAACACTCTTCATTAGGCATAAATTCCGCTGGAATAGGGAAGTAGCCAGTTATATTATCAACTGCCAGTAAAGGCTCTCCGGCAGCTACACGGCCAAGAATAGGTACATTAACTACCTCTCTGCGGGCAAGATTAAAATTATCATCTATAATCTCTATTGTTCTTGACTTTGTTGGATCTCTTCTTATGTAACCATTCTTCTCAAGAGATTCAAGATGTGCGTGTACTGATGATGTTGACTTTAAATTAACAGCAGCACATATATCTCTAACTGATGGTGGATATCCTTTATTCAATATCTGTGACTTTATATATTCAAGTATCTCAGACTGTTTCTGTGTTATTCTGCCATATGCCATATATTTACCTCCAAATCATATAACTATATACAATATAATAACATACATCTGTCCATAACGCAAACGTATTTTCAGAACATTTTTTCTGAATTTATGTTCGATTGATATTGACAAACAACTGTTCGCAATTTATAATTACCAATATAAAGAACATATGTTTTAAATGCATCAGTTGGAGGTAATATTATGAACAATTCAATAGCAGTACATAGCCATACAGATTTAATCAATATATATAATAATGAATGTAATAACTATAGTGAAAGTGTTAATAATAGACAATACAATATTGATAAGCGTAATAGTGATAACATATTCAATATTAAACATAACAGCTTAGGGCATAATAATTCTGATAATAGATATTGCATATGTAATAATATTTTATTAAAGCTTATAATTCCAGTAATTATTCTGGCTGTAATAACACTTGGCTCTATTATGGTTAAAGCCTCTGAGACAGATACCAGACCATATTTAAAGAAGTATTATACAAGTGTAGAAGTAACTTCTGATGATACATTATGGTCATTAGAAGCTGATTATAATAATGGACTGGAAGACCGTAATACATACATTAATAATATTATGCAGCTTAATAATATGACATCTGATACTATAATTACTGGTAATCATCTGTTATTATATTATTATTCATCTGAACACAATTAGACTTTTAACATCTAATCTGATAGAATAATATATTATAATACTATACAGAATGGAGATATATAAATATGTTATTTAAAGATATAGATAATATTGATACTAATGTTGTTTCAATACTTTCTCAGTCCGGCATAACAGATATGACAGATGTACAGGCTAAGACTTATAAGCATATATCTAACAATAAAGATGTAATTGTATGCTCAGGAACTGGAACAGGTAAGACTTTAGCTTATCTTTGCCCTATAATTTCACATATAACAGGCAATAATAATAGTTTCAAGAATAACAATGCTGATATTAGCTCTAAGAATAACAACGCTGGAAGCACTGTGAATAATAAGAACACCTATAATGGACATAAGCCTACTCATTCAAAGAATATTCAGGCTATAATCCTTGTTCCTAATGGTGAACTTGCTTCCCAGGTAAACCATCAGGCTGAACAGTTATTCTCATATGAGGGTTGTCCATATACATCTATGTTTGTAACTGGAGAGGGTAATATTAACAGACAGATTGATAATCTTAAGTCTAAGCCTTCAATTCTTATTGGAACACCTGCAAGAATATGTCAGCTTATCAATATGAAGAAGATTAAGGTACACGAAGTAAAGTCACTCGTATTAGATGAAGCTGACAAGCTTCTTGGAAAGACTTATATTGAACACGTTCATTCGATAAGAAAGTCACTTATGAAGTATACTCAAGTTCTTCTTTTTTCTGCAAGCATAGATAAGAAGACACGCAAAGAAGCTAACAGCCTTACATTTAAACCTATAGACATTGATATTAATTCTATCAAAGCTTCTGAAAGTGTAATTCCTTCAACAATAAAGCATAACTATGTTATAACAGACAGACGTGAACGCATAGAAACTCTTAGAAAGCTTATTAAGGCGGTTAAACCTTCCAAGGCAATAATCTTTATTAACACCAAATATGACCTTGAAGAATCACTCCAAAAGCTCTTATATCATAATTATAATGTGGGTTACCTTTCAAGCAATGCAGATGCAACAACCAAGCGTAATACACTTGATAAATTCCGCTCAGGAAAGCTCCAGTTATTACTGGCCACAGATATAGCTGCAAGAGGACTTCAGATTGATGATATTGATGTTGTTATTAATGTAAATCTGCCTGAGGAATCAAAAGAATACATACATCGTGTTGGACGATGTGGACGTAACGGCAATCAGGGACTGGCTTTATCTATTATAACCGAGAATGAAACTAACAAGATAAAGAAATACCAGAAAGAATTCCATATTAATATGCTCCAGAAAAAGCTATATCAGGGAAGGCTTGTTGCTAAATAATCTATAAATAATTCAAAGCTATTGTTATATTTATTGTTGTATAATGCCTACAGTAATTAACAATAGCTTTTATTATCTATAAAAATCCATAAAAAGAGCAGTATAAGTTAAACATATAACGCCGATAAATCTCAGTTTATCGGCGTTATATTGTATTTATTATATCTAATTACTTATTTTTAACTTCTTCAAACTTTTCAATAACTTCCTTTGATGGACCGCCTGTTGCATAACTTACAATAACTATAACAAGTAATGCAACAATGAATGCTGGAAGCAATTCATATATTGAGAATATTCCTCCAAGCTTAGATATTCCATATTTCCATACGAATATCATAATTCCACCAGATATCATTCCAGCAGTAATTCCATATTTATTAGCTTTTTTCCAGAATAATGCACATAATACAACAGGTCCAAATGTAGCTCCAAATCCAGCCCACGCAAATGATACAATTTCAAATACAGAACTGTCCGGATTTGATGCGAGAATAATTGAAATTACAGATATAATTACAACTGTAATTCTAGCTACATTCATAGATGCCTTTTTAGATATTTTAATATGGAACACATCTGTAAGTATATTCTGTGAAATACTTGAAGCTGCTGCTAGTAACTGTGAATCTGCTGTAGACATTGTCGCTGCAAGAATTCCTGCTAATATAACACCAGAAATTATGGCTGTGGCAACTCCGTGTGTAGATAATAAATGTGCTATTTTTACAATTATCGTCTCAGAGTTACTTCCTGTAAGTGTTTCAATAGCACCTGCCTTAGTCATACTAAGACCAACAATACCAATAAATACAGCTACAGATAAAGAAATAACTACCCATATAGAAGCAACTCTTCTTGATAATTTAAGCTTTTCTTCGTCCTCTATAGCCATAAATCTCAATAATACATGTGGCATACCAAAGTATCCAAGTCCCCACGCTAACATAGATGCAATTTTAAGCAGGCTGTAAGGCTCTGCTGAATTAGTCGCTGCTGAATATGTATCAAATAATCCAAGATATCCTGGAAGTGCTTTGGAATTTTCCATAACCATATCAAAGCCACCTGCAACATTAACACCATATACAACAACTACAACCAGTGCTATTGTCATAACTATACTTTGAATTAAATCTGTCATACTAGCGGCAAGAAATCCACCTAATGTACAATATGCAACAATAACAATTGCACTTATTATCATTGCTGTTAAATAATTAAATCCAAAAAGACTTGAAAACAGCTTACCACAGGCGGCAAATCCTGAAGCTGTATATGGAATAAAGAATACTACAATAACTATAGCAGCTATTAATGTTAATATTCTCTTTTCATCTCCAAATCTCTTTGAAAAGAAATCAGGAATTGTAAATGAATCATATGCTTGTGTATATTTACGTATTCTTTTAGCTACAATCAGCCAGTTCACATATGTTCCTATTGCAAGACCTATAGCTGTCCACGCTGCATCCGCAACACCTGTAAGATAAGCAAGTCCTGGCAGTCCCATTAAAAGCCAGCTACTCATATCAGACGCTTCTGCACTCATAGCTGTAACAAATGGTCCTAACTTTCGTCCACCAAGATAAAAATCATCAACGGCGTTGTTCTTCTTTGAACATAGAACACCAATGTACACAACTGCGGCAAGATATATAATTATCGTTGCCATAATAATAATCTGTGACATAATTTTCTCCCTTTGTTAATTTTTGTTAATTTATGTAATTTTTATAATAACTTTTAAAGTATATCACAAATTATGACCTTTAGTCAAAAATTGTCACAAAAAAAGTATCATATAATTCATCTTTATATTAAGACAAATTATATGATACTCATATTTATTCTTCGAGTTTATCAACATAATTATATTTTTTAAATTCTGTTATATTAACTGAAGAAGGGATATCGAAATCATTCTCTATCTGCACCTGTGTATTAACACCGCAGTTATTATATATCCATTTGGCATCGGCAGGTGTCATATAGATTGAACCGCTTGAAGCACTTGTTCCCATTTTATTATACTCATCTATATTCATATTACCAACTGTCTTGGTAAAATATGCAGATGAACATATATATTCTGAATTATTAAGTCTTGTACTATAATGACCATATCCAGTAATATCAAGCTTACGCCACTCAGCCTTCTCTGATATAAATGTATCACCCGTATTAATATTACTGTTAACAGATACATAAAAAGCCTTCACAACATTATCGAACCCATTATTAGAACCTATACTGTATATAATAGCAATGTTCCTGCTGACATTAATTCTAATCTTATACGACTGGTTCTTTGCTATATATGCAGACTCCTCTGTTGTTGAACCGGTATCTTCCTCTGTTGTATCTGCAGACTCATCACTATCTGATGATACATTATCATTATGCATACTGACTATCGTCTTAAATGCAAACAACAATATCAATAAAAGCAACAGTAAAATTAAAATATATACTATTAAATTACTGCCTTTGAACCATCTTTTAATATCTTTCTTCTTTATGCGCTTATAACCACGAATTTCCATATCAATTAACCATTATTCTGATTTTTCTCTTTAAGTTCTATGAACTTTAATATAAGCTCAATAGCTCCATCAATGCCTACAAGACCACTATCTATACATAAATCATAGCTCTTAGCTTCGCCCCACTTCTTACTTGAATAATAATTGTAGTAGCTTGCTCTCTTCTTATCTGTCTTCTGTATAAGATCAGCCGCCTTAGAATCATTTAGTTCATATAACTTCTTAATTCTCTTAATTCTTTCATCAAGACTTGCTTTAATCCATACACTTACTGCAAATGGATCATCTTCAAGTGCATAGTCTGCACAACGTCCAACAATCACACAAGACTCTTTAGCTGCAAGCTTCTTTATTGCATCAAACTGTGCCAAGAATACTTTGTGATTAATTGGCATATCAACATATGAATTAGAATAACCAAGTGAATATGTATCCATAACCAAAGAATAAAGGAAACTGTTAGTAGGCTTTTCATCCTGAGAGGCAAATAACTCCTCACACAATCCACTTTCCTTTGCAGCAACCTGAAGAAGTTCCTTATCATAACATTTAATTCCTAACTTCTCAGCAAGCTTCATTCCTATCTCGTGTCCGCCACTACCAAATTCACGACCTATTGTAATTACTGTTCTTTCATCCATAATACATTACCTCCCGGTTACCTAAATATTTCAAACAGCTCTTTGATTTAGTTGTATTATACATTAAATTGTATATAAAATCCAGCTATTTTATGCAAAATTCATTCATTTTACACAATATTTTTGATATTTATTAATAACCGCTGGACATCATCTTCTTAAGATAATCGGATATTTCTTTGCCATATCGGTTGGAAATAACGCTGAACTGGCTTGGGGTAACACAGACCAGGCGGATATTACTGTACCCTCTTGCTCCAAACATATATTTCTTTACAATGTTAGTCTTCTCTATCATAAGCTTTACATTATCATCAGGCTTATTTCTTGTAATAATTATAAATGAAATATACGAATACATATGATTTTTACAAGGAAGTTTGTTATCATTACGGACAAAATGCGGTTCTATCTGCTCAATCGTGAACTTAACAAGATCCTTTAACTGTTCTTCATCAAGTGAATCACTGTTAATAAAGAATAAATGCTCAAAACATTTCATATCCCATAATTTTGCAGAATCAGTTGTCGAGAACTTATCCCTGTTCTTGTAATTATATGCGTATATGACAAATTTTCTATTGTTAAACCAATAATTATGATATATATCAAATGTATCCGAAATACCATTTAATATAGTATCAATAAACTCTTTCCTTCTCATAATCCTACTACCTGCTATAAATCCTGATATCTGTCATATTGAAGTGCCCAGACAACACTTGATATTTACTATATAAATAATTATATACTGTTATCTGCTTCTGTATAATATGACTTAACTGTTCCTTAACCGGCTAATAACCTTTTGAAAATATTCTGGCAAATCTGCACTATATTCCACATACTCTTTGGTTGTCGGATGTATAAAGCCAAGAACACCTGCGTGCAAGGTCTGTCCACACAGATTAAATGGAGATTTGCCGCTTCCATATACATCATCTCCAAGCAGCGGATGTCCTATACTTGCCATATGAACTCTTATCTGATGTGTCCGTCCGGTTTCTAACTGACATTCAATGTAGCTGAATTTGCCAAATTGTTCTAATACCCTATAATGCGTTACTGCCCTTTTACCATTCTTTTTATCAACTGCCATCTTCTTTCTATCTGATGGATTGCGGCCAATCGGAGCATCTACAACACCCTCAGTGTTATTAAATTGATTATGTACTATGGCATAATATTTTCTTGTAATAGAATGAACACTTAACTGCTGTGCAATAAAATTATGTGCATAATCATTCTTGCAGGCAACGATAACACCTGTTGTATTCATATCAATTCTGTGAACTATTCCCGGTCTTAATACACCATTAATTCCCGATAGATTATCACGGCAATGATACATCAGGGCATTAACAAGCGTTCCACTATAGTGCCCTGCAGCTGGATGTACAACCATACCTTTTGGCTTATTAATAACTATTATGTCATCATCTTCATACACTATATCAAGCGGAATATCCTCAGGAACAATTTCAGGAACTACAAGCTCAGGAATATGTACATTTATAATATCATCAGCCGCAACCTTATAATTGGATTTGACTTTGTTATTATTGACAGTAATCATACCCTCATCAAGCAGCTTCTGTATTCTTGAACGTGATACATCTGCCAGTTCATCAGAAAGATACTTGTCAATTCGTGTATTCTTGTCATCAATATCTACAATAAATGTAGTATCTTCCAGCAAATTTTCTTTATCCGTATTTATTATTTCGTCAATCATATTATTCTGCATTCTATTCCTCAATTCTGGTAATAATCCAAGATTCATATAATTAATATATTGCCCTGCTTATTTCTTTAAAGATAAGAACGCAAAATCATCTTCATTCTTATATACAAAAAGAATAAGTATTATAAATATAATAACTGACACTGTAACATAACAATCTGCTACATTAAATACCGGAAAATTAATTATTTTGAAATATATAAAATCACGAACATATCCAAATCTCACCCTATCTATAAAGTTTCCTATAGCTCCAGCAGCAAGTAATATACAGGTTATGTATACAGGTATATATTTCCTGATTAATGGTGTCTTAAGAACTACGTATGTAATTAAACATATCATAATTACTGTAAGCACCAGAAAGGCATTAATCTTTCCGCTAAACATTCCAAACGCACTTCCGTTATTTCTAAGATATGTAAGATGAAGAACATCTTTAATAATTACAAAATCCGGCTTATTGTACAGCCTTTGTTCAGCTATATACTTAGTTATCTGGTCTATCTGTGTAAGCACTGCTGTTATAACAATATATAAGACAAGGCTTAATATTCGTCTTTTCTTACTAATGCAGTTAAAATCCTGCTGTGCTGTGTTGATAATATCTGTATCTGACATATACTCTATTCTCCAATTATTATGTTCTCTTTATAAAACAGAATGTGCTTTGCACATTCCCACGCCAAGCACGGTCGTTAGCGTTAAACCAGAGCTTCGTGCAAGTGTGTATCATCGTCACATAGTATTTTTATGTAATATGGTGTTTTATTGAAATTACCTATTACATAAAATAACATCTTTTAATGCTGCAAGCATCTCCTCATCTGTTACATCATAGTCAATATAAGCATTACCGATTTCTTTTAAAAGAATAAATTTAATCTTGCCTGCATCCATTTTCTTATCGCTCTTTGACACTTTGACAACATCTTCTGCTGTAATTCCTGTTACATTAAGAGGGAAATCATATAACTTGAACATATCTATTGCATCATTATAAGCCCCCTCATCAATATCGCCTCTGTTGACTGATATTCTTAATGCAGCAATCATTCCAAGTGTAACACATTCACCGTGATAGAGTTTAAAATTCATAAGTTTCTCTATTGCGTGTCCTAATGTATGTCCATAATTAAGAAGTGCCCTGTCGCCTTTTTCTTTAGGATCTTTTTCTACAACTTCTCTCTTTATATTGCAGCTTACATATATCATCTGCTCTAAGGCATCTGAATTCCGGTTCTTAATGTTGCTTATATTATCTCTTAACCATTTATAATATGCGGCATCTTTAATAAGACCGTGCTTGATTATTTCACCAAAACCGGAATTGAATAATCTGTCTGAGAGGCTCTTAAGCACTGATATATTCATATATACAAGCTTAGGCTGGTAAAATGCTCCTACCATATTCTTGTATGCTCTGAAATCAACACCTGTCTTTCCACCAATACTTGAATCAACCTGTGCAAGAAGCGATGTGGGAACCTGTATAAAGCTTATTCCTCTAAGATATGTAGCTGCTGTAAATCCAGTTAAATCTCCAACAACACCACCGCCAAGTGCTACAAGCATATCTTTTCTATCAAAATGGTTCTTAATAAGAAACTCATAGACATCTTCAACTGTATCAAGATTCTTGTTAGCCTCGCCAGCTTCAAATACATATGTAAATATCTTATTGCCAGTCTTTGATAACTGATCCTCTACATACTTCGCATATAAAGGTGCAACATTGCTGTCAGACACAATACAGAGTTTTCTTCCTGTAACTCCTAACTTATCAAATTCTTCTGCTAACTTATCGAAGCTCTGTTCAATAACAATATTATATAAAGGCTTTCCTTCGTATTTAACATTAATACACTTAGACATAATATTCTCCAATCTAATCTTAGTAATAACTAAACTGCCACTCCTTGCAAACCAAAGAGTGGCAGTAATATAAATTATCTAGAACTTTGTATCATTCTTAAATGATGTAAGATCAATACCACCAGCTACTATCTCAGGAATATCTCCTGAAATATCCACATTAGGAGGTGTAACAAGGAATATGTAATTGGTAATCTTCTGTAAATTACCTCTTATCGAATAACATGAGCCTGCTGAGTAATCAATTATTCTCTGTGCAATCTCAACGTGAATTCCTTCAAGATTAAGTACAACAGCCTTACCACTTAAAAGCGTATCTGTTATCTCACTTGCATCTTCCATAGACTCTGGTCTGATAACAACTACTTCAAGACCTCTCGCTGTCTGCTTAATTGGAACAACCTTTCCTCTTGAGTTCTTAGGCTTGTCGCTCATTGTAAATGAAGTTGATGTATCTTCATCATCTGACTTCTTAGAACCTGAAAAAAGCTTCTTTCTTGCTGAAGGCTTATCATCATCTTCGTCATCATCAAATTCTTCATCGTAATCGTAATCATCATCAAATTCATCATCCTGAACCTTGAAAAGATTCAAAAATCCATCAACAAAACTCATAACATCTCTCCCTAATATATTATAATATTACATTAATTATAGTAACTAAAAATCTTATCCTTCTGTATCAACACACATATGTCTTTATCTTACGCATTACCATAATCTCTATGTCCGAATATAGCAGTACCAACTCTTATATGAGTAGCACCTTCTTCAACAGCTATAACATAATCATTAGTCATACCCATTGAAAGCACATCCATATTGATATTATCAATGTTTTTAGCATTAATGTCAACACATAATTGCTTTAATTGTCTGAAATAACACCTATTATCTTCAGGATTTTCTACATATGGAGCACTTGTCATCAATCCACGGACTCTAATTCCACTAAATCCACTAATTGCTCTAACAAACGCTTCAACTTCTTCTGGTTTAAAACCAAATTTATTAAGTTCGCCTGCAACATTTACTTCAATTAAAATGTCAGCTACAATCCCTTTTTTAACAGCCTCCTGATTAACAGCCTCTGCTAATCTTAATGAATCAACCGAATGAATCATAGAAGCCCTGCCAACAACATATTTAACTTTATTACGCTGTAAATGTCCTATCATATGCCATACTATATCTTTAGGAAGAGCATCAACTTTATCTACCATTTCCTGAACATAATTCTCTCCAAACTGGTGTTC
Source organism: Lachnospira sp. CLA-JM-H23 (assembly GCF_040096425.1). NCBI lineage: Bacteria > Bacillati > Bacillota > Clostridia > Lachnospirales > Lachnospiraceae > Lachnospira > Lachnospira sp. CLA-JM-H23. Next base: position 241,372 of record NZ_JBBMET010000002.1, read on the forward strand.
ACCACATTCATATATCTGCATTATATCTTCCTGTGGCTTAGTCTTGCTTACTGCAATAAGGCACACTTCACTCTTATCACGTCCGCTCCTCTCGCAAGCTGCTTTAATATTCTTCTTAACAGCTTCATAATTAGATTTTAGCATTTCATTATGATTATCCAACATAGCAATTCTCCATTCTGATTAATATATCATTTCATTTGGCTGGTATTTCAATGCGTCTAATATAATTCGGTCATACACTGATATTCCGTGTGTAAGATTTTGCTTGACAATATAATATTCATTATTCTCATCAATAATCTCAACCGGACAGAATATTGTATATCCGGTATTAACACAATATACACCTTTTAACTTCTTCGTTGCCCCGATAACATACCTTGATGCAGAGTCTGGCATTACAACCGCAATTCCTGATTCCCAGTCTGACTTGCTTACATACACATAATCATCAGTAAGCTTGTATATATCTGCTTCAACAAATGTAGTTATAAGATTACCATTATCATATTTCTCACATATAAATCCCTGATTACTGCTGTTACCACCTTTTGTAAGGTAAGACCTTGGAATTTCGTAGAATTCATTTTCTGTAACTGCTGACACAGGTATCTTCATACCACTCTTACCAGTTGTAACAAGCTCAATATCAAGAAATCTTTCCTGTGCATATCTTATCATATAGCTGTCTAGTGATAACTTTCCATAATAGCCATCGCTCTTCTCTATAATAGAAAAACCACATTTTACTGTCATATTATCTTTCTTAATCTTAATATTAAGGCTTTTCTTAGAAGCCAGTCCATACTCATCAATATCATCTTTAGATAACTTGATAAGCATATACCAGTCTTCACTTGTAACTATCTTATAAGCAGGATTACCTGATACAATAAGTGATTCACCTTTTAAATTATTCTTATTATAGTTATCTTTATTGAAATCATTAGTTGTTACATTGTTGTCATTAATCTGTTCATATCCGTCAACCGCATATACAACAATACCATTGCTTTCAGCTGTTACTGTCTGGAAAAGGTTCTGGCTTCCTGTATTCTCTACAATAGAATCAAGGTTAGCAACAACATTTTCATTAATAGACTGTAATACAGTCACATTAAGGTCTGATTTCAGGTCATATACATATGTAAAATCACTTCCATCATAATCAGTCTTATAATTATTGAGTGTCGTCTTAATATCTGATAAATTCTTCTCTGAAAGTGAATTCTCACCTAATTTGTTATATGAAGAAAGTATCTCTGATACCCTGCCGGTTTCATCGACAGTATAAATGGTATCGCCCTTCTTAACTCTCGTCCCTTCCCGCTGGTAATAATTGACATTGCCAGAATAAGGCGAATTGTATACACTTTCCTCTCTTACTGCTAACGCTGTAAATACAGCATTATTCGTTAATGAACCTACGTTAACTTCATATGTCTGAACCTTTGCTTTGGTTGTATACAACACAAAAAAACATATTATATAAATAAGTACAAGGGCAAATATAAATGCCACAGCCCGTGGTCTTCTTTTATACCTGACTACTTTATTACCTGGCATAACTCCTCCCTTAATCATTAATAATACATCAAAAGCTACCGTTCTTGTTCAAACGGCAGCTTATATTTTAATAATTCTCACTGATTATTGATATATTTCTCTCCATTCCATATCGCCTCTTTCCAGCGACTTAATCAATAATTCTGCTGTGGCAAGATTAGTTGCTAATGGAATATTATACATATCACACAGCATACATATATTATTAGAATCTGGTTCATGAAGATTTGGTGATTCCACATCTCTTAGGAAAATGACAAGATCAAGCTGATTATGCTCAATCTGGGCACAAAGCTGCTGGTCACCACCAAGATGTCCTGCAAGGAACTTGTGTATAGAAAGATTAGTAACTTCTTCTACAAGTCTTCCTGTTGTACCCGTCGCAAATAACTGATTCTTGTTCAGAATTCCTTTGTATGCAATACAGAAATTCTGCATTAATTTCTTCTTTGAATTATGTGCTATTAAACCAATGTTCATAAGAACCCCCTATCTTATGCTGTTATTTTATCAAGATTGCATTTTAATGCTATGGCTTGTTACAGCCAATATCTTTAATACTTATCTATTATCCACGGAAATCATCTGCAAATATCTCATCATCTCTGTCGACATTTCTTTGCAGATTGATATTCAACACAATTCCCATTGCCGCAAATAAATTAACAAGTGATGTTACACCACAACTAAAAAATGGAAGTGGCAAACCTGTATTAGGCAGAAGCTTTGTAACAACGCCTATATTAATAAACGTCTGGAATGCTATATACGCCGCTACACCGCAGCATATCAGCCGCCCTTCTAAGTCCTTAGCCCTTACTGCTGTAATTATACACTCTATTACGATAGTAAACAACAAAAAAATTGTAATTAAGCAGCCTACAAATCCAAGTTCTTCACCTATAACCGCAAATATAAAGTCATTCTGTGCTTCTGCTATATATCCGGCATTCTTAAGTGAAGATGGATCTTCATTATTAAGGCCTTTACCTGATAACTGTCCTGAACCTATTGCCTGAACCGCATAATTCTGCTGATATACACCAGCACTTACCGTTCCATCAGTAGAATCACTTCCGTATATGAAATCGACAATACGATTTCTCTGATATTGTTCCATAAATATAGGATCTGGTGTAGCAATAATGTATACAAGAAATGCTGCTATAAGTGGAACTACAACAAGCAGCACCATACCAATTATCTTATAACTTATCCCTGCACAGAATATAATAGTAACTACTATAAGAACAACCATAACAGTGGTAGATAAATCTGGTTCTTTAACTATAAGCAGTATAGGAACTAAAAGTACAAGTGCAATTATGACGAGAAACTTCCACGTATTAAGCCTGTCCTTATACATAGATATTACCTTAGCTAAGAATATGGCTATAATAAGCTTCATAAACTCTGAAGGCTGTATCTGAAAAGATGTACCTATGCCAAGCCATCTTTTCGCACCGTGGCTTGATTTACCTATAAGCAGTACAAGAACAAGCAGTATATTGCCTATTGCATACCAAAGCCAGTAATATTTAGTTATAAATTTGTAATCAACAAATGATATAAAAATCATCATTAAATATGCTACAGCCATACCAGCACCCTGCTTTATGGTATAACTTGAATTAGCACTGTTTACAACCATTAACGCATATATACAGGTAATTGTTATCAAAGCAATAAGCCTGAAATTATACGATCTTAGTTTATATTTTTTAAACATAAATTCTCCACCACAATAATCCTTATTTGATTACACGTGATTATTTGTCACTATTTCTCATATCCTTAATTGGAATATTAGCATAGATTGCAGGTACAGAACCATTATCACCTTCTGATTCTGTAGATGTTATCTGGATATCAAGTCCTTCTGCATCTATTACCATGTATTTTGAAATAACTTTAATTATGTCATTTTTTATCATTTCCATAACTTCAGGAGAGCAATTAGCCCTGTCAGATACGAGCAAAAGCTTAAGTCTGTCTTTTGCTACATCACCAGAACCCTTCTTCTTAAATAAATCAAGTAAACTCATATCTTCTTCCATTCTGCCATATATGGCTCATATACTTAAGGCCTGAATTGGTCTTAGTTCTTTTTATCACCCTTAAAGAGTGATGATAACTTCTTAAAGAATCCACCCTTGCCATTAAGATCAAGGAAAGGTACATCTTCACCGAGAATTCTATGACATATATTCATATATGCCTGTCCAGCCATACTGCTGTCACCTACTAAAGGCTGACCCTTGTTAGTAGCAACTACAATATTCTCATCATCTGGAACAGCACCTATTACATTGAGCTGTAAAATGTCGTTGACATCTGCGATTGACATCATCTCACCTCTGTTGACCATATCCATTCTTATTCTGTTGACAATTAAATCCTCGCGGTCTTTTAAGCCATTAGCATCTAATAAACCTACAATTCTGTCAGCATCACGGATAGCTGAGACTTCTGGAGTAGTTACAACTAAAGCTCTGTCAGCTGCAACTATGGCATTCTGGAAGCCCTGCTCAATACCGGCTGGGCAATCAAGTAATATGTAATCAAAGTTCTCTGGATCTGCTTTAATCTCATCTACAAGCTTAATCATCTGTTCAGGTGAAATAGCTGACTTATCCCTTGTCTGTGCTGTTGGAAGAAGATACAGATAAGGACATCTCTTATCTGTAATCATAGCCTGCTTTAAACGACAGTTACCCTCTACAACATCTACAAGATTGTATACAATTCTATTCTCAAGTCCAAGTACTACATCAAGGTTTCTAAGGCCTGTATCTGTATCAATCATAACAACCTTTTTTCCAAGCTTAGCAAGACCAGTACCTATATTAGCTGTAGTTGTAGTCTTACCTACGCCGCCTTTTCCTGACGTAACAACAATAACTTCACTCATTTTATTTCCTCCAAAATTAATATACTAAGTAAATAAATACACAATAAAATAATTATGCGTAATTTTGCTCATTAAATCAAGACTTTTTTTGAATTTATGAACATTTATTCTAAAATAAACCTGTTTACACATTCAAATTTATAAATGAATATCTTCAAGTACATCCTGTGCAAAATCTTCAACATATATATTGCCTTCAAATACATATGCTATCTTAGGCTGTACGCCTTTGACCTTACTCTTTAATCTCTTCTTTATAACAACAGGAGCATCTGAACTTCTGGCTATAACATCTGCAATCTTAATCTGCATAGGATCCATATCAAGAGCAACAACAAATGCATTCTCATTGCCATTGGCACCTGCATATATATTGCCTCTTAAGCTTCCTAATACGATAACATTGCCACACGCTATAACCTTGCCACCCGGATTAACATCTCCAAGTATTACTACACTACTCTCTGTTTCAAGAACTTGTCCTGATCTTAATGTTCCTTTATAGAACTGGCATAATGGCTGTGTAAGTGTATTATCTGTCGATACATCATCTATGCTGGCACTGGAAAATACACGGCTGTGCATAACCTCTTCATTTGTATTATCATATGGTACATCTGGCAATATGCCATCTCCGGCAACCTTGGCGATTGCTCTTGCGTACACTTCATCTTTATCCTTGTTGTGTTCCATCAGACACACAATGTTAATATCCGACTCCTCAGATATAATATCAAGAATTTCCTGCTCCTCGTTGTCAGTAAGATTTCTTCCTTCAAGTGATAATGCAAGATTGGCTTTTTCAAAGAATTTGGCTGACGCCGCAAATTTGGTTCTTATTCTGTCTTTGAGCTCGTCAAATCCAAGATTATCATCGAGTTTAACAGTAATTCCATTCTTACTTCCCTTGATTACTACTGAGTTATCCAACTATCTTCACCCCTTATTTAATATTATTTATAACTATTCCATTCCATAATATATCTTATACACATCTGCTGTCAAATCCATAGATGTTGTTGATGAGTATCCGTGCTGGATACATACTGATACACATATCTGCGGATCATCGTATGGAGAATATGTTACAAGTAATGAATGGTCCGGTTCGTTAGTATTTTCCTGTGCAGTACCTGACTTAGCTGCAATCTTTAAACCAAGCTTGGCTATTGTTGAATATGAATTACCTGCGAGCATCATACCCTCGTGTACTGTACTCCATATATTACTGCTTAGTTCAACCTGATGATCAACATCAGCGTGATTATCTTCAATAAGATTACCATCAGAATCTGTAATCTTATCTACTAGTGTAAGATTATAGCATGTTCCTGATGTAGCTATAGTTGTTACATATCTTGCAAGGTTTAATGTACTGTATTTGTGGTTACCCTGACCGATAGCTGAAGCAACTGAGTTAGTATTAGAAGCCATTGGCTCACTTTCCTCAATTTCAACACCTGCTTTAGTCGATAAACCCAAAAGGTCTGAGTATTTCTGTAATATAGTTGTTCCGTAAGTACTGTTATAATTGCCATTCTTACTGCACGCAAGATTATAACCTACATTATAGAAGAATACATTACAGGAATCTCTTATCGCTGTTGCAGCCACTTCGCCACCATGTCCTGATAATCTCCAGCATTTTGGTGATGGTGTTACTTTATCAAATGAACCAGAACAATAAAATGTAGTTCCAGATGATATTATACCTGTATCCATACCTGCTATAGTTGTGCATGGCTTGTATGTTGAACCGGGTGCAGTAAATGACTGTGTTGCCCTGTTTAACATAGGACTTGCCTTATCATTAATAAGACTGTTGAAATACTTGGCATCAACGCTTCCTGACAGCTTGTTATTATCATAGCTTGGATAAGATACCATTGCTATGATATCACCATTCTTAGGATTTGTTACAACAGCAGATGCTGAACAAGGTTCTAATGCAAGCTGGGCAGGAGTTATTATTTTATTAGATATCGCATATGTCATAAAATCATATGCTCCAAGGCTTCCTGCTGCTAATGCTGAATATCTTGAATTCTCAGAATTCATATCAAGCACTCCCTGTTCATACAAAAGCATACATACCTGTCTTCCTGATATAGAACCAGAATTAATCATATATTTATACATTTTCTTATAAAATGAGGTATCTTCCCTTAAATATCCATCAATATAATCAAGAAGTGCATCATATGATTCTTGTAAACTTGTGTACTGTTCAGTAGAGAAAACATTAAGATTAATCCAATTCTTAGCTATTCCGTGTGTCAGAAGTTCTTTAAGACTTGTTCCATCTGCCTGTGTCCAGTCCTTATATACATCATCTGTTGTATCGACATTAGATGTATTAAATACCCCTCTGTCTTTAAGGCTTGTATACACATACCATATATAAAGCTGCTGTTCTTCGTTTAGCTTTCCATAAGGTGTATCACCGTCAGCTAACTCACTTCGTATCCAGTCCATTGTACTGTCCTGTTTTGAAAGAAAAGCTGAATAAACCTGTGCCTCCGTGTCTGTACTCTGTTCAGCGATATGCTTTATTGACACAATATTGTTATCAATAAGTGCAAAATATACTTCTTTAGCAAGAATGTATACAGTATCTACACTTCCGTTAGAAGTATATGAATACTTGGTATCACCACTTGTCATATAAGTAAGAAGTATCTGTACAAGTCTGTCCTCAATTGCATTATATAGATTTTTCTGAAGATTAATATCGATTGTAAGGTACACATCATTGCCAGTCTCTGGGTCTGTCTCACCAAGTACCTCTGTAATTCGTCCTACTGTATCTACATAAACCTGTCGTTCACCCTTAGTACCTGAAAGCACTGATTCCATACTCTTCTCAATGCCACTCTTACCTACAGTATCGTTACTGTCGTACTTATCTCCAAGTGTTTCTAACTCGCTTGTAGATACTGTACCTGTGTATCCTAATATCTGTGAGCAGTATACACTGTCCACATATCTTCTTATATATTGTTCTTCTACTGTAACACCTGTCAGATCATCTGAACTCTCAAGTATTGCCGCAACAGTTTCATCTGATACCTCATTGGCAATTGTAAAAGAAATGTATCTGTTATATGAATTAGCAGACATATATCTTCTTAAATTAACAATCATAAGTGCATGGTCAACAGAAAAACCTGCTGCTTCTACCATATACCCCTGTGATTTAAGGAAACTAACTGTTGATGAAAGAACCGTTGCCTGATTTTTTGAACTATCAGACGCAACAACAACCTCATACTTTTCACATAACTGTCTGAAAAGCTCCTGTGCTGTTACATTTCTTTCTTCATCACTAAGCTCACTTATTGAACGTTTGCCATATATATCCCTTAAAAATCTTAAAAGTTCATTATCCTTTATATTGAATACATACTGTCCGTCTTCATATACAATAGGAAAATCATTAGAATATGTATCTCCCTTTGCCTCAATAATATCAAGTGTCTTATCTATTGAAGCATTAAGCTTTTCATTCTTCTCTGCGTTATTGTTATATTTACCGCTGTCACTTATTCTTACGGCATATGCAAGGTCATTATAAGCAAGAAGCACACCATTCTTGTCGAATATTCTTCCTCTTGTCGCCGCAACGCTCATATCTTTCTGTATAGAACTTGATAAATCTTTTACATAAGACTCTCCATTGATTATCTGCAATCCAAACAGCCTGTTAATAAGCACACCTACCAATATGGCAAATACCAATATAAGTGGAAAAATTCTTGATTTGAAAAGACTTAATATATACTCAAATACTTCCTTCATCTAATATACCTTTTTTCCTTTTCTTCCATTGAATATCTAATATTGAATCGAACTTCATCAAAGGATAATACAATACCAATGCTACAACTAATGTATACACAACCTCCGGCATAATAAATCTTCTTAAAAAGAAGTCTACATTCAGCCTGTTGTGTAATAAGAAATTGCCTATATATGATAAAAATTCAAAAACAAAATCAGATGCCATTATCATTGCCAATGGAATAAGGACTTCAACCTTCTCATATTCTTTATAAAATATTCCCGAAAAATATCCTATGTATACAAAAACCAATGCTGAAAATCCAAACAGAGAAGAAAAGAAAAGATCATACATAACACCTGATAAGAAGCCTACTAACATTCCTTCATTCCTGCCTTTAAAAAAGCCAAACAGCACCGGCAGTATTATAAGCAGATTAGGTGTAATGCCACCTATTCCGATAGCATTGCCAAATGTAACCTGTATCAGATAAAATAATAATATTAAAATTATTTCTGCAACTTTCCTTTTCATAACACTCCTGCTTTAAATCACTGATTTTTCATTTCCGTTATAATAAGTACCTCTTGAAGATTATTAAAATCAACTGCTGGGACAAGATAACCTGACTGTGTCAGATTATTAGAGTCCGCTGTTACATCCTTTGCATATCCTATAAGAATTCCCTGAAGATATTTGTCGCTGATATTGGAAGTAACTATCTTATCACCATTTCTTACTGTTATATCAGCCTTAATATGGTTAAGATGTACAAGACCACTGTCAGAAAGCTCAATATCTCCCTCAACTATACAGGTATCATTAGTATCTATTAACATTCCACTTACTGAATTATTATCTTCAATAATTGTCTTGACTATGGAATAATTCTTTCCTACCTCAGCAACTATTCCAACAAGACCACCACTTGCAATAACATTCATATCTTTCTTAATTCCGTCATCAAGGCCTTTATCTACTTTAAATGCCTTAGACCAGTTATCTGTTGTAACACCGATAACTCTTGCACCTACTTTAGTATAGCCCGGATACTTCTCGTCAAGCTTATATAGCTCTCTAAGACGTGTAAGTTCATAGGAATCCTGTCTTAACTGGTTGTTCTCTTCTGTCAGATTATCTATTTGGTTCTTTAACTCATTATTCTCGTCTAATACAACTGAGATTTCCTGTAAAGTAGTAACTTTATCATAGGTCCAAAGTCCAAGATTATTCATTCCCTTCTGCAACGGAACAACAACCATAGAAACAGCATTTCTTAAAGGTGCTACAAGACTATCTGTAAAGAAGCTTGTTGAAACAAATATTATACATACAACCGTCACTGCAATAAGAATGTATCTTGATGTCATATATGAAGATAATTTTTTTCTCATATTACCTGTCCTTAATCATAATTTTTATCTTGTGGAGTATATGCAACCTTAGAAAACTGTGGATTATTTACTACTCCTATAAGACCTCTTACAACACTTTCAGAAGGCTGGTCTACGATATTAACATTAAGATTAGTCTCCTGCTTTATAAACTGTTCAAGATTGTTAATCTGTGATGTACCACCTGATACATATACACCATTCTTAATAATATCAGCTGCAAGTTCTGGTGGAGTTCTCTCAAGTATAACTTTGATTGCATCCATAATTGAGTGAAGTGCATCAACAATCGCATTATAGACAACATCTGATGATACATCTACGCTTACAGGAAGTCCTGAAAGTACATTACGTCCAAAGCCGAGTGCAAATGTTTCTTCAACCTTTACCGCACTTCCAAGTTCCTTCTTTAAGCTTTCTGCTGTCTTGCTTCCTATTACAAGATTGTATACCTTTTTAACATTATTGATAATGCAGTCATCAAGCTTATTACCACCAATCTTGATTGACTTGCTTATTACAATACCACCTAATGACAATACAGAGATTTCTGTTGTCTCTGCACCGATATTAACCATCATAATACCTCTTGACTTAGTTACATCAAGACCTGCACCGATTGCATCTGCAACTGGCTTATCAACGATATATATATTCTTGGCTTTAACTTTTGAATCAGCAACAAGTTCATAAAATGCTCTCTTTTCTACTTCAGTAACATCAGTAGGAACTGCAATATAGAAATCATTATTGCCTGTATTCTTCTTATCTCCATTAACCTTATTAAAGAAATTAAGAAGTAAAGTCTGCATATTCTCAATATCTGCAATCACACCAAACTTAACCGGGAACGAAACATCAATATTCTCTGGTGCTTTCTCATACATTTCATATGCTTCATCACCAAATGCTAAAAGGTCTTTCTTATTAGCAATGGCTATAATGTTCTTCTCATTTAATATTGTATCTTTTTCTTTACAGCACATTTTAAAATTACTTGTACCAATATCAATTCCATATACGTTAGACATATTTTCTTCCTTTCCTGTAGCAACAATTCTATTGTCTCAAATAACCACATTCATTAAGACTTGTGAAATTATTATCTCCAATAATTATATGATCTATCAGATGTATTCCAAGAATAAGACCCGCCTTTCTTATCTGCTCTGTAACACTTATATCCTGCGGACTTGGTGCTGGATCACCGCTTGGGTGGTTGTGAATAAGAACTATGCTTACCGCTTTGTTCTTACAAGCTTCACTAAACACCTCTTTAACTGAAACAAGTGAGCTGTTCACCGTTCCGATTGATATAACACTGTCCTTAATAAGATTAAGCCTGCTGTCAAGCATTACAAGAACAAGACGTTCTTTGGTTAAATGTCTCATATCCTGCATATAATACTCAGCAATAGCATATGGCGATGAAAAATCCAGTCTTTTCCCTGCTGACTGCTTGGCAAGTCTTCTTGACAACTCACAGATACACTTTAACTGTGCCGCCTTCGCAAGCCCTATTCCCTTGATATCCATAAGTTCATCAATAGACATATCAAATAGTCCTAACAATCCTTTGTTATGGGACTTGTCAAGAATATCCTTTGCAAGCTCTCCCGCAGGCTTTCCTGATACACCAGTCTTTATTATCGCTGCAATAAGTTCTGTATCAGTAAGCGACTGTTCACCCAGTGATATACATTTCTCGTATGGTCTTAAGTCTTTAATACAATCTTTGTCACATATTAAATTGTCATTCATAAAATCTTAGATAAGATTTACCCTAAATAAATTTATATATAACAATTGCGAGTATAACGCCAATAATACTGGCAATTGTTATCTTAATCTGAATTGAAAATGTAAGAACAATAAATCCCAGATTAAGAATAACAGGACTCTCCATAAGTCCCGCCCCAAATGACTGGCCATATGAAAGCCAGCTAAGTGCTGGTATGCCCGATGTTATCTCAGCTATAAGCCCACCCAGCACAATACCTATAAGAATGAACAGTATAAGAAACCAGCCATTCTTGTACTTGGAAATACTACTCATATTCCTCCATTCTTGCGTATTAATATTAATAATACGCTAACATTTTATCAACTTTTTTATAAGAATACAATATTAACTATTCAATATATTATAATATTATTAAAAAACTGACTAATGTAGTATAACACAATTACTAAATCTTAAGAAGCCCTTTTTCATACATTTTCTGCATACTCATCATAATTCCAAGCTTAGCGTGGTACCATGTAAGACCACCCTGGAAATATACAGCATATGGTTCTTTTACAGGACCATCCGCACTAAGTTCTATTGATGACCCCTGTACAAATGCACCTGCTGCCATAATAACATCTGAATCATAACCTGGCATTGCCCAAGGCTCAGGTGTTACAAAGCTGTCAACTGGTGCTGCTGCCTGAATACCCTTACAGAAAGCTATAAGACCTTCCTCTGATTTTAACTCAACTGCCTGAATAATGTCATATCTTTCCTCTGTGGCATCAGGGACGCACTTAAATCCAGCCTTTTCATATACATTTGCTGCAAATACAGCGCCCTTAAGTGCACCGGCAACTACAGTTGGTGCAAGGAATAATCCCTGATAGAAATCTTTGTTGACACCAATTGTTGCACCAACCTCTTTTCCAAGACCCGGTGAAGATAATCTGTAAGCTGCCTGTTCAATGCAGTCTTTTCTTCCTGCTATATATCCTCCACAAGGTGCAAGTCCGCCACCTGGATTTTTAATAAGTGAACCGACAACCATATCCGCACCGACTTCTGATGGTTCAATCTTCTCAACAAATTCACCATAACAGTTATCTACCATACATATAACGTCTGGTTTGATATCTTTAATAAAATGTATAAGCTCGCCAATTCTTTCAACAGATAATGTCGGACGCGTTGCGTAACCCTTAGAACGCTGTATAGTAACAAGCTTAGTCTTTTCATTAATAGCTTTTCTTATTCCATCATAATCAAAGCTTCCGTCATCTAACAGATCAACCTGTCTGTATGATATATTGTATTCTGCAAGACTTCCCTTTGATGGTCTTATTCCTATAATCTCGTCCATAGTATCATATGGCTTGCCAACTGGCGATAAAAGCTCATCACCCGGTCTTAAATTAGATGAGATAGCTACATTTAAAGCATGTGTTCCACATATAATCTGTGGTCTTACAAGTGCGTCCTCTGTCTTGAATATATCTGCATATACTCTCTCAAGAGTATCTCTTCCCTCATCATTATATCCATATCCGCTAGTACCTGAAAGGTGCATCTCAGCGACCCTGTTCTTCTGCATAGCCGCGATAACCTTTAACTGGTTATACTCAGCCACTTCATCAATAGCTTCAAATCGTTCCTTTAAATTTTCAAGTACATTATTGCCATAATTGTATACAGCTTCATCAATTCCAAGCTGTCCGCAATACATTTCCTTCATTATCTTTCTCCCTGATTGTTAATTTTGCATTACTTAATAATACCACTATCTTTAAGCTTATCAAGCATATAATCCATAATTTTAACGCAATCATAATCATATTCGTTAATACTAATCCAGTCAATAACTTTTTCTCTCCTGAACCACGTAAGCTGTCTTTTTGCAAAATGTCTTGTATCGCCTTTAATCTGTTCCTTTAATAAGGCGATACCATTTTCATCAATAGTGCTTCCATAAGGCTTACCCAAATTGTCCCAGTAATCAAGAATTTCTTTATAGCCTATGCCCTGCATAGAAGTATTATCCCTGCCTATGCCCATTTTGGTAAGCAACTGCATTTCATCAATAAGACCATCATCGAACATAATATCAACTCTTTTATTAATCCTCTCATAAAGATTATCCCTTATGTCATTAAGAACAAAATATTTATAATTATATGGTGAATCTTTTTTTCTCTGCTCCTCGTTGTGTTCAGATATTCTGTTGCCAGTCTGCTTGTAATATTCCAGTGCCCTTACAACTCTTTTTACATTTCTGTAATGTATGCTCTCTGCTGATTTAGGATCCACATTTTTTAACATCTCATAAAGATACACAGCACCTTTTTCTTTTTCAAGCTGGTATAACTCCTGTCTATACGATGTATCCGCATCGTTGTCTTCAAATTCTATATCATACAATAAAGCCTGTATATAAAATCCTGTACCACCTACAATCATAGGTATATAGCCGTCATTTCTTATCTGTTCTATAGCCTTTAGTGCTTTTTCTTTAAATATTGTGACATTAAACTCCTCTGTAGGTTCTATTTCGTCTATAAGATAATGCTTTACGCCTTGCATTTCAGAAGATGTAATCTTAGCAGTTCCTATGTCCATATGCCTGTATACCTGCATAGAGTCTGCACTTATTATCTGTGCCCCAATCTTTTTTGCAAGTTTAATAGAAAGTGAAGTCTTTCCGACAGCAGTTGGCCCTGTAAGTATAATTAAAGGTTGTTTACACATACACTATTCCCCTTTTACACTATTCGTTTAAATTTCTTTTCTATATCATATTTACTCATAACTATAAGCGTTGGCCTGCCGTGTGGGCAGTTATATGGATTGTCAGCTTTCATAAGTTCTTCCATAAGTTCCTTTGCTTCTTCATATGATATTTCGTTATTGCCCTTAATAGCCGCCTTGCACGACATAGACGCTATCTTTTCTGTAAGTATATCCATATCTGTCATTCTGCCATCCTGCATAAGACCATCTATAAGGTCAGTTAGCATCTGCCTGTAATCAAGCTTCGGAAAACCTGCCGGTATTCCTGTTACTTTATATTCATTGCCACCAAATTCTTCTATCTCATATCCAAGCTTATTAAATATTGACATATTCCTTTTAAGTACTTCTTCCTCATTCATATTAAGAGTAAGAATAATAGGCGGCATAAGCATCTGTGTATCAATTTTTTGAGTTCTCAATTTATTCATCGTCTTCTCATAAAGAACTTTTTCGTGTGCCGCGTGCTGATCCATCATATAGAATCTGTCCTCAAATTCTATAAGCCAGTATGTATCAAATAATTGTCCTATTATCCTGTAATTATTCTTATTCTTCTCATCTAGAAGCTTATCCTCAAATAAAGATATCTGCCTGCTCTCCTCTGCTTTTCTTGAATTGTACTGTACAATATCTTCTTTAATAAGTTTATCAGACCTCACGGTTTCAAATGGCTCTGGAAGCCTTGTTTTATTCATAATCGAAGATTCATTAGCGATAACCTTATTCTCATTTATAGCACCTGAACCTGCCGGTACACCATATTGCTTGACCGTAGCACCTGAGCCTGCCGACATATTATGTTGCGTAGCCGCAGCACCTGAATCTGACGGTACATTTTGCTGTACTCCCGTTGCACTATACCCAGCCATCTGCTTTTGTTCTTCTGCCTTCTTTTGCTCCAGCTCATCATTATGAATTTTATTCATAAACTGTCCATCTGGTTCAACTTTTGCCACAAGTTCTTTTCCCTTAAGCGTTGATAATATTGAATCATATACGAAATTGTATACATACTCGTTATTCTGAAATCTCAATTCCATCTTGGTAGGGTGGACATTCACATCAATTATATCCGGACTTATCGTAAAATGTATTACAGTGAACGGATAATTATGAGGCATTATAAAACCTTTATAAGCTTCCTCAATTGCCTTATTAATTATATTGCTCTTTATATAACGTCCGTTAATGTAATAATTCTCGTAAGTCCTGTTACCTCTGTTAATAAAAGGTTTCCCTATATAACCCTCAATCTTAATATCCTGTGTCTTTGCATTAATATCATACAGATTAGCAGTTATATCACGGCCATACACATTATATATAATATCCTTTAATTTCATATTTCCAGATGTATGAAGCTTATTCTGGTTATTATTAATAAATCTGAATGAAACCTCAGGATGTGATAAAGCCATATACTGCATTAACGCATTAATGTATCCTGCCTCTGTCATCGCTGACTTTAAGAACTTTCTTCTGACTGGTGTATTAAAGAACAAATTTCTTATAATAAATGTTGTTCCATCAGGTGCACCGATATCTTCAACAGATATAACCTCGCTGCCCTCTGACTGATACCTCGTTCCTGTTATATCATCCTTAGTCTTGGTTATTAATTCAATCTGCGATACTGCCGCTATACTCGCAAGTGCCTCACCCCTGAAACCAAGTGAGGATACAGTTAAAAGGTCTTCAATTGACTTAATCTTACTTGTGGCGTGTCTTTTAAATGCAATATCTATCTCATCTTTCTTAATACCTGAACCATTATCCGTAACCCTGATAAATGAAATTCCGCCTTCCTTTGCTTCGACAGTTACAGCAGTCGCCCCGGCATCTATTGCATTTTCAACAAGCTCTTTTACAACAGAAGATGGTCTTTCTATAACTTCTCCTGCTGCTATTTTATTAATTGTATTCTGATCAAGTAACTGAATTCCCATATTAACCCTCACTTCACATTAATTCTCATTAACAAAGTATCTGTTCTTAACCTTGCCCTGAAGCTTATAAAGAATATTAAGTGCATCAATTGGTGTCATATTGCTTATATCAAGCTCTTTTATATCCTTTATTATATCATCGTCCTTTACAGTATCAAAAAGTGTCATCTGCTTTACTTCCAGTTCATTGACATTCTTATAACGGTCATTCATCTTCTCCACTTTCTTTGAATACTGTGCAATATCCTTTGCCTTTTGTGATATATCTGCATCACTGAGTTCTACAACAAGTTCCTTAGCCCTGTTTAATACATTTTCTGGAACACCTGCTAATTTGGCCACCTGTATTCCGTAGCTCTTATCTGCACCACCTTTTATAATCTTTCTTAAAAATACGATGTCATCCCCGCACTCTTTAACTGCTATACAGTAATTATTAACGCCATCAAGTGTTCCTTCAAGCTCTGTCAATTCATGGTAATGAGTTGCAAACAGTGTCTTTGCTCCTAATATCTTAGTGTTTGCAATGTGTTCAACAACCGCCCACGCTATACTAAGGCCATCAAATGTACTTGTGCCTCGTCCTATCTCATCAAGAATTATAAGGCTATTAGATGTCGCATTACGGAGAATATTAGCAACCTCTGTCATCTCAACCATAAATGTAGACTGTCCGGAAGCCAGGTCATCAGATGCACCTACTCTTGTAAATATCCTGTCTACAATACATATATTAGCAGAGTCTGCAGGGACAAAGCTTCCTGTCTGTGCCATAAGGACAATAAGAGCTGTCTGCCTCATATATGTTGACTTACCAGCCATATTAGGTCCTGTTATTATCGCAACCCTGTTGGAATTACTATCAAGATATGTATCATTGGCTATGAACATATCATTGCTTATCATCTTCTCGACTACCGGATGTCTTCCATTCTTTATATCAATTACACCCTTATCGTTAATCTTAGGCCTTACATAATTATTCTGTGTCGCAACAACTGATAATGAAGCATATGCATCTATCATAGCAACCGCTTTTGCTGTACCCTGTATGCGGACTACCTGCGAGGCAATACGTTCCCTTACCTCGCTGAAAAGGTCATATTCCAAAGAATAAAGCTTATCCTCTGCACCAAGAATTACATCTTCAAGATGTTTAAGCTCATCTGTTGTATAACGCTCTGCATTAGTCAATGTCTGCTTTCTTACCCATTCAGGAGGTACTTTGTCCTTAAATGAATTTGTCACCTCAAGATAATAGCCAAACACTTTGTTATATTTAACCTTTAATGTCTTAATTCCTGTTCTTTCTTTCTCTCTTATCTCAAGCTCAGACAGCCATTCCTTTCCTTTTATCTTGGCATCTCTTAACTCGTCAGCCTCTTTTGAATAGCCCTCTTTTATAATACCTCCATCTCTTACTGATATTGGTGGTTCTTCAACTATAGCTGAATTAATAAGCTCGTACAAATCAGCAAGGTCATCAAGCTTATCATAGCAGGCTGCAAATTCCTCTGAATGGAAATTACCTATAATCCTCTTAATATGTGGAAGCATTTCAAGTGTATTCCTGAAAGCTATTAAATCCCTTGGATTGGCTGTCTTACAGCTTATCTTAGTCATAATTCTTTCTATGTCATACACTGGATTAAGGTATTCCCTTAATTCTTCCCTGTCGATAAGGCTGTCGCCCAATTCTTGTATACAGTCCTGTCTTTTAATTATATCATCTTTGTTAATAAGCGGCTGTTCAATATAAGAACGTAACATTCTTGCACCCATCGCTGTCTTAGTCTTATCAAGCACCCACAGAAGCGAACCCTTCTTCTGCTTTTCTCTCATTGTCTCAACAAGCTCAAGATTTCTTCTTGATGAGCTGTCAATAAGCATATATTTGCCTGACGAATAAGGAAGAAGTGTTGTGATATGAGGCATATTGCTTTTCTGTGTCTCATATAGATAAGTCAGGAGTGCACCCGAAGCTATTATTCCAACTGTATAATCTTTTAAACCAAGTCCATCTAACATCTCCATATGAAAATGTTCCAAAAGCCTTTTCTTACAGGTCTCCTCGTTAAAATACCAGTTATCAAGCGTTGACATAGCTATTCCAAGTTTTGTATTGACAGTATCAAGATTAATGCCACTCATCGCGAAGTATTCATTAACAATTATCTCCGATGGCACGAACTTATTAATCTCATCTATAAGCTCACTTCCACCGGCTAACTCTGTCACAAAGAAATCGCCCGTTGAATAATCCGCTATTGAAACTCCAAGATTATCACCAAGATATACTATACTCATCATATAGTTGTTCCTTGTTTCATCAAGTCCAAGTGTATTAATATTAGTTCCCGGTGTTACCACCTTTATTACTTCTCTTTTTACTATGCCCTTTGCCTGCTTAGGGTCTTCCATCTGCTCACATATTGCAACTTTATAGCCTGCTGATACCAATCTGTTAATATAAGTCTCCGCAGCATGAAAAGGAACGCCGCACATAGGTGCACGTTCCTTTTGTCCGCAATCTTTTCCTGTGAGAGTAAGCTCTAATTCCTTAGATGCAACTACAGCATCATCAAAGAACATTTCATAAAAATCACCAAGTCTGTAAAACAGTATACAATCCTTATATTCATTCTTTGTAGCAATGTAATGCTGCATCATTGGTGAATACTCAGCCATCTTTATCCTCCAGTCATCCTGCTTATAATATTAATCGTTCTTTGTTCCCATATAATAGAAGCCTTTACATTCATCAAGATGTACATTGACTATACTTCCTATAAGTTCTTTGTCACCCTTGAAATGGACTAAAATATTATTAGTCATTCGTCCTGTTACAAATGTATTATCGTGGTCATCTATATCCTCAACCAATACATCCATATCCATACCTTCATATCTCTTGATATGTTCGTGGCTCACCTCAGATACAGTTGCTAACAATCTGTTAAATCTGTCTTTTACTATATCTTCACTGACCTGTCCGTCCATCTTGGCAGCAGGTGTTCCAGTTCTCTTAGAATATATAAATGTGTAAGCACTGTCATACTTTGCTTTTCTTACAACATCAAGTGTATCCTCAAAGTCTTCCTCTGTTTCACCTGGGAAGCCTACAATTATATCTGTTGTAATAGATATATCTGGTATTGTATTTCTTATCTTGTCTACCAGTTCAAGATAATGCTCCTTAGTGTACTGTCTGTTCATAAGCTTAAGAAGACGGCTGCTTCCTGACTGTAATGGAAGATGTATATGGTTACATATCTTGCTGTTATCTCTTATTGCCTCTATAAGCTCATCTGATAAATCCTTTGGATGAGGTGTCATAAATCTTATTCTTTCAAGTCCGTCAATCTTGGCAATCTCTCTTAGCAGCTTAGCAAATGTAATATCGTCCTCAAGTGTCTTTCCATAAGAATTAACATTCTGTCCAAGAAGCATTACTTCCTTTACACCGTCACTTACAAGTCTTTCAATCTCTCTTATTATCTCTTTTGGCTCTCTTGATTTCTCCCTGCCTCGCACATATGGAACAATACAATATGTACAGAAGTTATTACAGCCAAACATAATATTGACACCAGACTTAAATGGATACTTTCTTGAAGTTGGAAGCTCCTCAACAACCTCCTTAGTAGAATCCCATATATCAATAACCTGTTCATCACCTGTAAAGCACATATACATAAGCTCTGCAAGCTTGAAAATATTAAATGTACCAAACACAATATCTACGAATTTGTAAGATGTCTTTATCTTTTCTACAACTTCCGGCTCCTGCATCATACAACCGCACATTGCAATAATCATCTCGCCATTGGCTCTCTTAACCTTTTTTAACTGTCCGAGACGTCCGTATACCCTTAAGTTGGCGTTCTCCCGCACCGTGCAGGTATTGTATATTACAAAATCAGCATTTTCTTCATCGTCTGACTCCTGATAGCCGATATCCTTTAATATTCCAAGAAGCTTTTCTGAGTCCCTTGCATTCATCTGACAGCCAAATGTTGAAACTACAGCAGTAAGTGGTCTGTTAAGTGCTTCTGACTTTTCCTTAACAATCTTTCTGCAGGCCTTTAAATAGTAATACTGTCTCATCGGCTCGTATTCTGGAACCGGAGCAGATAAATCTATGCTGTTAATCATATTCTCAATTGTTGTATCCATTATTTATATATTACCTCTTTATTCTTTCCTGTTGTTTAATCATTCTATAAAATTCAACGTCTTTGACAGGTTTGCCGTAATAATACCCCTGTATATAATCAGCCTCAAGCTTTGTTACAGCCATCAATTCATCTTTTGTTTCAACACCCTCAACGCATATTTTAACACCCATCTCGTGTGCCATTTTTATAATAAAGCTGACAAGTATTCTGTTGTTATCTGTAAGATGTATATCAGTAATAAATGCCCTGTCTATCTTTAAGATACCAAACATCTTATCCTTCATATATTCAAAATTAGAATATCCGGTTCCAAAATCATCTATTGCAAGTAAAAAGCCATTATCCACGAATTCTTTAAGAACTCTTTTTATCGCAATATTAGAATCCATCTGTATACTTTCAGTAATCTCAAATACAAAATGTTCATTTCCAGCCTCATATTTGCTTATATTCTCAATTACATCTTTTATAACATTGCTCTTTGCAATCTGTACAAACGAAAGATTAATATGCATAACAAACTGGGGTATTATCTTTACCCATTCGTTGCATTGGGCAGCAGCTGTATCTATAATCCATCTTCCCAATGGTATAATAAGCGAGCTTTCTTCAAGCAGTGGAATAAACTCTACAGGCGACATAAAACCATATTGGTCACTTTTCCATCTTAAAAGTGCCTCTGCACCCTCAATCCTACCTGTATCAGCATCAACAATCGGCTGGTAAAACAATTCAAATCCTTTGAAATTATCATTAACACTAGACCTTAACTCGCCCTGAATTTCAAGCCTTTTTATATAATTAGCATAATCAGCCTTATCAAAAAATTCAAATCTGTTCTTTCCGTTAAGCTTTGCTTTATGCAGGGCAAAACGGGTATTCTTAATAATATCTTTATAGGTATCTGTATTAGTATCAAACGCATACGCACCTGCTGATATATTAAAGAATACATCATATCCTCTGTCATCAATAACACTGTCTATATCTTCTCTTATAGTCTTGTATAACATCTTGGCATTTTTCTTAATATCACCGCTCATATCAAGGGATACTATTATGAACTCGTCTCCTCTTGTCCTATATACAGAAAATGTCTGTTCTTTGGATTGTCTGACAAGAATGCCTGCCAATATTGCAAGCACCTCATCGCCTGTCTTAGTGCCATATTTCTCATTAATCTCTTTGAAATTATCAATCCCTATCTGCATAATACAGCCTGTATGACCATCGCTCTTTACAATATCGTCATACCTGTCTTCAAGAATTAAATCTGTATATATGCCGGTTACATTATCATATCTGTTCTTTTTTCCAATCTCTGATACACGGCCTATCATATAATTAATGCCATTTCTTCGTACCAGCTGTCCGCGGCAGCTTATAAATACATATCCGTTCTTTCTTGATTTCCAGCGGTATTCCATATTATGACAGCTTATATGTCCATTCTGAAGTTCACTAATATTGTTAAATACAGCTTCATAATCATCAGGATATATTACATCCTTTAACTTTCTTCCCGCATTACTGAATTCTGCAACATCAAGTTCAAAATCCTTTGTTATAGAACTACTGTATATCGCATAATCATCACTTAAGTCATATATGTATAGATAATCATCTGTGCATTTAGATATTATAGATAAAAAATATTTCCAGTCTGCTATATCTTCTCCCATTTGTCCCATAATATTCAAACCCTATTCTCTAACCTGTCCATTGCCATATATTATATATTTACTTGTTGTTAACGCCTCAAGTCCCATAGGTCCTCTTGCGTGTATCTTCTGTGTACTTATACCTATCTCTGCTCCAAATCCAAATTCAAAGCCGTCAGTAAATCTTGTAGAAGCATTTACATATACACAAGCCGCATCTATCTCATTAAGAAACTTCTGTGCATTATTATAATCTTTAGTTATTATTGACTCTGAATGACCCGTATTGTACCTGTTGATATGTGCAATTGCCTCATCTATATTATCTACTACTTTAACAGATATAATATAATCAAGATATTCACGTCCCCAATCCGTATCATCTGCCTTTATTATTCTGTCATCTATAGCTAAAGCTTTCTCATCACCACGTATCTCTACATTCTTGGTCTTTAACTTATCTACTATTACCGGAATAGCTTCACCTGCAATATTCTTATGAACAACAAGCGATTCGCACGCATTGCATACGCCAATTCTTTGTGTCTTGGCATTGTATATTATATTCACCGCCATATCTATATCTGCATATTCATCTACATATATATGGCAGTTTCCTGTTCCTGTCTCTATTACAGGGACTGTGCTGTTATTGACAACATTTTTAATAAGACCTGCTCCACCTCGTGGTATAATTACATCTACATACTCATTAAGGTGCATAAGCTCATCAACATACTTTCTATCTGTTTCAGAAATGTAACTTATGACATCAGGGTCTATTCCAAGTCCTTTTAATACATCTGTTATAACATTCACAATTGCTATATTAGAATTAACAGAATCGCTCCCGCCTCTTAATATGCAGGCATTAGCTGACTTAAAGCAAAGTCCGAAAGCATCTGCTGTAACATTAGGTCTTGATTCATATATAATCGCAACAACTCCTAATGGAACAGTCTTTTTACCAATCATAAGTCCATTAGGACGTGTCTTCATTGACTTGACCTCGCCTATTGGATCGTCAAGTCCTGCAAGAACTCTTAAGCCGTCAGCCATTCCTTCTATTCTGCTCTCTGTAAGCATAAGTCTGTCTAAAAGAGCTGTGCTCATATTATTCTTCTTGCCATTAGCAAGGTCAATAGCATTAGCTTCTCTTATGTAATCACTTCTTTTTACAAGGGCATCAGCAACCTTTAATAAAGCATTATTTCTTTCCTTAATGCCAAGCTTTGCAAGATATGTGGACGCTTTCTTTGCATCACTGCCCATCTGTGTTAATGTCTTCATATCAATCCTCACTTCCGTGCATAACTGCACTAATACTTAATAACTAATTATCATTTATAAGTATTTTTACAACTCCTCAATATCCATATCTCTTTATTAATTACAGCTCCTGAGCTGTTATAATTCTTTTATCAGTTATAATCATATCTGGTCTTATGTCGAATTCCTCTGCCGGTATATCATCAAGCACCTGATAATCAAAGCATATGGCTGTCTTATAATATCTGTCGCCATTCTTAACAAGATATCTGTCATAAAATCCACCGCCGTAACCTATTCTGTTAAGCGTAACATCAAAAGCAAGCCCCGGCATAACAAGAAGTCCGTCCTGTGGAATTTCATAGTCGTCAGATACAGGTTCTTTAATTCCCATATATCCATCCTGCAAGTCATCATAAGAATTAATTCTTACAAATTCCATATATTTATCTGACCTGTCTTCTTTATTAATTATAACCTTAGGAACATACACTTTTTTGCCACGTTCAAGGCTTTTATTAATAATACCCGATGTTTCGACTTCCTGATTATAGCTTACATATATAAGTATATTATCATTGTCCTGATATTCCTTTGACAACTCAAGTCTGTCTGTAATTATTCTGCTTCCTGCAGTTATTTCTTCAACAGACATAGCCTTTTTCTTATTAGTTATTAATGTTCTGATTTCTTTCTTATTCTGCTTTACTGTCATTATTCTTCATCTTCTCATCATGTCTTTGCTTTACATCTATAATAGAACCATCTGGATTTTGTATCTTTATTGTCTCTAATGTGCCTCTTAAATTATTACGGAATGCCGCAACATATTCTTTTCTTAATCTAATCTGTTCTTCGGCTTCTTCCTTTGTAAGACCTTCACCCTTAGACTTATGATAGAGTTCATTTATTCTTTTAATTGTATTCTCTGTTACCATATATTCTCCATTCTTATTATATCAACTTCCTACAATGTAAATACAAGCAGGTCATCTCCATTTACCATACAGGTATTAAATTGTGCTTTCTTCTTAAGAAGTGCGTGGTGTATATCCGGAAACTTGTAGGCTTCAATATACTCTGAACCTTTTTTGATAAATGGTATTCTGTGCTTTATATGGGTGACAAGAATTACATCATTACATACATATTGTATCTGCATATTAGAAGGAATCTGATATTCCTCTTTCTGCGTATTAAGATTAATAAGATATGTCACATCTTTGTCCTTCTTTATTGTGTAGGGATTGCCCTCAATAACATATGTATAACTAAGGTCTGATGCTTCCTTAATATCATTATTAATTCTTATCTGCTTTACTTTATTCTCAAAATCATAAAGCACAACTTCTTCTGACATCGCACTTATATTAAACTTTGAATATATAACCCGGTTCTCAGAACGCTTCATATATGCAAATGTCTTGTCCGTATCCGCTGTATCTAATATATCCATAGTAATCTCTGCTGGATTTAACATCATCTCAGATACAAACTGCTTGGTATTAACAATACCTATATATTCCTGATTATGCTTTTCTTCATTAATATCTGTGCCATCGAAGTCTTTTCTACTGCCGAGCTTTAACACACTGTTATTGCCCTCTAACGGAATAATATTATAAAGTCCAAGTCTTTTAAGCAGTGACCCTTCTGTTGATATTTCCCTGTCAGAATTAAAATCCCGAAGCACTACATTAGTCACTTCATTATCTTGTCCGATTTCTTCAATTATTGCAAAATCATATTCCAATACATATATATGTATATGACTTTGTCTGATTTTCTCAAGTTCATCAATCTCATATCTATACACAAGTGTACTCTCGTTATCATCAAATGAATATCTGTACAGCAATATATCTGCCTTGCTGTCTGTAATCTGTTCCGCAGATACATAGAACACATAATCGTGCGTATTATGGGCATAAATAATACTGGCTATATTATATTTCTTGATTTCTGGTGAGATTTCATACCTCTCATTCGTAATAGAATTAAGGATATACAATTTCTTACCAATAAAATCAAGAAACTTATAGTTATCATCCACCATCTGTAACACAAGCCCGTTATTGATTGGTTTGAACACGGCATCTTCTGTATTCCTTATAAGCTTTATGTCCATCAGCACCTCCCCTTAGCCTATGAATTTGACAAGGTCAAAATTCTCGTCTTTACAGCTTACAAAAAGTGTACCGACATCTGCACCTGACATTATCTTAGCAATATTATCAATATCATTGCCATTTGCTATAACCATATCTGCACCTGAGCTTACAGCTATTCCTGCTGCCTTAAGCTTAGTTGCCATACCACCTGTTCCAACACCGCTTCCTGATGTACTCTTGCCCATATTAAGAAGCTTGTCATCTATGACATCTACCTGATTAATAAATCTTGCATCCGGGTTAGAATTAGGGTCGTCTGTATACAATCCGTCTATATCTGATAACAATATAAGGAGGTCTGCATCAATAATTGAAGTAACAATTGCTGAAAGCCTGTCATTATCTCCAAAAGTCTGAACCTGTTTAATCTCGTATGTAGATACTGTATCATTCTCATTAACAATAGGAACTGCACCAAGATTTAACAGCTCATTAAATGTATTCTGTGCATTTCTTCTGCTCTTATCATTCATAACTGTAGCCTTAGTCATTAATACCTGTGCCGCTGTAGTACTGTACTCAGCAAATATCTTCTGATATACCATCATAAGCTTTGCCTGTCCAATAGCCGCACACGCCTGCTTTACAGGGAGTTCATCAGGCTTCTCATTAAGCCCTATTGCCATTCTTCCAACAGCGATAGCTCCTGATGAAACAAGAACAACATCCTTGCCAGAATTCTTAATATCCACTATTGTACGCACTAGCTTTTCTATCTTTCCAAGATTAAGCCTGCCTGTTTCATTGTGCATAAGCGAAGAAGAACCTATCTTAATTACTATTCTCTTCTTATCCTTAACTGCTTCTCTTATATTCATTATTATTCCTCACTCCTGCCAGCCTGACTTAGCATAAGCTTATCTGACATTCCTATATGGTTAAATACCTAATAAGGTATTGTACTATACCTCTTTAAAAAAGTCTATATTTGCCGCAATTTTCTCTGCAATCTTAATTCCGTCAACCGCCGCAGAAGTTATTCCACCAGCATATCCTGCGCCTTCTCCACAAGGATAAAGACCAGCACAGCCAACCGACATCAGCTCATCATTACGTGTTATTCTTACAGGGCTTGAAGTCCTGCTCTCAACGCCTGCAAATACAGCATCGTCCATATCAAAGCCTTTTATGTATCTAGAACAGCCTGTAACTCCCTCACACAAAGCCTCTGATATATATTCAGGAAGTACATTTCTTATATTGGAAAGCTTGTACTGTCCCTTAATGCAAGGTGTTACCCTGCCTAACCCTGTTGATGTAACATTTTCCTTAAAATCAGCAAATAACTGCACAGGTATCTTTCCAACACCTTCTTTATACGCAGCCCTTTCAAGCTTTCTTTGGAATTCCACGCCGTCAAGCACTCCATTTCCGAAATCATCTGGTGTAACTGTTACTATCATTGCACTGTTCGCGTTAGCTGAGTCACGCCCAGAATAGCTCATACCATTAACTGCAAGCATATTCTCCTCTGAGCTTGCATTAACAATATATCCGCCAGGACACATACAGAACGAATACACACCACGTTCTTTTCCTGTGCTTACTGATTTGTATGTAACCTTATAATCTGCTGTTGGAAGCTTGTACTCACACTTTCCATACGCATTTTCATTGATGAATTCCTGTGTGTGCATTATTCTTAACCCTACTGCAAATGACTTCGGCTCCATCATTATATCTTTGCTATCAAGCATTTTAAATGTATCTCTTGCACTGTGTCCGATTGACAGGCATACTTGTCTGCACTGTCTTTCAAAATATATATCATTCTTGATATCGTACACTTTTATTGAGCTTACTTTCTTATCACTTATATTAATGTCATCTATTCTATGATTAAAATTAATCTGTGCACCAAGACTCTCACAATACTTTCGTATATTGTATACAACATTCATCAGCACATCTGTACCGATATGCGGCTTGTTAGAATATAATATCTCTGATGAAGCACCAAATCTTACGAACATTTCAAGAACATTTCTTATTCGTCCTGTAGGGTCTTTTATTACTGTATTAAGCTTTCCGTCTGAAAATGTTCCTGCTCCGCCTTCACCGAACTGCACATTTGACTGTGTATCAAGCTTTCCTGTATTCCAGAACTCATCAACCTTTCTGTGTCTTTCTTCAATACTGTCCCCACGCTCATATACAACAGGCATAAGTCCAGCCTCGCTAAGCTTAAGTGCCGCAAACATTCCCGCTGGTCCAAAGCCGATTATAACAGGCCTGTCTTCTTCCTTAATTCCTGCGCCCTCATAATTATTAATTCTGCCATATGGAAACTCATATATAACCTTCTCATTATATGTAATATTATTATTGGCTGTTTTCTTTGCAAACGCTTTCAAATCCGTATCTTTATTATTGATAACAAGCTTCTTCACATCAACACTGTATACATACATAATGTCAGGCTTATGTCTTGCATCTATAGATCTCTTTATAATGTCGGACTTTATATCACAGTTATTCTTTAACCTGAGTGCTTTCTTAACTGCCTTTAAAAGCTCAGCCTCTGTGTGGTCTGGTTTTAATTTTATATTATTAATTCTTATTACTTTTTCCTGTTTCAATTATTTATCCTTTCCTTTACTCCTGCCGCCGCTAAGTATGCCGAACTCCACGCCCATTGCAGGTTATAGCCACCGCATTTGCCGTCAACATCAACAACCTCACCAGCAAAGAACACACCCTTTACCTTTTTACATTCCATATTACTTATGTCAATGTCATCAAGAGCAACTCCGCCCTGACACACCTGACCATAATCAAATCCTTTATCACCTGTTATAACAAATCCAAAATGTGTCATAGTTTCAATAATATGTCGCATTTTTTCAATATCAATATCTGCTATGTGCTTACTTTCGCTTATTTTGCATCTTGCCGCTATCATAGCAACAAGCTTTTTATTAATAAGCCCTTCAAAGAACTGCTCTAACGTCTTATAACCTTCTGCTATAATTCGCCTGTTGAAAATATCTTCTATATCACTATCTGTTATATCAGGTATCATATTAATAACAGCCTTGACTTCCCTGTTCTCATCTATAGCTTTTACTGCAAATCTGCTTACCCGAAATACCGGTATTCCTGATATTCCATAATCTGTATACTGGATTTCTCCTGTATCATTTGCTACGCACTGTCCGTCAACCCAAAGCTCTATGCTTCCATAGCTTCTTACACCTGCACCAAGCTTACATACAGCTTTGTCACTGCATACAAGCTGTACAAGTGCAGGAAGTGGCTTTACAATATCAATTCCAAGCTGTCTTACAAGCTCATAACCCGAACCATCTGAGCCTGTCTTTGGCGAAGCCTTTGAACCTGTTGCAATAATTACTGTATCTGCTATAAAGTCTATACCGTCACATTCAAGAACGAACACATCCTTTCCATCAGCTTCTTTCTTATAAATCTTATTAATGACAGTATCCATATTAACCTTAATGCCAGCGTTCTTTATTGCCAATCTTAATGCATTCTGTAATGAAGCGGCTGTCTTAGAATGTGGATATACATAACCATCCTTTTGTGTATAATATACGCCTATACTTTTAAAGAATTTAAGCGTATGCTGTACATCAAACTTATCAATAACTTCCATAACAAGTCTGTTATCTTTATTCTGATACATTTCACTGCTCATATTAAGATTAGTAAAATTACACTTGCCATTGCCTGTCTGTAATATCTTGCTTCCAATCTTTCCTGTGTGTTCTATTATGCAGTTATCTATTCCATAACCTGCAAGCTGTACTGCCGCCATCATTCCAGCCGCACCGCCGCCGATTATGACACATTCGTGCTTTTTCACATATTTGCTTTTCATATATCACTATCCTTATTACTGTTATTCTATGCTGTATGCCTGTATAAAATCATACAGCTGCTGTTCTCCATTTAAACCAAGCCCGTCTGTACATTCTTTCTTTATGCTTTCTGGCAGCAGTTCAATATCAATCTGGGCATAATCGTAGAATTCATATTCAATGTCCGAATTCTTCAATACACCCCTGTATATTACAGCCTGTCCGTCCTGTAACTGCAACAGATAATTATCCGTATATGTCTTATTCTGCTGTGATACCCCTGCTGTCTGCTGGGACGTCACCTGTTCTGTGCCAGCTCTTTTATTCTGCATATCTTCATACTTAACTCTGTCCTTCTGTATGTCATCTATATGCTCATAGCCTGTATTGCTGCGTGACAGAAATACTATTGTTAATATTACAATTACAGCCGCCACAACACATATTGATATAACATTTCTTCTATTAAATATACCATTTTCCATTCTTTTGCACCTTCCTTGCAATATGAATTTATATGGTAATTATTTGCAAAATGTTATATTTTATACATTTCATTTTACTATTTATTACAATTTAAAACTATCAGGCAGTAAATAATCAATAGTATATTTAATTATCTCTCCAGCATTTTCAAGAATTATCTGCTCATTACCCTTAAAGAATTCACTCATAACCTGCCTGCATATTCCACACGGATACGTCTTTAAACCTGAAGATGACACTATGGCAATCTTAGCGAATTCTTTTCTACCCTCACTTACAGCCTTGAATATTGCTGTCCTTTCTGCACAGTTAGTCGCACCAAAGCTTGAATTCTCTATATTACAGCCTGTATAAATATGTCCGTCCTTTGTAAGTACGCAAGCCCCGACCTTAAACCTTGAATAAGGTGAATACGAATAAACCATTGCCTCTTTTGCTTTATCTAAAAGCTCTCTATCTGTGTATTCCATTATACCTATACCTCTCACCCGCGATTTCTATATTCTTATAACTGCAATATATAACCTCAATGTTGTCATTTTATAGTTAACTACAATATTATCATTCTTATAATTGTAATATATCCAATATAATTATCTTGTAATTCCTATATTATCAAGGACTTCTCTCTGCTTAGCTTCCATAACCTTGCTTTCTTCTTCTGTCATATGGTCATATCCAAAAAGGTGCATCATACTATGTGCAACTAAGAATGCAAGTTCTCTCACTTCACTGTGTCCATATTTTTCAGCCTGTTCAGCCACCTTCTCTACTGATACAACTATATCACCAAGCATAAGTTCACCTGTATCCGGATTAAAATAGTCCTCTGTGTTATTCTCAAATTCGTCTTCAAGTGACTCAAAATCAGATGGTGCTTCATAATTAATCATAGGAAATGAGAGAACATCTGTAGGTGCATCAACTTCCCTGAACTCTTTGTTAATCTGATGTATCGCCTCATTATCCGTCAATGTGACATTAACCTCTATCTCATATGGACATTTCTCATATGCAGCTGCCTCATTAACAACCTCATTAATTATCTTCTCATAATCTAAATCTAACTTTTTATCTGTTTCATATTCTATATTAATTGTCATTCTTTCTTGTTCCTTTCTCTTTCTTACCCTGTCTGCTGTCGTAATTCTTTTTTGACCTGCCATCAGATTCTTTCCTATTCCGCCTGTCAAATTCTTTCTTGTTCTGTCTGTTCTCATATTCCTCATAAGCTTTTACAATCTTCTGTACAAGAGGGTGTCTTACTACATCGTGGTTAGTAAGCTTTACAAAACCTATCTCATCAACCTTTGAAAGCACCTTCATAGCAACGTCCAGACCAGATGTTACATCTCTTGGAAGATCCTTTTGTGTCTGGTCTCCAGTAACTACTACCTTAGAACCGAAACCTATTCTTGTAAGGAACATTTTCATCTGTGCAGGCGTTGTATTCTGTGCTTCATCTAATATTATAAACGCATTATCAAGAGTTCTTCCTCGCATATATGCAAGCGGTGCTACCTCTATAAGTCCCTTTTCCATATTAGCATTAAAGCTTTCTGCACCCATAATCTGAAAAAGTGCATCATATAAAGGGCGAAGATATGGGTCTACCTTGCTCTGTAAATCACCCGGAAGAAATCCAAGCTTTTCTCCTGCCTCTATCGCTGGTCTTGTAAGAATTATCTTATTAACCTCATTAGACTTAAATGCCTGAATAGCCATTGCCATTGCAAGATATGTCTTTCCTGTACCAGCAGGACCTATTCCAAATACAATCATTTTATCCCTTATCTGGTCTACATAATTCTTCTGGCCTAATGTCTTTGGCTTAATTGGCTTTCCTGCTATAGTCCTGCATACTGTATCGGAGTCTATCTCTAACATAGTATCCTGCTTATCATCAAATGATAACGATATTGCATAATCAACACTCTGTCTACTTATCTGGTTACCTCTTCTTGCAAGCTCTATAAGATTATCAAGCACGCCTCTTGCCCTTATAACATTAGCTTCTGCTCCTATTATCTTTACAACTCCGTCCCTTGCTATTAATTCTATATTAAGATTACTCTCTATTGCCTTGGCATATTCATCAAACTGTCCAAACACCATACTGCTGTATTCTGCTGGCATATCAATAACAACTTCTACTTCACTCATTAATATTAATCCTCTTTCTATTAATATGTATATCAATTAGTAACCGGAAGAAGTACTTCCAATTCTCCAGTACAGCTTCCTCTGTCATCAGTTGTATCTATATTAACACGACAATCCATTATTTGCACTCCTTTTTGTTCCATATGTGAAATATACATCTGTAATCTTTCATTAAGAATATCTTCTAACTGGACATCATTATACCTGTCATTCATAACTTTATATTCTTTTCTGTTCTCTACCCCAATAACAATTCCAGTATCTATCCCTCCTGCAACAATCAATGGATATTTCTGCGTTATTATATCATACTGCTCTATCCGCCTGTGCGGCTTGGTCAGCTTAATTAAGCCGCTGTTATTTTCTATAATTAACGAAGAATATCTCCTCTTGGTATACTGTCTGTATCCGTATTCTCTTTCCAGTATATCATCATAAGCAATTACTGTATGAACTAAAATGTCTGCATCAGGACATACATCTACCTGATACAGCTCCGTTCCTGAGTCATCAGTAACAGCCACCCTGCCAGATACTAACACCTGCCCCTCCTGAACCTCATCACCGCAGGCTACTAGTGGTGTACCACTTCTTGTAATTATCTTCTTAACAACACCCTGACAACTGCTTACTATATCTTCACCGTCATTATACACAGACTTCACTGCTTCTTTATTCATAGAATAATTTTCTTTTATGTATACATTAACCATTGAGCCTTTTATCTCAACACTCGCCCATGTAACATCAAGATCATTTCTTATGCACTCTTCAATATACGCACAGTCAATATTTTTAAGCATATTTCCATTATAAACTTTCATATCCTTTATATAACTTTTCAAATACTCATCTGTGTATACATAATTACCATTAAAATTCACTTTCCATACGAACATTCCCAGAAGCTTTATTATAACAAATGCAATAAGCACCCCGTAGGCAAACGAATAATGCTGTCTGTATCTAAATATGTAATATCTTGGATAAGCCTTTTTGATAACTTTAATATGCACCCTTGCCGCCTTAACAAGATTTTTTATCATAAAGAAATCATTTCTTGCTATCCTGGCACGCACAGCATTATTGCCAGCTTTAATATACTGTACATCAAAAAATATTATATCTTTTTTTCTGCACATATTAAAAAATGTATTTATACCATCCCCGCTTATTTCCAGTTCAATATAAAAAATATGCTTCAATCCATCTTTAATACCCAGTTTCATATTATACACAGCACCCCATTAACCATATTACTCAAATGTAATCTCTTTAATCCTCCCTTTTATGGATATTTCATCCATATCCAGATATCCTATATCAAGGTCACTTCCCTTAACGTGTACAATTCCACGCCTTGTAATGACTTTGACACTATCACATTCATACTCCATTATTGATTTAAAATTCTCTATATACATTTCCTTATTGCCAATAACTGTAAGAATCGGCATAGTAACAGACTGCGGCATAACAACCGAACGCACATCTTTCGCACACCTAAACTTTCCCATATCTTACCCCAGCATAACAACTTACGCTTATATATAAAATATGCAAAAAAATCCCGATGTATTCTAAAATACACCGGGATTAAATATTTCGCTATCAAATTAATTGAACTTACGTTTTCTAGCAGCTTCTGACTTCTTCTTGCGTCTTACGCTTGGCTTTTCGTAATGTTCTCTTTTACGAATTTCCTGCTGAATGCCTGCCTTTGCGCAGTTTCTCTTGAATCTGCGTAATGCGCTATCTAAAGACTCGTTTTCTTTAACGATGACATTTGACATACCTTTTCCTGACCACCCTTCTGTTGCGTAATTGTGCTGGGCAATACATATAGGGTTTTACCTAATCGCACAACAGATATTATATCACAGAAATCACCTAAGTCAACAGAAATTTTACGATTTTAGCACAATTTGTTAAATTAATATAATAACCAATATCATAGTGGTTATTATTACTATTATAATTAAAGCTGTTCTGCAAGCACTTCTGGTGCCTTCTTTAATAGCTCATCAATACCAGAAGCATTCTTACCACCAGCCTGAGCCATATTAGGACGTCCGCCACCGCCGCCACCAACAAGTGAAGCAACAGACTTAATAAGATTACCAGCATGAGCACCCTTAGCAACAACATCATCTGTAGCCATCGCTATCATATTAACCTTATCAGCCGCAAGTGCACTTACAACAAGTACAACACCTGAACCAATCTCTCCCTTTAACTTATCGCCAAGGTTTCTAAGTTCATTCATATCAACATTATCTACCTTAGTTGCAAGAAGCTTAACACCCTTAACATCAACAACATTATCTGTCACATCACCTAAAGCATTATTAGCAAGCTCTGCCTTAAGCTTATCATTCTCAGATATAAGTGCCTTAATCTCATCATTCATTGTATGAATTCTTCTTACAAGCTGTGTGCTCTCTGCCTTAGCTGCTATTGAAGCTTCTTTTACAAGAGTTTCAAGGTTATTAAAGAACTTAAGAACTCCCTTATCCGTAAGAGCTTCTATTCTTCTTACTCCTGCAGCAACACCTGACTCAGATACAATCTTAAAAAGTCTGATGTTAGCTGTATTGGCAACATGTGTACCACCACAGAACTCCTTAGAGAAGTCACCCATACATACAACTCTTACCTTCTCACCATACTTTTCACCAAAAAGTGCCATAGCACCTGTGTTCTTAGCTTCTTCGATTGTCATAATCTTTGTCTCTACTGGAATTGCCTCAGCAATCTTTTCATTGACAATATCTTCGACCTTCTTAATCTCCTCTTCTGTCATACTCTGGAAATGTGTAAAGTCAAATCTTAATCTTTCAGGATCTACATAAGAACCCTTCTGTTCAACATGGTTACCAAGTACAGTTCTTAATGCTTTCTGTAAAAGGTGTGTTGCACTATGATTCTTGCATGTATCTGCTCTGTATTCTGAATCTACAGTAAGAGTAACTGTATCGCCAGCTTTGAGCATACCCTTTGTCATAGTTCCAACGTGGCCAATCTTGCCGCCTTTAAGCTTGATTGTTGTATCAACCTTAAATTCGCCCTCAGAAGTTGTGATATAACCTTTATCACCTTCCTGACCACCCATTGTTGCATAGAATACTGTCTGATCAACGATAACTGTTCCCTTATCTCCTTCTGAAAGAGCTTCTACAACATCTTCTTCTGTTGTAAGAACTGTTACCTTGGAATCATTAGACAGCTTGTCATATCCAACGAATTCACTTGTGATAGCTGGATCAATCTTATCATATACAGTTGCATCAGCACCCATATAGTTAGTTGTCTTACGAGCCTTACGTGCTTTCTCACGCTGCTCATTCATACATTTAATGAAGCCGTCTTCATCAATAGTTATGTTCTTTTCTTCTAAGATTTCCTTAGTAAGATCAATAGGGAAACCATAAGTATCATAAAGCTTGAAAGCATCTTCCCCAGAAAGAACGCTCTGGTTCTTCTCCTGAAGTTCCTTTTCCATATCTGAAAGAATACTTAATCCCTGGTCAATAGTCTTATTGAACTTATCCTCTTCCTCAGATATAACTTTAGTAATGAATTCCTTCTTTTCTTCAAGTTCTGGATATCCGTCCTTAGAACCTTCTATAACTGTTTCGCAGAGCTTTGATAAGAACTTTCCTTCTATCCCTAAAAGTCTTCCATGTCTTGCCGCTCTTCTTAAAAGTCTTCTAAGTACATAGCCTCTGCCTTCATTAGATGGCATAATACCATCACTTACCATAAATGTTACTGAACGTATATGATCTGTGATAACACGGATAGATACATCCTGCTTCTCATCTTCCTTATACTTAACACCAGCCATCTCGCATACCTTATTACGGAGTGCCTGTAATGTATCAACATCAAATATAGAGTCAACGTCCTGAACAACAACTGCAAGTCTTTCGAGACCCATACCTGTATCAATATTCTTCTGGATAAGGTCTGTATAGTTACCCTTACCATCATTATTGAACTGTGAGAATACGTTATTCCATACTTCCATATATCTGTCACAGTCACAGCCTACCGTACAGCCTGGCTTTCCGCAACCATACTTTTCGCCACGATCATAATAAATCTCAGAACATGGACCGCAAGGTCCAGCACCGTGTTCCCAGAAATTATCTTCCTTACCAAATCTGAATATTCTCTCAGGTGCAATACCTATCTGTTTATTCCAGATTTCAAAAGCTTCATCATCCTCCTCATATATTGATGGATATAATCTATTGGCATCAAGTCCTACAACTTCTGTAAGGAACTCCCAAGACCAATGAATAGCTTCTGTCTTAAAATAATCGCCAAAAGAGAAGTTACCAAGCATTTCAAAGAATGTACCGTGTCTTGCTGTCTTACCAACATTTTCAATATCACCTGTACGGATACACTTCTGACAAGTAGTCACTCTTCTTCTTGGTGGGATTTCCTGACCTGTAAAATATGGCTTTAATGGAGCCATACCTGAATTAATGATAAGCAGACTGTTATCATTATGTGGAACAAGTGAGAAACTCTTCATCTTTAAATGTCCCTTGCTCTCAAAAAAGTCAAGATATAATCTTCTTAATTCGTTAACGCCTCTGTACTGCACTTTATTCTTCCTCCTGTTTAGCTGCCTTTTTAGCATCTAATCCTTTTCTAATCTTACCACCGGCAAATACTGCAAGAACTAAAAGTCCAAGCATAACTACAAACTTTACCGCTTCAAATATTAATTCCGAAACTAATGTTAATCCTACCATAAGCCTTCCTTTCTGCTACTGCCGGCTTTGCAGCAGCTATAAACAACATAGTATTTTACCATAGCTCATATCAATTTTCAACATTCCACTTTCCATTATTAAGAAAATAGCCCGCACTTCTCTCAGCCGCATTAATAATAGTGCTGTCATAACCTATAGTCTTTAACAGCTTTATTGCATTTCTTGTGGTTGCAGGTCCTGTATACAGCTTGAAATCAAATACAACCTCATCATCTGTAACCTCCTCCTGAAAATGATAATTATCATATTTTCCTCTAAGAAGTGATGTAAGCTCTACATCGTGTGTTGCCGCAAACACAAGTGCTTTATCAGTCCTTATGCTCTTTAGTATCTCTGATGATGCCGCAATACGCTCAACCGTGTTAGTTCCACGAAGCACCTCATCAACAAACATAAGAACAGGATGTCCCTCTTTAGAAGCCGCATCCAACATCCTCTTAAGTGACTTAATTTCCACTATATAATAGCTGTTGGAGCTGCTAAGGTCATCTCTTAATGCCATTGACGAATATATTCTGTATACAGGTGCTCTGTAGTATTCCGACACACTCGTATATATTGTCTGTGACAAAAGTGCATTAATCGCGATTGTCTTAAGAAATGTCGATTTTCCAGAAGCGTTAGATCCTGTCAGAAGTACATTATGCTTAGTATTTATAGAGTTGGCTACAGGCTTTGTTATAAGCGGATGATATACATTTCTTACTTCAAGCTGCATATCATTATCCTTCCTGAACTCAGGAACGCACCAGCTGCCAAGCATACATCTGAATGAAGCAACTGATATGGATGCCTCTATAAAACCAAGTGTATCTATAAGCTCATATATATAATCTTCTTTATCATTAAAAAGCTTTATAAGATTATTAAACTTTATAAGGTCAACGTGTGTCAACATTCTTAGGTAATCAAGCAAAATCTCGGCTATAGAACCATCAACATTACCCGTTTCAAGAAGCCATGACCTCTTTGTTATATCTGAAAGCTCCTCTGATATATTCTTTAACTTATCGTTATACTCACCAAGAAAATCAATATTAAGTGCTGTTATCTTTTTCGCACCCATAAGCAGTTTCACAATATGATTAACACATATGAAGTACCTATCAACAGCAGCCTTATATTTATAATACGTTATTATCGAAAATGCGATAGCTGCGATACAAAGCCATATTCCAAGCACCGGGCTTATGGTGCAGGTAAATATAACTGCTGCAAGAATAAAAAGCATTGAAGCATAATGAAGAACGTTGCTTTTTTTCTCAAGTCCTACCACAACATCGCAGTAATCACTTATTGATATATGCTTTGCACGTCCTATCCATACAAATATTTTCTGTATGTCAAGTCTTTTAGCAGCATTTTTATCAAAGTCAGAGGCAAGCTTATCAAGCTTTTTAAGCGACTGGATATCCGCATTGGGACATCTTAACATCTTATATAGATATTCCTGTCCTGCAGATGAATTCGTATTATTCATCATACAAAATACCGCATCCATACCAAGATCATTCCATGTTATATCATCTATAGAGTTCTCATCTTCATTTCTTTTAAAGTAATGTGATATGCACTCATAATCTTCACCGGAATACTTTCTTTGTGACGGTTTTCCCCAGCCATTTTTCAGCTTTTTAATAATTAAATTCTGCTTTCTTCTATTATTCGTAACTGTGACATATACAGCAATAATAATAACAAGTGCAAAAAATACAAGTATCTGTATACTTGTCATATCTGTATAACCCGACTTGTCCATTATACGCCTCCCCCGATATTATACAATCTTGCAGTTTCAAGTGAAAGCTTTATCATATCATCAAAGCCCTCCTGTCTTTCCTCAACCGATAATGACTGTCCATTCATAAGATTATCACTTATAGTAAACATAGCAAGAGCATTCTTTGAAAGGCGGGCGGCATTCATATAAAGTGCCGCTGATTCCATTTCAACAGCAAGCACACCCATATTACTCCACGCCTTATTATATTCTGGATTATCATTATAAAAAACATCTGTTGATACGACATTCCCAACCTCAGCAGCAATACCATAAAGCTTCGACTGCTCATATGCACAGTTTAAAAGCCCGAAATCTGCCACAGGTGCATATGTTCCAGGAAGATTATACTGCTTAGCATAGTTAGAGTCAGTACTTGTACCGATAGCTAACACAATATCCCTTAAGTCAACCTTGTCAGATATACTTCCTGCCGACCCTATTCTTATAATATTATCGACATCATAGTACTTAAATAACTCGTAGCTGTATATGCCCATAGAAGGCATACCCATGCCACTAGCCATAACGGATATATCAACATCCCTGTATACACCTGTATAACCATATATATTTCTTACATTGTTAAACCTGACTACATTATCAAGATAAGTATCAGCTATATACTTCGCCCTTAAAGGATCACCCGGCATTATAACTGTCTTAGCTATATCACCTGTATTCGCTGTGTTATGTGGTGTTGGCATAACATCACCCCTTCCATATCCAAACAAAGGCTGCATCCTGTCAGAAAATCCCACTAAGGCACTCTGAAGCAAACATACAGCCCTCATTATTATTTTACTTTCCAGCGTACTTTATAACTGCGTCAACATCATATCCGCTAAGCTTTTCCCTGCCCTTAAGCCCCTCAAGCTCAATAAGGAATATAATCTTTACAACTTCACCACCAAGCTGTTCAATAAGCTTGATAATAGCTTCTGTTGTTCCACCTGTTGCGATTAAGTCATCTACAATAACAACCTTCTGTCCCGGTACTATGGCATCCTTATGCATCTCGATAGTTGCTGTGCCATATTCAAGCTCATAATCCTGTGAAATAGTTTCACAAGGAAGCTTACCTTTCTTTCTTACAGGAACAAAGCCTTTGCCATTAGCATATGCAACTGGAACTCCGAATATAAATCCTCTTGATTCTGGTCCAACTACAACATCATAATCAACACCTTTAAGCTTTTCATTAATTCCATCTATAGCAAGCTTTAATCCCTCTGGACTCTGGATTACTGTTGTTATATCCCTGAATATAATTCCTTTCTCTGGAAAATCTGGAATACTTCTTACATAATCTTCAACCTTTTTCATATTGTCCTCCTATTTGCCTTTTATTGTGCAAAGTACATTAATTACAACTAATTTTATCAGAATTCTCTCTTACAATCAAGCACTCAGCTACACAATCAGGCAGACAAGTCCCGAATTCTCATTCATAACCTTTTCTATAGTCTCCCCAATCTTATCCATATTATCTTTAGTTATATTATGTGTCTTTTCGTATATCCCATCATTAACAATCTGTTCTATCGTCTTTCCAAATATATTAGTATCCCATATGCCGTCCGGATTATCCTTTGTATTATCTTTAATATAATTAATCAGATCCTCTGCCTGGTTTTTAGTTCCGACTATAGGTGCAATCTCAACATTAATCTGTGTCTTTAACATATTCACTGACGGAACTTTAGCCTTAATCTTAACGCCATATTTGTTACCATTTTTTATAACAACTGGTTCTTCTAATTCTATTGCACTTCTTACAGGCGTTACAACACCGAAGCCAGACATATTAACATCAGTTACCGCATCAGATACACTTTCATA
The DNA here is from genome assembly GCF_040096425.1 of Lachnospira sp. CLA-JM-H23. Taxonomy (NCBI): domain Bacteria; kingdom Bacillati; phylum Bacillota; class Clostridia; order Lachnospirales; family Lachnospiraceae; genus Lachnospira; species Lachnospira sp. CLA-JM-H23. The sequence goes on from NZ_JBBMET010000002.1 coordinate 281,656, forward strand.
TTCCTTCTTTCTTAACGCCAGATCTCTTATTGTACTTATAAGCTCATATTCATTTAATATCTTAGTTCCGGTAAGCTCGCTTAAAATGCCATAATAAATATTAGCATCTACAGACATCTTCACACTCACCCTTCCCTCCGAAAGTGACACATCTGTAACATCAAGCTTCTTTATGTATTCATTATCTGCACTATATTTATAATTATCAGCATCTTTTATTGTATTAATGCCTTCTAACACCTCTCCAGCCACCTGCATAAGCTCTTTTTTGAGCCAATGCTCATCAGGAAGCACCTGTGTCCATTCAGGTGCAAAAAAGTCAATCTGTGTCACTGCAAACTGCTTAAGCACCTCTTTAAGAATATTATTAACATCTTCATTCTTTAACTGGTCACAATTAACAGGAATAACAGGAACTTCATAATCAGCCGACATATTAACAGCAAGTTCTTTGGTCTTTGCAGCATAAGGCTTATCACTGTTTAATATTACAACGAACGGCTTATTTATCTTTTTTAATTCATTAATTGTCTTTTTTTCTGCCGCCACATAATTTGTTCTGTCAATTTCTGTAAAAGAACCGTCTGTTGTCACAACAATCCCTATTGTTGAATGGTCATTTATCACTTTCTTAGTCCCAATCTCTGCCGCCTTGGAAAACGCTATTTCCTTAGTGTCCCACGGCGTCTTAACCATTCTCTCTTTTCCATTATCAAGATGCCCATTAGCCCCTTCAACCATAAATCCGACACAATCAACAAGCCTTACCTTCATATTAATTCCCTCAAATGGACTTATAAGTGCTGCTTCACTCGGAATAAATTTAGGCTCAACTGTCATAACTGTAGTTCCACCTGACGACTGTGGGAGTTCGTCCTGTGCCCTCTTTCTTTTATTATCATCTTTCATAGAAGGAAGGACACACAATTCCATAAATCTTTTGATAAAAGTTGACTTACCGGTTCTTACAGGTCCTACAACACCAAAATATATTTCTCCATTGGTTCTTTTCTTAATATCCATATATACATCATACGCTGCACCTGATACAAGCTCTTTTCCATCCATATATCTAACCTCCATATATACGCATATAAATGTATATTCCCTTCAATAAAAAAATATGCCAGACGAACACCTCAATTCCTGCCTGCGTGGCAGAAAATGTACAGCTTTCATCTGACATACATATTAATCACATAACCCTGTAATTATATTCATCGCATAACCTGTAACGAATTAAAAATACATATTCTGTGACGAATTAGAATTTAATTATATTAAACTGTGCCAATGTGTAGAACACAAGAATAATAAGCAATAATACCGGTGCTATATACTTAATCATAACGCGGTATATTTTCTCACGCTTAAAAGCTTCTCCATTCTTGGTAGCTTCTCCAATAATATAGTCAGCACCCGTTGACCAGCCTATCATAAGGCAGGTAAAGAAGGCTACTATAGGAAGCAGAAGACTGTTGCTTATAAAATCGAAGAATGTAAGAAAATCCATTCCAAGTATTGTAATGTGTGACCATACCCCATTACCAAGTGAACAAGGTATTCCAAGGGCAACCGAGAATATAATAACACCAAGGCACGCTTTAATTCTGCTTATATGAAATCTGTCTATAAGCATTGAAACTATTGCTTCCATAACGGATACCGAACTTGTAAGTGCCGCAAAAAACACAAGCACAAAAAACAATCCGCCTATAAATCTTCCAGCAGTCATCTGTGTGAATACCTTAGGAAGCGTTACAAACATAAGTCCTGCACCACTCTGTGATGTTCCAGCTTCACCGCTGAATATATACACTGCCGGAACAACCATCATTCCTGCAAGAATGGCAATTCCTGTATCAAATATCTCTATCTGGTTGACAGATTTTACAATGCTCACCTCATCTTTAGTATATGAACCATAAGTTATCATAATTCCCATTGCAAGACTCATTGAATAGAACATCTGTCCCATAGCTGCACACACCGTCTTAAATGAGAATTTAGAGAAATCCGGCAGAAGATAATATTTAATTCCTGCTGATGAACCTGGAATTGTAATTACATATATACATATTATAACGGCAAGCACAATTAGTGCTGGCATAAGATAACTGCTCACCTTCTCAATTCCTTTTTCTACACCTGATATTACAATAAGTGATGTAAGCCCAAGGAATATAATAAAAAATATAAGTGGTGCATATTCCCTTCCAATAAAGTTACCAAAAAATGAGTCTTCGGCAGCAGCTATATTCTGTCCTGCCGCAAATACTGTGACATATTTTGTAACCCATCCTCCTATTACACAGTAATATGGCAGAATGATAACCGGTATTATAAATGCAATCGGCCCAATAAATCCAAACTTAGAATCAACCTCTTTATACGCCCTTGTCGGACTTAACTTTGTCTTTCTTCCTATAGCAATCTCTGTTGTCATAAGAGTAAAGCCAAATGTAAGTGCAAGTATAATGTATACAAGAATAAATATTCCTCCGCCATATTGTGCCGCAAGATACGGAAATCTCCACAGATTACCCAGTCCAACAGCACTTCCCGCAGCCGCAAGTACAAATCCTATTTCTCCCGTGAAACTGCCCCTTTTCTTCTTTTCCATTAGTTATTCCAAACCTTTCCTTATAAATCATTTAATGTTTAATATTCAATATTTAATTATACATATTATTAATATATTTTCAATCTTCAAATTCCGCAAGCACATAATATCCTCTGCTTGTCTCTCCGACTTCTTTAACAACTCCATGTCTTGACTTAAGCCTGTCAGGAGTTGAGTAATTGCCTGACATAGCAACTGCTGGCTCAATAGTATAATAATAACTGCTTGGAAGCTTTCCCTCAGTTATCTCAACCTCATCACCCTGCTTAACAAGATTAGGCCTGCTCATTGTAAATTCCATCTGTCTCATAACCAGTCTCCTTTATAAATTGATTTTCTCCAGACATTTTCTCGTATAGTCATCAACCTTTTCCTTAAGATATGTGTTAGCGCCATCCTCTATGTCAAAGCCGCTATCCATCATCTCTTTAGCCGCATCTGAGGCTTCTTTTAAAGTCTTGGCATCTGTGAATACGTCTGCTATTCCGAAATCAAAATCACCACTCTGTCGTACCCCAAAGAAATCTCCCGGACCACGCTGTTTCAAATCTTCCTCTGCTATCTTAAAACCATCATTGGAATATTGCAGTATATCCAGCCTGTCCTTTATCTTCTTGGATTTATTGCCAGTAACAAATATACAATACGACTGGTACTTTCCTCTTCCGACACGTCCTCTTAACTGATGAAGCTGTGCAAGTCCGAATCTTTCAGCATTTTCAACCATCATAACCGTGCTGTTAGGAACATTTACCCCAACCTCAATAACTGTCGTAGATACAAGCACATCTATCATTCCGCTGGCAAATCTTTCCATAATCTCATTCTTATCGACTGGACGCATTTTACCGTGAAGATACTCAATTCGCACGCCTTTAAGTTCAGCTCTTAACTTATCCGTGTAATCTATTACATTTTCCGCTTCAATATTCTCGCTATCCTCAACCATAGGACATATTACATAGCACTGTCTGCCCTCGCTGACCTGCTTTTTAATAAATGCGTATGCCTTTGGCCTGTATGAATCATCCACAACACAATTCTTTATTGCAAGTCGGTCTGATGGCATTTCATCTATAATAGATATATCCAAATCGCCATATAATATAATCGCAAGAGTTCTTGGAATTGGTGTTGCACTCATCACAATTATATGCGGATTGTTCCCCTTATCTGACAACTGTTTTCTCTGGTTGACACCAAATCTGTGCTGTTCATCTGTTATTACAAGTGCCAGATTATTATATTCAACCTTCTCCTGAATAAGTGCGTGAGTACCAACTACTATATCAATAGTACCATTTTTTATATCATCATACACTTTTCTCCTGGCAGATTGTGTCATAGAACCTGTAAGAAGTCCAACATTAATATCTATACCGGCATTGGCGAACATATTTCTTATAGACTCATACTGCTGCCTGGCAAGTACCTCTGTAGGAACCATCATTGCCCCCTGATACCCTGCAAATGCTGTATTCATAAGTGCAAGCACAGCGACAATCGTCTTACCAGAACCAACATCTCCCTGTATAAGACGACTTGTAAGATGCTTTCCACTCATATTATTCTTAACCTCTTCCCATGTTCTTAGCTGTGCATGAGTAAGCTTAAACGGAAGCTGGTTAATGAACTCTCTTGTCTTTACATTATCAGGGATAACATAGCTATTAGGTATTCTTTCGTTAGAAGCTTTCATATTAAGAGTTGCAAGCACGAACAGAAAAAATTCCTCAAATGCAAGCCTATGCCTTGCAATAATATAATCATCCATACTCTGCGGAAAATGTATATTAACCATCGCATAATTATGCTCTGCAAGATTATACTTTTCCCTTATATATTCAGGTATATATTCCTTTTCCAACCCGATTTTATATTTATCAAGTGCCTGTGTTACTGCTTTTACAACAGTCTTGTTAGATAATCCTTTCGTCAGAGGATATATAGGCATAAGCTGACCTTTAACCTCATTGTACCGAGCCATTGTATACATCTGCGGCTGTTCTAATATATAACTGTCTTTCTTATGGTTCACTTTTCCCCTGAATACATAGTGTGTTCCTATTCTTAATGATGCTTTCAAAAATAGCATATTATACCATACACATTTTATCGCACCGCCTTCTAAATCCTTAATGATAACAGACAGCATTTTAAGCCTTCCATTACCATATATATCAGGGCTTCCAACTACCGTTCCCTCTATAGCAGCAATCTCTGTATCATCATCAATTGAACTAATAAAAACAGGCTCTTCATATACATCGTAATCTCTCGGATACAGCTTTACGAGATCTTCTACTGTGTATACAGAAAGCCTGTTTAGATTGTTAGCAGTTACAGCCCCTACTCCTTTTAATTGAGTAATATCCATACATCTACTCCATATCTGACAGCTTATATGCGTGTCATCATCAATTAAATAAAGGGCTAATATCTTTAATTATTATTCAACAGATACTATATAATAGTATACTGGCTGGCCACCATACTGAAGTTCCACATCAACACCGTCAAACTTCTCTTCTATCTGTGATACAAGTTCGTTGGCATCATCTTCCTTAATATCCTGTCCATAGTATACGCTTATAAGTTCTGAGTCATCATTCACAAATGTATCAAGCATATCTATAAGTGTTGTATTCATATCTGTTCCAACAGCCGCAAGTCCCTTGTCACCAAGTCCAAGGTAATTATTCTTCTTAATCTCTTTGCCGTCAATTGAAGTATCTCTTACAGCATATGTTAATTCACCTGACTGTACAGTTGAAAGTGAATCAAGCATAGCCATCTCGTTCTCTTCTGCACTTCTTGTCATCTCAAAGTTAATCATAGCTGTAATTCCCTGAGGAATTGTCTTTGTTGGAATAACAACAATCTTCTTATCCTCAATAATTGAAGCAGCCTGATTAGAAGCAAGAATAATATTGCCATTGTTAGGAAGAACAAATATAGTATCTGCATTAATCTTCTCTGCGGCATTAAGAATATCCTCTGTTGATGGGTTCATTGTCTGTCCACCCTGTATTACTTCATCAACACCAAGACCCTTGAATATCTCTGCTATACCTTCACCAGCAGCTATTGTAACAAAACCGAAATCTTTCTTAGGTTCCTGTTCCTTCTTCTCCTGCTCGTGCTTCTTCATAGCATCTGCGGCAATAGCTGACTGCATCTCTGACTGCGCCACAACCTTCTGGTTATGTTCTTCTCTCATATTGTCAACCTTCATCTTAGTCAGCTGACCGTATTCAAGCCCCTTTTCAAATGCCTGACCAGGATGGTTAGTATGAACATGAACCTTAACGATATCATCAAGATTAACGCACACAATTGAATCACCAATTGATGAAAGAAATGCCTTAAAGTCCGCCTCTGTCTTTTCATCAAATGACTTTTCAAGCATAATTATAAATTCTGTACAGTAACCAAACTTAATATCTACATCTTCAATGGCAGCACCTTTTCCAGGCATACTAGAACCAGATTTAAACTCAGCATTAGGTTCTGTAATTGTGAAATCTGTAACCTTTCCAGTAAGGGCATCTAACATTCCCCTAAGAACAACTACAAGTCCCTGTCCACCTGAATCTACTACTCCAGCTTCCTTTAATACTGGTAACATCTCTGGTGTCTTAGCAAGCACTTCCTCTGCATAATCAATAATCACTGATAATGCTTCTTCTAAATCTGTCACATTCCCTGCAACCTCTGCCGCTTTATCAGATACACCCTTTGCAACTGTAAGGATTGTTCCTTCCTTCGGCTTCATAACAGCCTTATAAGCTGTCTCTGTCGCTCTCTGTGTTGCAACTGCAAGTGTCTCAACAGTTATCTCACTAACGTGTGACATTTCCTTAGTAAAACCTCTAAGAAGCTGAGAAAGAATAACTCCTGAATTACCTCTTGCTCCTCTTAATGAACCTGTAGAAATAGCTTTAGAAAGACTCTCCATTGTTGGATTGGCAATTGCACTTACCTCTTTCGCCGCTGACATAATTGTAAGAGTCATATTAGTTCCTGTATCACCATCTGGTACTGGAAATACGTTAAGGTCATTAATCCATTCTTTCTTTGATTCAAGATTCTTAGCTCCTGCAAGAAACATCTTCTGCACAAGTGCTGCATCTATTGTAGTAGTAGCCACTTTATTTCCTCCATTCTGCCATAAACAAGGCCCGTCAATCTACTTTATAAAAACAATTAATCTATAACACGAACGCCTTCAACATATATGTTAATCTTTTTAATTTCAAGGCCTGTGAATTCAGATACTTTGTACTTTACATTCTCAATAAGGTTGTCAGCAACTGTTGAAATGCTTACACCATAAGAAACTATAACGTGAAAATCAACTTCTATTCTATTGTCACTGTCTATCTCAACCTTAATACCTCTTGTAAGACTATCACCTTTTAACAGCTTAACAAGACCATCTTTCATACTTACTGCCGCCATTCCGACAATTCCGAAACACTCAACTGCTGTTGAACCAGCATACTGAGCAACAACATCACTTGAGATGGATACTTTTCCTAATTTGTTGTTTAATGTTCCATTCATATCTAGCCTCCATACTGCGACTTGTATTTTAAGGAATCTATGCAAAGCCTCTTATGAAGCATATTTGCAAGAAGTTTTGCGCAGTCAAACTTTCCCCACATATAAAGTATATTTTCATTATACTATCAAAGCTAAAATAAATAAAGTGAATTACGCAATTTTATTAAATTGTGCAATTCACTTTAATGTACTGATATAAATTTTCGAAAATTAATAGCATTAGGCACGCTCAACTTTACCTGAACGTAAGCAAGAAGTACATACATACATCTTCTTTGTTGCTCCATTAACCTTAACTCTAACAGACTTAACGTTAGAATTCCAAATCTTATTAGATCTTCTATGAGAATGACTCACTGCATTACCAAAGTGAGCACCTTTTTCGCAAACTGCACATTTAGCCATATCAATTACACCTCCTTACCGGTATTGGGTAAATTTACCCACAACAGAAATTATTGTATCAGAACATATTACATTTTGCAACACCTTTTTACTAAAAATATTACATTTTAATGACAAAACATATTATAACCTATAATAATAAGAGCAATTATTATAACTATATGCCAGAACATACTACCTGTAAAGATTAACCCTATAATCATTCCAACCGCAATCCAGAACATAATAAAGCCCAACATTCTGCACATAACAATCCTCTTCTTATGTACACTGCCCTTATCTTTATGATGTTATCAATACATATGGCGCAGATATACATATTATCCATTTTGTAAATGTATATGCTGTATACTCATTTTTTATAATCTATTCTTCATCTGTAACATCACTGATAGCTTCATCAATATCATCATCCATCTTTACATCACCAAACTTGCCAGTTATTCTGTCAACCACATCTGGAACCATATCCAAAATCTTAGTTACAGTATCCTGATTTTTGATATTAACAAGCTTAGTTGCACCATTCTGGATAACAAGAACAGCACTTGGAGACATCTTGCCTCCCATACCACCGCCGGCGTTATTCTTCTTATCACCAGCAAATGCACCGGCCCCAACACCAAACGATACATCAACTAATGGAAGTATAATTGTATCATTAACGTGTACCGCTTCCCCAACAACTGTCTTAGCTGATAAAAAGGAATCCATACCCTTAAAAAGCGATGCAACAGTTTCATTAAAATCATTCTTATTCTCTGCCATATTAATCCTCCATTACTAACCCTTATTAAACACAAGCTTTCTAAACCTGTTGTTTTTATATACTCTTAAAGCTATCAAAAGCAGGCGGTATATTCTTACCCTGCCTTTCATATATATATCCCCTTCCAGCACTTTCTGTTCAAATTCAGGGGTTATATTAAACTGAACACCTGTAATTCCATATATAACCGCAATCACTCCTAATATCCTGCCTGTCATATATGGTTCTTCACAACCATAGCGCACATTAACATCATACTTAACCGGTGTTATTTCTCTTATAAGTTCTTTAAGTTCCTTCTTAATAAGCCTTACAAGTTCTTTATTCTCTTCATCATTAATAATTACTTTTAAATCATTAATCTTCTGCCAAGCACTTCTCTTCTTATCCACAATGGCTTTTAAAAGCTTTTTAAACTTGCTCTTTATGCTTATAAGCTTATCTTTCACACTATTAAGTGCTGCTTTCAGCCTGCCAATGAGGTCTTTTTTCTTATGAGGCTGGCTGACTGACTGCCTATTATGTTTATCATCCTCATTATGCTGGTAATTACTTCTGCTTTCTATATGTTGCTTTATGTCAGCTTTTTTATGAATTTCTTCCAGCCTTTCTTTAGAAGAACTCCTTGAGGCTTTTTCATCTGTCTTTTCTAAAGCTTCATCTGCCACCATCTTTTTATCAGCAACGGCTTTTTCAGCTTCTAATGCTTCAACCTGCACAGCAGTATCCTGACTATTGCCAGTACCACTTGTTTCATTCTGTCTACCAGCAGCGTATTGTCCGGCAGTTTCCTGACTGCTGTCCGCCACATACATATCATCAATGCACTTATCGCCTTCTTTATTCTTTTGCTTCTTCTCCTTATCCGAATTATTATCGAATATTTTAAAGAACATAGCATATGCCTTAACCGATAAGTCATTAGCATATGATGCTTTTAGCCTAAGAACATTAAGAAGCCAGCTTATCTTAATATTTGCCGTAAGCCTGCTATGATAATCAGCACTAATATTATATCTTACCGGCACGAATAAAACCATAAGCACCAACAGAATTAATATTCCAAGCAATGATAGAAGCACTATTCCTGCTATTTTAAGAATTAATAATATAATATGAACCATTAATGCCCCCATTATTATTTATTGCCAAATCCAAGATATTCTCTTATATCAAATCCACCTGTAGCATTATACACTTCATCAATTATATCTCTCACAAGATTAAGTGCCTCATCACGTCCTTTAGCAAGTCCAACTACATATATTTCTTCGTTTACATTTTTATTCTTAAAATGTGGTTGTAAAAGCATATTAGCCGAATATATATCCAGAATATTGCAAGTGTTAGAAGCAAGTGTTATCAAAAATGTATCTGCACAAAATCTGTTCTTTCTTATATGTCCAAATACTTTATATTTATCTTTCTTTGCATTCTCACCAATATACAGCTTTCTATACCACTTCACAATATTCCTCGTTTCCAAGCAGTACAAGACCGCTTAATATACATTTATTGTCCGGCAATAATCATTCTTACTACTTCAACAACAGCCTTCTTCTCAGCTTCATCACTGCACTGTATTAATGAACTGTTGATATAATCCTGAATTTCTTCCGTATTATTAAAGAACACTGGAAGCATTGATAATACAGCCGCCATAACTGCTCTTTTAACACTTTGCTGACAGTCTGTAAATAACCTATCAAGCTCTGTAATAAGCTTTTCTGCCGCCATATCAGCATATGAATCATCAGGAATTTCATCAAAATATTCTTTAGGCGATATATCAACAAAGTCACTTCCTGACTGAAGCTTGCCGATTGCTTCAAGCGAGCTGTACATATCTGACAGTGCAAGTTCATCTAATGTATCATTAAGGTTGGCAGCAGCATACTGTGTTGCAAAATCAGCCGCCATTACAGTTTCTAATATACGCTCCTGTTTGCCCTCAAAAGCTGTAAAGAGTTCTGCTATCTCATCAAGCTCCTGCTCATCTTCAAACAGGCTCTTAGACTTAAGAATAATATCTTTAGCAACATTTACCTCTGTATTATCCCCTATTGTATTATTATCAGATAATATAATTGTATACAAATCATTAATTATCTGGGCAAGAAGCACATATATATCAGCTGCATTGTTCATCTTCTCTGTAGCTATATCAAGTGCACCCCTTAAACGTGTGTACTCACTGCTGTCAAGATTTTTATAATCTGCATTCTTTAACGTTACATAGAAATCATTCATATCCTTAAAGAACATTGAGTCTTTATCAGCATCTTTTAACATCGCACTTGTACTTAACGAATAATAGAAATCATCAATTGTCTGTTTCTGTGCTCCGTGATACAGCGTAAATGCATCTTTAATATGATCATAAAATCTTGCTTTTGACATTCTTATCGGAAGCTGGCCAACCATTTCAGATATTCTTCCATTGATAGATACATTATCTTTATCAGATAAAATGTAGTGCATTATGTCATTAGTCATATATGTATTATAGTATTCCTCATCAAGTTCATCATCCTTAAAGCGGTATTCTACTCTGTTCAATACATATTCGTATATCTTAAACTTGTCAACATAATCAGTTATGCTTTCCATAATAGCTATAAGACGGTTTCTTAGCGAACTAATCTTGTCTGTAAGAACATCTTCACTGGCAACAGCTGAATCTATGGAAGAAATCTCTATTATCTCATTGACACCCTGGAACATTTCAAGAAACAGCTCATCATCTATCTCATTATCCTTAATCATATTAAGAATTGTATAATAATTCATAGACATCTTAATATAAGCAAGACCATTATATAATGATGACAATCCCTTTCCATATTTAACAAGATTATCTGATAAATTCTTACCCTTTGTTATCTCACTGGCAATATATCCTAAATTCTTCATATACCTATTTCCAATCGTTAATTTTAATCAATGATTAATTTAAATTAAGCTTATCAAGCTTATCGCAGAAATCAAATGTTGCGAAATAATCTTTTGGTGTCTCTGCTCTTCTTATCATCTGTACACTTCCATCTTCCTTAAGCAGAAGCTCTGCTGATCTTAACTTACCATTATACTGGTACCCCATAGAATAACCATGTGCTCCAGTATCGTGAATAATGAGATAATCTCCCATATCAATCTTTGGCAGCATTCTGTCAATTGCAAATTTATCACTATTCTCACAAAGTGAACCTGTTACATCATACTTGTGGTCGCAAGGCTCATTTTCCTTACCTGCTACTGTAATATGATGATAAGCACCATAGATAGCTGGCCTCATAAGATTTACTGCACATGCATCAACACCAATATACTCCTTATAAATGTGCTTCTCGTGGATAGCCTTTGTTACAACACAGCCATAAGGTGCAAGCATAAATCTTCCAAGCTCTGTATATATTGCAACATCCCCCATACCAGCTGCTGTAAGAATTTCATCATATACCTTATGAACGCCAGCACCGATAACAGCAATATCATTAGGTGTCTGGTCTGGCTTGTATGCAACACCAACTCCACCAGAAAGGTTAATAAACTTAATATCAGCTCCTGTCTTATCACGAAGTTCTACAGCAAGCTCAAATAAAATCTTGGCAAGTGTTGGATAGTATTCATTAGAAACTGTGTTACTTGCAAGGAATGAATGTATGCCAAAATGCTTAACACCCTTGCTCTTTAATATCTTAAAGGCTTCAATAATCTGATCGTGTGTCATACCATACTTGGCATCACCCGGATTGTCCATAATTGATGTTCCAAGCTGGAAATATCCGCCAGGGTTATATCTACAACTCATAGTTTCCGGGAACTTTCCATCAAGTATTTTATCTAAGAATTCAATGTGTGTAATATCATCAAGATTAATTGTTGCACCAATCTCATTGGCATAAGCATATTCTTCTGCTGGTGTATCATTAGATGAGAACATAATCTCACCCGGCTTATAATCAAGTGCATACGCCATCATAAGCTCTGTCTCAGATGCACAATCAACTCCACAGCCGTACTCCTTTAATATATTTAATATGTATGGATTAGGGGTAGCTTTTACCGCGAAATACTCTCTATAACCTTTATTCCATGCAAATGCTTCTTTTAATCTCTTTGCATTATCTCTTATTCCCTTCTCATCATAAAGATGATAAGGTGTAGGATATGTCTTATCAATCTCCTTAAGTTGCTCTAATGTTACAAATGTCTTCTTTTCGCTCATCTTACTCTCCGTTCCACATTCCTGTTACGTATTAAAGTCTGTACTTTTAACAGATTTCATTGAATGTAATTTATATATTTTTCCACGTTGAATTGTATATTAGTTATGACAATTCGTCAAGTACGGTTATTCTAACTTATCATTGTCCTGATTTAATACAAAATGGCAGGAAGCTGTAATCTGCTGGCTGTGCGCCTCTCCCTCACACGCCATATATACCGCTCCTGCCATATTATTAATATTAAAACCACAAATTAATATGTAAGATTAGCACATCCCTTAAATGATGTAGGGTCAATCTTTACATCTTTGCCATACTGTGCACTCTTAAGATTAAAGCAGTTAAGCAATGCTTCACTTTCAATTCTTTCAAGTGTCGATGGAAATTCTACTTTCTCCAGCCTCTGGCAGTTCTCAAAAGCATTGTTGCTTATAACCTTAACACCTTCCGGAAGCACAACCTCCACAATGTCATCTCTATTAGCAAATAATTCTTCTGGAAGACAAGTAAAGTCACTCATATCTATCTCTTTATATGTTCTGTTGTATAATGTAACCTTAATTCTTTTATTGTTCATAATCTTTCCCTCACATTCTACATTGCTATCAATTGCAAAGCGGCAATGTTCGCTGTCTATTTAAACCAGCAGTGTTAATGCCGGTTATAATCTTTAATTCATATTAAGCATTTTAAGGACTGACTGACTTGTGCTAAGCAGACCATTCTTATAGTATCCTAAAGCACTGTTATCATCACTGTAATTATTGTATGCTGTATTATATGTATTACTATCATCACTTGTATTAATAGTCGATGATACCGCTAACAGCTTTGATAATATTGCTTTATATGTATTAATTACATATTTGTAATCATCATAGCTGAACAGCACATTGGAACTGCTTGTTCCTGATGATGCACGGCTCTTTAATACTGCATCAGATATATTGTACTTATTAGCTGTTATCTGGTTTCTAAGTGCTGAAAGCTCCTGGTTATTCTCTCCCTGCTGGCTGTTATTCTGTGAATTAACCATTATTCCTGTATCGCCAACACATATACTCTGTGAAAGATCTGTAGCACCAGCTCCATCAATTGTTGTTGAATCGGAAGAAAGTGCTCCACCTAATATATCATTAATTCTGTCTATATATCCTAATGTCTCTTTATATGGAGGAACTCCACCATATTTGCTTACAGAACCACTTCCAGCATTATATGCAGCAAGGGCAAGTGTAACATTACCATTGTAATCATCTAAAAGATACGCAAGCATCTTCGCTCCACCTGTAATATTCTGTCTTGCATCAAATGGATCTTCAACGCCTAACGATTCTGCCGTTGTCGGCATAAGCTGCATAATTCCCTGTGCCCCACAATATGATACTGCTTCTGTATCAAAATCCGACTCTGCCTTTGCAACCGCCTTTAACAGGTTAACATTGACACCATATTCATTGGATACTTCATTAAATATATCATCTAATGACTCGCTTCCTGAACTTATGTTGTTAATTACATTATCAAAATCAGTTGCACCAGCCGGTTTAATATTATCTCCCTGACTTACAAGATATACATTACCATCTAACATATTAACTGAATCTACTACCATTACTCACCAGTTTCCTTCTTTTCTTAATTGTCTATACATTGTATAAGCATCTGAAAGTATCTGTTTCTCATTCGGATATTCCAGAAGATGATACGCCTCGTGATACTTATAGTAACCTGCATCGTAAAAAAATTCTTCTTTCTGAGGCACACAGTCATAGCTGTCGGATTCACACAGATACCAGTGAACGATCTTATCGATATTCTTGTGTCCAGCCTTAAATGAATAATTCGTACTGCCAATGTAAGCTCTTATTCTTACATCAGCACCTGCCTCCTCATTCACTTCACGCACAGCTGTCTGTTCATAAGTTTCTCCCTTTTCGACTGTCCCCTTTGGAAGTACCCAGCCATCTCGTGAATTCATAAAATTCTTATATAATACAAGAACTTTGCCTCTGAATATTACTACTCCTCCACAGCTTACTGCTTCTGACATATCGTTTCCTCCAATCCATTATACAATGCTGATATTTTTTTATCAAGGCTAAATGTTTGACATAGCGTGCTGTTTTCTGACATTTTTCGCAATCTCTTATATATATGACGTCATCAACAAATAAGCTCCTGCCAAACATATTAACATATTATTGAAAATACGCATCAAATACAGCCTTCGCTATATACTGTGCACTTGATACACCTGAATAGCCACCCTCAAGCACAACACTTACTACAATCTCTGGTGTCTCTGCCGGAGCAAATCCAACAAACCACGAATGTACATTATCACTATTATCGTATTGTGCCGAGCCAGTCTTACCAGCAGCATTATATGATGACCATCTCATTGAACCGCCTGTACCTGAATCAACAACCTCTTCCATACATTCTGTAAGATACTGTGCTTCGTCACTTGTCATAAGCTTGTCAATAACTGTTGGTTTATTCTGTTTTACTACTCTGCCATAAGCATCTTCTATTCTGTCAACCAGATATGGTGTCATCATTGTACCATCATTAGCCACTGTTGCAGCTATCATAAGATTATGGAGTGGACTTATCATAGTTTTTCCTTGTCCAATTGCAGTTTCCTGTGCTTCACTTATGCCTGACTCCTCACTCAGTGCAAATGAACTTTTATTATATTCAAATGCGACCGGTATATTCTTATTAAATAAAAATGAGGTGCATAGATTCTTAAATGAGGTCAGCTTAAGTCCTGCACCTATATGCGAAAAGGCTGAATTACAGGAATTAGCAAAAGCATCTACAAGATCTTGCTTTCCATGTGCTTTTCCATCTGCACATGGAATTGTTGTTCCACCTTCCTCATAATCACTTCCGTCGCATACATACATAAATGAATTATCTGTACCATTTTCCCTTATATACTCAAGTGTTGTAAGTATCTTAAAGGTTGAACCCGGTGCATACAATCCTTGTGTAGCCCTGTTTAAAAGAACCGACTCAGAACTATCATAATTAATCCATTTATCGTAATCTTTATCTACCAGATTAGGGTCAAAATCAGGCTTGGAAACCATTGCCAGTATCTTTCCTGTAGAACTTTCCATAACTATCACAGCACCTTTGTTACTGCCAAGTGCCTTATATGCTGCCTTCTGCAAGGTTGTATCCAATGTTGTATACACATTATGTCCCTTTGCCTTATCGCCTGTTAAATCATTGGATATCTGATCAAATATATTATCTGTCTCAGATAACAGATAATAATTCTCTGTTGACTCAATTCCCATCTTCGTCTTGGAATTATATCCTATGACGTGGCCAAAAAGCTTTTTCTGTGGATACACTCTTGTCTCTGTACCGTCATCTGCCGTATCAGTCGTTGCAAGCACTGTTCCATCAGAAGCATATATATCGCCTCTCACAACCTTATCAGCCTGATTATCTATTCTTTTATTATATGGATTGTTAATAACATCTTTGGCATCTTTGATATTAAATACACAAAGATATACTATCATAATCGCAAATAAGCCTATAAACACAAAAGATATTATATTAGTTTCCCTGTTTCTAAGGCCTTTTTTACTTCCTTCTACAATATCCGTTTCTTTTTCTTTACGCCTGATGTTTCTTCGGCGTTGTTTTTGCTGTTGATTGTTTTTTTGCATTTTTACCTTTTCTGTCATCTTCATACTCGCTTTCATCAAGTCTCATATTATACATTCCATTAATCAGTGCAAACATCACTAACGAACTTATTATAGAGCTTCCTCCATAACTTACGAACGGCAGTGTTACACCAGTCATCGGAATAAGCTTTATTGCTCCTCCAACTGTAAGGAACACCTGAAAGCCATATGTAACTCCAAGTCCAACTGCGACAAGCCTGTAAAACAATGTCTTACATCTTGATGCAATGTTCATCATAAGTATAAGATTATTAAGGCATACCAGTAATAACGATATAGCAAATATTAATCCAAACTCCTCTGAAATAGCTGAGAACATAAAATCCTTTTCTGCAACAGGAATTTTATCCGGCATACCCTGGCAAAAACCATATCCAAACCACGAACCCATTCCTATTGAAAACAGCGACTGGCATACCTGATAACCACTATCATCAATATGGCTCCACGGATCTTTCCATATTATAACTCTTTTTCTTACATGAGAGAAAAGCTTATATGCGATAACACCTGCAACTCCTCCACCCATAATACCTGCACCTGCATATAACACATTCTTTGTTGCAATATAAAGCATAGCAATATAGACCACGAAAAATATAAGTGCTGCTCCAAGATCTGTTGACAGCACAAGTATTATAACATGAAGTGCGGCAAATGCTGTAACTACAGCAGTCTGTCTGAATGTTGTTGCTTTATTAAACATCGAAGCTACAAACATTACATATAATATCTTTACAAATTCTGCCGGCTGTACTGACACAGGTCCCACGGTAAGCACAAGATTAGCTCCATATATCTTATTGCCAAGAAGAACTGCCAGCAGAAGCACAAGTCCTGTGCCACAGTATATCCAGCCCATTTTTCTGAAGCTTTTCACCGTCTTTAACAGCCACGGAATGGCAAGTGTAAGCAATGTGCCCGCAACCGCTATAGCAAACTGCTTTACGCATTTGGTATAACTTAATCTTGCTATCATAACAAAGCCAACCGCCATCAGCATACACATATTATTAACAAGCAGTCTTGATGCTTTAGGATAAAATACCATATAAAGCATAATAACTGCACCAAGATATACCAGCTGTGCAAAATACAGATATATATAATTCATATTATCATACACAACATACATTATAAGATAACCAGTAAAATGTACAATTACCATTATAATATTCTGTATCCGGTATATCTTTTTTCTTTTATCTTCATTTCTTATTACTGCACCCCTGTATGCCGCGAGTGCATAGAAAGCCATAAGAAATGCAAGTACATATTTTGATAATTCCAAACAAACTGTCTGCATAATTAATTGACTCCTCTATAGAAATGTCCCTTATATGGCGATACCCCATCAAAGCTTAAAGCTTTCTTTATTGTAAAAGTATCTTCATCTATGAACTCAAATCTTAACGACCTAACACCAAGGTCATTTCTTTTAAGTTCTTCTGTTAAATCAAATGTGCCTGCCCACGTCACTGTGTAACAATAACTGCATACGCTCTCAACTATGTAGCTTACATCACTACCCTGCTTTAAAAGAGTTGTACTACACTTCTTATCACATATTCCATAAGTCTTTCTAACACACGATTTAGATACCATAGCAGGTATTTTTCCATACACAATAATCTCACTTCCAGCAGTCAGAGTATCCTGTAACTCAGAATTATTAAGCTCAAGCGGAAGTGTGTGGGATAGCAGCCTTACCCCCGCCTTATCAGCAATATCTTTCAATTCATAACCTGCATACTTATTAAATACATACAGTCCTGTATCAGTAATTATATCTTTAACTTTAGACTTTCTGCTTCCTATAAGTCCGATTTCTTCAATATTTCTTACAAGATAGCCATCTATTATTCCAGTATTATGTTCTATATCATCAAGCATAGCCGAAAGCTGTCTTGCCCTGCTCTGTTCAAGAATATAAGGAAGTGCTATAAACAGCTTAATTCCCATTTTGTTAATTTTTTCACACACTTTAATAAATCTCTGCCGGTCGCTGTAATACATTCCAAAATCAAGATATATTCTTCCAACTATAATATCAAGCTTATTATCAGGACTGCTGACTATATCAATCACCGAGCTGACAATATCAAAGGAATGACAATATACTGTACATAACATCTTGCCAGCATTATCTGACACATCATTATATTGGCTTTCAATACCTGTGCAATTATTGTGATACTCATTATGTGCATCACAATCCGAACTTAATATGCTATTATCCTGCTCGTTATATGTCATACAGCAGGGATTTATTATACTATCGTCCGGCTCTTTATATGTCCTGCAATATGAACTTAATATATTATTATCAAGCTGTGCTATAACTTCTCTTCTTAGCTTCTTTAATTCTCCAACCGATAAGAACACATCATTATCCATATGAAGTTCTATGCCAGACACTTTATATCCGGTGTTACCTGTCATTATAAGCTTGCTCTTAACATCTTCGTAATCGGCTGGCTGTTTTAAAGCTTTAGTCACCTCACTGCCTGATATGCTTGCACTGAATTGACCAGTCACAGCGGTAAGACTTAATGGTGAGCCTTTCACAGCCTCCATATACATATCAATATCTCTTTCAAAGCTTGTCTGCACATACTTTTCTTTTACAAGTCTTTCAAGAGAAGAATTCTTCATTCTGTTAATAATTCTGTCCTTGTACAGATTATATTTTCTTGGAAGATTGACCACTAAAGTATTACCCGCCTTAACAAACGAGCCACTCTCAAAGCTGTGTTCCTTGTCAATCTCGAATACATCCTGCGGATTGATATCCTTTAATGCTTTAAATGTAACCCTTCCCTTATCATTACTAACGACCTTTAATGCTTCACTCCCCCTATGATTAGGACGTTCATACGACATCATCTCCTTACCCTTCTTGCTGTTATAAAACCCTGTCGTAAAAGAGCCTCGGTTATATATATCACATAGATTATCTATATCTTTCTTAGTTATTTTATAGCCTTTTCTTCCATATTTAATGTACTCGTCAACATAATGCCTATATATAGAAGTAGCATATGCGGCATAGGTCACATTTTTCATTCTTCCTTCTATCTTTAACGAATACACACCAGCTTCTATTATATCTGGAAGTATAGACAGGGCACACATATCTTTAGGACTGAATGCAAAGGAATTATCTTTGTCGTTAATCTGACTGTCATTATCATATACTTTATAAGAAAGCCTGCAGGGCTGTGCACATCTTCCCCTGTTGCCGCTTCTTCCACCTCTGAAACTGCTCATAAGACATTGTCCCGAGTAACAATAACACATAGCACCATGAACAAAGCTTTCAATCTCCATATCCGGACAATCATTATGAAGCTGTGCAATCTCAGTTAATGTCATCTCTCTTGAAGTGACAACACGCTCTGCACCCATATCCCACAGAAGCTTAGCACCAAGACTGCCTGTCTGTGTCATCTGTGTGCTTGCGTGTATGTCCATATCTGGAAAATGCTTCTTTATAAGCCGCATAACTCCTAAATCCTGAACAATAACCGCATCAAGTCCGTGTTCATAAAATGGTCTTATATATAAAATCAATTGTCCTTCTATCTCTTTGTGCTTAAGAAGTGTATTAACTGTAAGATATATTCTGCACCCAGCTCTATGTGCATAGTCAAGTGCTTCAAGCATCTCTTCATTATTAAGATTGCCTGCGTATGCCCTTGCACCGAACATATCTCCTCCAAGATACACCGCATCTGCCCCTGCATTAATAACAGCCTTACATATTTCAAGAGAACCTGCTGGTGCAAGAACTTCTATTCTGTTGTAGTTGTTACCATGTGTTAATTCCATAATATATCATTTATCCTCATTCTATAATACTTATTAATCAAATCGGGACTGTAGCACATTGTCCCCAGCCCCGCTAAATATAATTATTTCTTTGAATCATTAAGTTCTGTTTCAAGCTTTACAATGGTATTTTGAAGCTTCTCTATGTTACCCTTCAATTCCTCAATCTGCTTATCAGCAGACTCAGACTTTATCTGTGCTGCAATAAGTTCGTGCTTAAGGTCATAGATTTCCTTATCTTTATTCTCAATCTCTAAAGATAAACCATCACCAAGCTTCTTTGCCTTAAAATAATCATCGGCAACATTAAGATACATAAGATTAGCTCTTATCTCTGCTGACTGCTTTCTAAAATTCTCGTCTTTACCGAACTCAGCAAGTTTATTATTAATATATGATGCTATCTTCTGAAGATATTCTTCACTTTCATATCCTCCCAAAGTAAATACTTTTCCACCTATGATTACCTCTGTTGTATTCTTTGATGACATCTGCATCCTCCTGACCTGCTTAACAATAATATATAGTAAGTATACAATATCTACTCTCTTAGTTCAATACCAAGATTATCATATGCTTTCTTTGTTGCAACTCTTCCTCTAGGTGTCCTGTTAATATAATCATTCTGTATAAGATATGGCTCATATACATCTTCAAGCGTTCCCGAATCTTCACCAATAGAAGCCGCAAGTGTCTCTATTCCAACAGGTCCTCCGTCAAATTTCTCTACAATTGTAGAAAGAATAAGCCTGTCATTCCTATCAAGTCCGTCCCTGTCAACATCTAAAAGGTCAAGTGCATAATCAGCAACATCTTTAGTTATATTACCGTCATATTTTACCTGTGCAAAATCCCTTACCCTCTTTAATAATCTGTTAGCAAGTCGTGGTGTTCCCCTTGATCTTCTTGCAAGCTCATATGCACCATCATCATCAATATCAACACCAAGAACCTCTGCTGACCTTACTATAATCTTCTTTAATTCATCACAATTATAGAATTCAAGATGATTAACAACTCCAAATCTATCTCTTAAAGGTGCAGATAAAAGTCCTGCTCTTGTCGTTGCACCAACAAGTGTAAAATGCGGAAGGTCAAGTCTTATCGACCTTGCAGTAGCACCTTTTCCAATCATTATATCAATCTCATAATCTTCCATTGCTGGATACAGTACTTCCTCAACCTGTCTGTTAAGTCTGTGTATCTCATCAACGAACAATATATCTCCCTCACTAAGATTATTGAGTATTGCCGCCATTTCTCCAGGTTTCTCTATAGCCGGACCAGAAGTTACCTTTATATTAACGCCCATTTCATTAGCTATAATTCCAGCAAGTGTTGTCTTACCAAGTCCAGGAGGTCCATAAAATAAGACATGGTCTAATGAATCTCCTCTCTCCTTTGCTGCCTTTATATATACTTTAAGGTTTCTTTTAACCTTTTCCTGTCCTACATAATCATCAAGCTTTAATGGTCTTAACGAATTCTCTATCTTTGCATCTTCCGTAAGGATTTCTGTGGATATTATTCTTTTTTCCACGTTGTATTTCACCTCCTCATAATTAAATACCCTTTTTATAACTAAGCACTATTTTATAATCAAATGCTCTCTTATATTCAAATATTCTTTTATTTTACCTATAAAGTTGCAAGGCTTTTAAGAGCCTCCTTAAGTATTGCCTCTGAATTCTTCTTATCAATATCATCAACCTTCTTAACAGCCTTAATCGCATCCTTACTGCTATAGCCAAGTGATACAAGCGCCTCAACAGCATCATTCATAACAATAATAGAATTATCCTGCTCTGCTGCCGCATTTGCCTTATTTCTGTTATTAAGTGCCATCTCAAAGGCTTCCTCAACCTTTAACTTATCCTTAAGTTCAATAATAAGCCTCTGTGCTGTCTTAGCACCAACACCCGGACAGCTCTTTATAAGATTAACATCATCTGACAGTACTGCAAATCTTAAATCATCTGTGCTGATTGCTGATAATATTCCAAGTGCCCCCTTAGGACCTATTCCGTTGACATTTATTAATAATTTAAATACGTTAAGTTCATCTCTTGTAAGAAATCCATACAGGCTCATATCGTCTTCTCTTACGTGCAGATATGTATACACCTTTACAAATTCACCCGATTTAGGTATATTTTCAGCTGTAAGGGACGATGTCTTAATGTCATAGCCAATCCCATTATTCTCTATAACTATCCCTTCTGGTGTCATCTCAACAAATTCACCTATTATATATGAATACATTATTACTCTCCGCTCTTATATTTAAAATACTATTTATGATTTTATTTTGTTGTTTTTATCCTATTTTTCAAAATGCTGTTTTATAATATCATTATTTTACAAATAAATATTACTTCCGCATTCCAAGACAATGGTTAATAAACTGCTGTGCGGTTCTTCCTGATATGCCTCCGTGGCTTAATTCCCACTTATTAGCCTCAGCCATAAGTTCTTCTTCTGACATATCAAGTCCATTTTTCTTGGCAAGTCCTATTACAATATTATAATATTCCTTATTAGATGGTTTAGAATAGCTTATCTGACACCCAAATCTATTAACAAGCGACATCTTTTCTTCAATCGTATCTGATCTGTGAAGTCCGTTAGAAGATTCCATATCATTTCTGTCGTTCCATGTTTCTTTGATAAGATGTCTTCTGTTAGATGTCGCATATATAAGAATATTGTCAGGCTTAGTTTCAACGCCACCCTCAATGACTGCCTTTAAGAACTTGTACTCAATCTCAAATTCTTCAAATGATAAATCATCCATATATATAATGAACTTGTAGTTTCTGTTCTTAATGGCCGCTATTACATTTGATAAATCCTTAAACTGATGCTTATATATCTCTATCATTCTTAAGCCCTGGTCATAATATTCATTAACGATAGCCTTGATACTTGTAGACTTACCAGTTCCGCTGTCACCAAATAAAAGAGCATTATTGGCTTTTCTGCCCTGAACAAAGTTCTCTGTATTCTCAACAAGCTTCTTTTTTTGTATCTCATATCCAATAAGATCATCTAATACAACCTTATCCATATTATTAATAGGGTTAAATGTAAGCTTTCCATTCTCTGTTGCAGATATTCTGAACGCCTTGTTAAGTCCGAACATACCTACGCCATATGCTTTATAGAATTCTGTAACTATATCAAAGAATTCATCTGCATTAGCAGCTTTGGCAAGCTTTTCGCTTAATGCCTGAACCTTTTCACTTACATTTTTATTATACATCAGCTCCTTCTTAACGATTGCCTTATAATCAGAGATTATAGAGAAACAGTCAATGCCGAGTTCTTTCTCTATAAATGAAAAATCATAATGGAAAAGATTGTAGAATACTTTAAAGTCATTCTTTGCAAATACATTAACACTTCCGTCATTAGCTCCTACCTTTTCACAGGTAATGCTGAATGGATTCTCATTAGTAATAAGAAAATATGTAAGATAATTCTGCCATAAATTCTTATCGAAACCATAATCTGTTGCAACTTCTAAAATTCTTTTTACCTGAGTATATATATCTGTAACCAGCTCTTCTTTTGATGATAATTTGTTATCAAAACGATTGAATATATCTGCCATTGATGATAAAATAGAACTGTTATCGAGATTTCCATACATAATTAATTGAGATATTTCTTTATACATTTTAGTATTCCTTTCGCCAATGTGTATATGTAACTTTTATATAATAACACATATAATATCACATTGAGAGCGAATTTTGTCACTTTTTTTAGAAATATTAGTTCGATTAACTATTGACAGCTAACGAACTAATGATATAATCTGTAAAGAACTTTGCAAAAGTTTGTAAAAGTTTTAACAGACTTTTATTTTTTAATGATTAGTGAGGATTTCAAATGAAAATCGTATCAGATATCAACGCATTTGTGTATATTGTATTGACCATCTTCTATTGTTATCAGGGAATATACGTTATTATCGCATTGCTTGGTAAAAAGAAAAAAAAGAATTACAACACCGAAGCTAAGACACTTCACAAATACGCATTTATTATTGCCGCACGTAATGAAAATGCCGTTATCGGCAATTTAATTGACAGTATTAAGAACCAGAATTATCCTTCAGAGCTTATTGATGTTATCGTAGTAGCTGATAACTGTACTGATAATACTGCGGAGATTTCAAGACAACACGGTGCCATTGTTTATGAGCGTTTCAACAATATACTTATTGGTAAAGGCTATGCTATGGACTATGTCTTTAATAAGATATGTGAAGAACGCGGTGATTACACTTGTTATGACGGTTATTTCGTATTCGATGCAGATAATATTATCGATGTCAATTACGTCAGAGAGATGAACAAAGTATTCGACAGTGGGTACAAAGTTGTCACAAGCTATCGTAACTCTAAGAATTATGACACTAACTGGATTACAGCCGGTTATTCTTTATGGTTTATAAGAGAAGCTAAATATCTTAACAACCCACGAATGATGATTAAGACAAGCTGTGCTGTATCCGGAACTGGCTATCTTGTAGACAGCTCTATTATCAAGAAGAACCACGGCTGGAAATGCAATCTTTTAACAGAGGATATTGAATTTACTGTAACTAATATTCTTGATGGCGAAAAGGTTGGTTATTGCGAAGATGCTATGTTCTATGATGAACAGCCAACAACATTTAAACAGTCTTGGAATCAGCGTATGCGTTGGACAAAAGGCTTCTATCAGGTATTATTTAAGTATGGCAGAGACTTATTCAGGACAATGTTCAAGGAAAAGAGAATGTTCGTATCCTGCTATGATATGATAATGACACTTGCACCTGCTACTTTATTTACACTTGGAACAATACTTCTTAATGTAATAATATTATTATGTGGTGGTCTTAATCCTACATTATTCAAGCAGATTGCTGGTCCAACTGTTCAGGCTATTTTACTTGGTTTCTTTAATTTCTATATGATGCTTTTAGTAATAGGACTTATAACTTTAATAACTGAGTGGAAGAAGATTCTTGCACCTGCAAGAAAGAAGATTATGTATCTTTTCTCTTTTCCTCTCTTTATAGCTACATATATTCCAATCTCAATTGTAGCGTTATTTAAGAAGGTTGAATGGAAGCCAATTCCTCATACTGTTGTTAAGACTATTGATGATTTATCAATGACACAGTATAAGCAGTAATTCTATTAAGAATTTAAACTAAATAATGATATAAAAAAAGGGGCTGTCGCACTAAGAAATTAGTGCGATGCCCCTTCTTTTATGTTAAGGCGGTATATAATCTAAAAAAATAAATCCCAGGCTTCGAAAGACCTGGGATTTATAGTAAAATATTAGTATGCTATTACATAATAAATTACAAAAAGATTATACTTTAAATCAGAGTGGATATCAACTAAAACTTCCACTCGAAAACTGCAAAAGAGATATCAATTTCATGTTTCTTTTAGAAGGGCATTCTGCACCTGACCATGCAACACTTGCACGATTCAGAAGCATTCATTTTGCCCCTTGTTCTAAGCGTATTCTCGCAGAAGTTTCAAGATTGAGGCAAATGCCAATAAATATACTTTCGTGTGGAAAAAAGCCGTTACAAAAAATCAGGCAAAACTGTTAATTAAATTAGCTGATTTTGTAGCTGAATGTGAACAACTCTATGACATAAAAATAGTTTATGGAAATGTAATAAAAATCAAACATTTAAAGAGACTACGCAAGAAGCTGTATGCTCTCAAAAATGCTGGAAATATCACATTCGTGCATGGTATAGGCAAAAGAAAAACACCATTACAAAAAAGTATTGAAGCATTAGAAGAAGCTCTTTCTAAACTTAAAGAATACACTCAATAATAAATAGTAACTTAAAAATCGTATTTTTATAGGAAAAAGAGGCTGGTACCCTAACGATTTTCAATCGTTAAAGCGACAGCCCCTTATTTGCTTTATTCTACAAACACAATCATTACTTTTCATTCCTGTCAATCTTTAAATCTTTGTAATATTGCATTGGAGTAACACCATATTCTTTCTTAAATGCTCTAAAAAAATGATTATACCCTCCAAATCCACCAAGCTCATATACCTCATGAATACTTTTCCCCTGCTCTATATAATGGCGGCATAAATCAAGTTTGCTCTTTACAATGTATGAATGAGGTGTCTCACCTGTCAATTTTTTAAACTCTCTTACTATATGATAACGGCTTATATAAAATTCTTTTTCCAAGCGCTCCAACGAGATATCTTCTGTCAAATGTTCTCTGATATAAATAAAAATATCATCCATTACAACGTGTTTTTTCTTCTTCGTCTTGATCTGTACATCATCCTGAACAGATGAGCGAAGTGCAAGTACAAGAATCATAGTTAATAGGCTTTTCTCGTATAATGAGTGGGCAAATTTAGGCGGCTCATTATTCATCGAATAGAGCTTTTTTGATATATTCTTTATAAGCATAGCCGATTCAGTCTCAGAATGAACAATCTTAACTTGATACGGAACAAAATCAAACGCTTCATCAAGTCTTGTTTCTTCATCTGACAATTTCCTTAAAAGTTCTCCACCTATATAAAGAACATAAACTTCAAGAGGATACTTATTTTTACGATATTCAAGCTTTACTTTATTACCTGGCTTAATAAATATCAAATCCTCCATAGTACATACAATATTATCGTCCTCCTGGTGCATATACCCTATCCCACCAGCTATAAATACAATTGTATAGCTCTCCTTTTGCCCAAAGCTTCGCTGGGCACTATCCAATATTTTCAAATATTCCATTTTGTAGCCTTGCTTTTTCATATGTCTATTTTGTACACTTTCCTATTATATTTTTTGTTCATTTCGTCAAAATATACAATATATCAATTTTTCGTAGTTTGCAAGCAATATTTGTATATGGATATCAGCATAACCCCAATATAATAAGATTGTAGCTACTAAAACAATATAAATGTTTGGAGGTAAATTATCATGAAAGAAACAAGACCTTTTTCCATGAAGGACAAAATTGGTTACACTCTTGGCGATTTGGGATGTTGCTGTACTGAGCAGTTCCGTGCCATGTATCTTGCTATTTTTTATACACTGGTATTAAAAGTTAATCCAGTACACGTAGGAATCCTTATGCTTGTTACAAAGTTTTGGGATGCTATAAATGACCCTTTAATTGGTGCACTTGTTGATAGCCACAAAAACAAAGGAAAAGGAAAATTTATTCCTTGGATTAAATTCTTTGCTTTTCCAACTGCAGTACTCTGTATATTAGGATTTGTTAACGTAAGCAATTTCGCTTATGGTGCACGTATTGCTTATATGTTCATTACATATATTGTTTACGAAATTATGTACACATGTGTCAACGTTCCATTTGGTAGTCTTTCAAGTGTAATGACTGATGATGTTAACCAACGTACTGACCTTTCTCGTTTCAGAAGTCTTGGCGGTACAATTTTTATGACAGTTATCGTTATTGTTGGACCATTATTCTTATATAAAGATAACCAGCCAGTACCTAGCCATTTCCTTATTATGTCAGCAATCTGTGCAGTTTTTGGATTAATCTGTCTTATGTTTACATCTCATTGGTGTAAAGAGCGTATTATTAGAGAGCCAGTTGTTGAGAAAAAAGAAAAGTTTAACTACTTCCAGGTAATTAAAGATATTACTAAAAACAAAGCATTACTCGGAGTTATGTTATCAAGCTTTATCGGTATTGTTGGAGCAGGTATGGTTAACGGATTAAATACTTATTTATTCCGCGATTATTTTGGAAATGTTGCCATCATGGCAGTTTCAGGTATGTTAAGTGTACTCTGGTCACTTATTGCATTCGTAGGCACAAAATTTGTTGCTAAGAAATTTGGAAAGAAAGAATGGATCATGTACAGTGCAACTTTCTCAGTTGTTGTTTATGCTATTTTATTCTTCTTCCCACTTGAAAATCCTTTGCTCTTTATTATCATCAACGGAATCTGCTATCTTGGAGTAAGTGGTTTCCAAGTATTAGTTTGGGCACTTGTAAATGATGCAATTGATTATCAAGAACTTCAGACAGGAAAACGTAATGAAGGAATTGTATATTCGGCATATACATTCTTCCGTAAACTTGCTAATGCTGTATCAGGAAGTATGAGTAGTTTTGCACTTGCAATTGCTGGATTCCAGGTTAATGAAGCTGTCCAGAATGAAGCATTCTCAGGACATCTTTGGAAAACATATACAGGTTTATATGTTGTAGGATATTTATTAGCTGTTCTGGTATTAAAATTTATCTACCCTCTTACAAAAGAGAAAACAGCTGAAATGTTACAGGATTTAGCTGACAAGCGAAATGCTACTACTGCAGAATAAAATTAGAAATGGAGGTATTTTAAATTGACAAAACAAGTAGAAATCACAAACCGTGATGGACACATCTTACGCGGAATAGTTAACATTCCAGAAGATGGCACAAGATTTCCTGCTATTGTAAATGTACATGGCTTTACAGGGAATAAAAGCGGTTACAAAAGTATTTATACGCACACAGCCAGATTATTAGCTGAACATGGATTTGCCAGTGTCCGTTTTGATTTATACGGAAATGGTGAAAGTGATGGTGAATTCGAGGACATGACCTTTACAGGTATCCTACACGATATCGAGGATATTATAAACTGGACTAAAACACAAGATTTTGCCAATCCAGATAAGATTATCTTATCTGGTCAGAGTATGGGAGGATACGCAGCTGCTACTGCCGCTCCTATTGTTAATCCTTATGCTCTCATACTTATGTGTCCAGGTGCTGGAATGTGGTTTGGATGTAAGGATCGTGCTGAAGCCATGGAAGCTAAGGGGATCACCAAGGCCGATATTGAAGGACTCACTTTCCCAACATCTTTTAATCATGATTTATTTAATTATGAGCCATTCTCGTCAGCAGAAGGATACAACGGACCAGTCCTCCTTATAAGAGGAACTGCAGATGATTTGGTAGATGATGCAACATGCCATAGATATGAGTCACTTTACAATGGAAAATGCAATTATAAAACAATTGAAGGCGCTAACCACAATTTTGCCAGTGCTTTTGCAAGAGCAGAATTAGACAAATTAATGTTAGAGTTTTTAACACCACTTAAATAGTATATTCAATTTGAAAGGAAGTATGAACAATGAAATTATTAGAGCCTATAAAAGTTGGAAATATTGAGTTTAAAAACCGTATTATGTTCCCACCACTTACAACAGGATATGAGGAAAAAGATGGTTCAATTGGAGAACAAAGTTTTCGTTTTTACGAGCGTCTCGCAAAAGGCGGTGTCGGATATATAGTAATTGGAGATGTTGCACCACTTCCAACATTCTCTCCTACACCAAAGCTTTATTCACCTGAGCAGGTTCAAAGCTTCAAAAGACTTGCTGACGCATGTCATGAAAATGGCGCAAAACTTGGAATTCAGTTATTCCATCCTGACTACAATGTTAAAGCTTTAAACGATATGTTTCATCAGGGCAAAATGCAGGAAGCAAGAGCTAAACTTCACCATGATATGCAGCACTTTGTAAATGAAGTTACTGCAGAAGAGCTTGATGAAATAATAAAGCATATGGAAAACTGTGCTATCTTAGCACACGAAGCTGGTGTTGATTGTATTGAAGTACATGGAGACCGTCTTGTTGGTTCTCTTTGCTCTCCTATTTTAAATCATAGAACTGATGAATATGGCGGTGACCTGGCTAATCGTACACGTTTTGCATTAACACTCGTAAAAAGATTAAAAACAATCGTACCTGACATGGTTATCGACTACAAGCTTCCTATAGTTACTCCTCTTGGAGAAAATAGTTTTAGAGGAAAAGGTGGTCTTCCACTTGATGAAGCTTGCATTTTTGCTAAAGAATTAGAAGCTTGCGGTGTTGACACATTACATGTTGCACAGGCTAACCATACTGGAAATATGGGTGATACAATCCCTGCCATGGGAACACAGCCATACGGATTTATGGTTTCTTATTCTAAAAAAATCAAAGAGTTTGTATCTATTCCTGTATCTGTAGTAGGCCGTATCGTTACACCAGAAGCTGCTGAAGCAGTTATTACAAATGGTTCTGCTGATATTATTGGATTAGGTCGTTCTCTTCTCACAGACCCTGACTTTGCAAACAAATGTGCAGATGGACATTGCTGTAATGTCAGAACATGTATGATGTGTAATAAAGGATGTACAGATAATATTCAGAATCGTGCTTTCTTAAGTTGTGTACTTAATGCTGAAAACGGTTACGAAGCAACACGACATATAACTCCTGCAGCATCATCAAAGAAAATAGCTATTATTGGTGCTGGTATTGCTGGACTTGAAGCTGCACGTGTTGCTGCATTAAGAGGTCATAGTGTAACCATTTTTGAGAAATCACTTCAGATTGGTGGTCAGTTACTTATTGCTAGTGTACCTCCAAGAAAAGAAGAAATGATGAGAAGCATTAATTATTATACAAATGTACTTCCTGAATTAGATGTAACATTCAGGCTTGGTCAGGAATTCACATCCCAAGATTATAATTCATTCGATGAAGTAATTGTGGCAACAGGAGCAAACAATGCAATAATCCCTGTTCCTGGCAAAGATCTTCCAACTGTAGCAAGTGCATGGGATGTACTTGCCAAGAAAGAAATCGTATTCGGTAATGTTTCTGTAATCGGTGGTGGTCTTGTAGGTGTTGAAACCGCTGAATATCTGGCTTCACGCGGATGTAAGGTTACAATTATTGAAATGATGGATCAGATTGCAAAAGAAGAAAGTAACACTATTTTACCTACTTTAATGAGGGAATTAGAGCATTATAATGTTCAAATAGTAACATCTGCAAAATTATCAGAAATTAAAGATGATTCTGTAGTTGTTGAAAAAACAATAGACGACAATACATCAACAGAAGAAATTGCTTCAGACTTTGTTGTAATGGCTGTTGGTGCAAGAAAGAACCTTCCAGAGCTTTCTGATTGTCCTCTTCCACTTCACTATATTGGTGATTGTGCTGGAGAACGTCCAAGTAATATTGAACATGCTATTAAATCAGCATATGATGTAGCATGTGAAATATAAATTATTAATTACCCTATTACCACAAAGGGGCTGTCGCACTAAGAAATTAGTGCGATGCCCCTTTTTTTATGTTAATGTGGTATATAATCTAAAAAAAATAAATCCCAGGCTTCGAAAACCCTGGGATTTATGGTAAAATATTAGCATACTACTACATAATAAATTACAAAAAGATTATACGTTAAATCAGAGTGGATATCAACTAAAACTTCCACTCGAATTAGAAACAATTATTCCTAAGAATGATTCTGTGCGGTTACTCAGTCAGTTTGTAGAGGAGATGGATTTGACTGATCTATATAAGAGATATCAATTTCATGTTTCTTTTAGAAGGACATTCTGCACCTGACCATGCAACACTTGCACGATTCAGGAGCATTCATTTTGCCCCTTGTTCTAAGCGTATTCTCGCAGAAGTTTCAAATATCCTTTTTGATTTAGGTGAAATATCCGGTGAAACTATCTTTATTGATGGTACAAAAATCGAGGCAAATGCCAATAAATATACTTTCGTGTGGAAAAAAGCCGTTACAAAAAATCAGGCAAAACTGTTAATTAAGTTAGCTGATTTTGTAGCTGAATGTGAACAACTCTATGACATAAAAATAGTTTATGGAAATGTAGTAAAAATCAAACATTTAAAGAGACTACGCAAAAAGCTGTATGCTCTCAAAAATGCTGAACATAACTTAAAATTCAAATATAAGAACATAACTGCGGATGCTGGTTATGAGAGCGAGGAAAACTATCTGTTTCTTGAAGCTAATAATCAGATAGCATTCATAAAGCCGGCTAATTATGAGATATCAAAAACAAGGAAATACAAGAATGATATTGGAAAGATAGAAAACATGGAATACGATAAAATATCCGATTTTTATACATGTAAGAATAACAGGAAACTTACAGTATCACATATAAGACACAATAAAACTAAAACAGGATATGTGAGTGAAAAAACTATCTATACATGTGAGAATTGCAGCGACTGCCCTTGCAAGAGTGACTGCATAAAAGGTAATGGACTGCGAATGTACTCGCTGAAAGTACTCTTTTAGCAATTGCAAGAAACATAAATAAAATAGTAACTTAAAAATCGTATTTTTATAGGAAAAAGAGGCTGGTACCTTAACGATTTTCAATCGTTAAAGCGACAGCCCCTTTTTTTACATATTTAACTACTATTCCTGACACAATTCCTATAATAATACCTGTTATTACACCAGCTATTATAAGCACTGGCAGATAATATATTATAGCACTGCTTCCCATTATAAATATTGCCGCGATTATCTGTCCGACATTATGCATAATTGCTCCACTTACACTCACACCGATATACGAAAAACTGTCTATTTTTTTTAGAACAATCATCGTTACCATACTAAGCACTGCTCCCGCAATACTAAACAAAAAGCTGTTAAGATTACCAAAAAGCATTGCAGTCAGTGATATTCTTAAAATATTAATTATAACCGCTTCCTTAATTCCCAATGTATAAAGAATTGTGATAACTGCTATATTGGCAACTCCAAGCTTAATTCCAGGAACTGGTATTGGAACTGGTATAATACTCTCAATATAGCTGAATATCATAGCCAGTGCCGTAAGCACCCCGCACATAGCAATGTTATATGTGCTGTTGTTCTTTTTATGTTCTTTTGTCATATTCTTTAATGTATTTACTCCTTCAACTATTATATAATAATTTTCTTTTCATCCTATTCTGCATTTACAAACACACTATTGCACTTTTTTCCAACTGCCTTACTTATATTACTATCTTACTATTGAATCGACCCCGCTATCATCAGCCGCCGCTCCTATAATCTCTACAACCACACGGTGTGGAAGACAGACTATTGTTTCACCTGTCTTGCTTATCCTTCCTGTCTTAACACATAACTTGTCAGGGCAATCAGCATCTGTCATTGTCACACCACCATTTTCTATTGTGACAATATTGCTTCCACCCTGATATCCTTCTATAGTCAGTGTTTCATTCTGATTGACAGATATTGTCTTTATGACCTGTCCGTCAACCTTTATCTGCACAAATACACCATCTTTCTTAACAAAATGATTAATCACAACAAATGCAATAACTGCTATGATTACAAATGCTGCAATTAATATTATATCTTTCTTATATTTACGATTATTATTATTCAAATATCTGCCCTTACTTTCCATATTACTTATATATTTATTGTTCCACTCCATATTCCAATGAGCCTGTCCAATGAATACGCAGCATTTGCAGGGCTTGTGGACGGAAGAACCTCTGCTTCAATACCAAGTACTTTCTGCTGGTACTTTTTGTAATAATTACCTGAAGCTGCACCATTACAGTATACACGCTCAATCCGGGAATTGCTTACAATCTGTCCTAAATCCGTTGGTACGACATTTTTAATGCTGCTGTCACTTGAACCAATTATATCGCAGCTATATATAGTATCCCATAAAGCTATATGATTATTATGCAGCATCTGCTTCTTATCCTCTATCGTAACTGGAACTTCAATATTCTTATCATTCATTCCACTGTTATTAATGACTGCCGTTATAACCTTCCAGAACCTGTTCTGCGGATGTCCATAGAAGAACATCTGCTCTCTTGATTTAACAGATGGCAGACTTCCAAGAATAAGTATCTTAGAGTTATTGTCATAAAGCGGAGGAAATGGATGAATAATATGCTCATACTGTGACTTCATTAGTTGTTATCTCCTGATATATTTATAATATTTTCTATTTATACTGTCGGCTATTATCCTCTACCAGCAGTTTCTTAAATTTAACCATAAATACACTTGTGGTAACCACTGCTGCTATAATGTCACTTACAGGTTCAGCAAGAAATACCGCTAACACTTTATTGCTCATAAATACTGGAAGTATGAATATAAGCGGTATAAGCAATATAAGCTTTCTAAGGCAGGCCATAATAAGGCTGACCTTTGCCTGTCCCAGTGCCATAAAACTCTGCTGACAGCATATCTGAAAGCCCAGTGAAAACATTCCTGCCATATATACCCTTAACGTCCACACTGTATACTGCTTAAGTTCTGCATTGTTTGTAAACATTCCGGCAAATACCTGAGGCACAAGCATCATAACTGCCCAGCTTGCAATTGTAAATATAATACATACCTTAAACTGTGTAAAAAATGCCCTCTTAACCCTGTCATAGTTCTTGGCACCGTAATTATAACTCATAATAGGCTGTCCACCCTGACATATTCCCTGCAATGGCATAAGAACAAGCTGGTTAGTGCTTGTTATAATTGTCATAGCACCAACCGCCAGATCACCGCCATAACGTGACAGACTTGATGTAAAGCTTACAGATAATATGCTCTCTGTTGAAAGCATTACAAAGCTTGATATTCCAAGTGCAAGGCAGGGCATTATTATAGTGCTTTTAAGCTTCAGATTACATTTTCTAAGTCTTAAAATGGTCTTATCTCCGGTAAGAAAATGTAGTATCCATACTGCACCAACTGCCTGACTAAGCACTGTTGCAAGTGCTGCTCCCTGAACGCCCATATTGAATACAAATATAAATACCGGGTCTAATATAATATTAATAACTGCCCCGATAACTGTTGTCAGCATACTAATCTTGGCAAAACCCTGCGTTGTAATAAACAAATTCATTCCTAACACAATAAGCACAAATATGCTTCCAAGCACATATATCCTTGCATATGAAAGAGCATATGGCATTGTAACACTGCTTGCACCGAACCATTTAAGAAGCACTGGCAATGTCCCATAAAATCCTGCTGTAAGCACGACTGCACATATCACTAAAAATGTAAAACAGTTCCCGACAATTTTCTCTGCCGTAGCATTATCTTTCTTACCCATATAAATAGCAGCCCTTGGTGCTCCACCCGAACCGGCAAGCATTGCAAATGCATTAAGAAGCATAAGAACCGGCGTAAATAAACCAACACCTGTAAGTGCATCTGCACCTATCTGTGGTATATGTCCTATATATATCCTGTCAACTATATTATAGAGCAAATTCACTACCTGAGCTACAACCGCTGGAATTGCAAGCTTTGCCATAAGCTTAGGTATACTGCCCTCACCTAAATTATTAATCATATTATTCTTCCTCAAACCATCTTATTTCTTATCTCTTCAACCATAGTCTCATTGGTCATACCAAGCTCTTTAAGAAGCTCTGCTGGATTATAACGGTCATAGAATTTTTTTCAAGTTTTATAGCTGCTGCCAGACTTTCACCCATCTGATAAAAATCACCAAGTGCAAGTATCGCAACATTTTCTCCCTGCTGTTCCACCTTATACTTTCCAATCTCGCTATAATCCTTATCACCCTCACGATCTGTAACCTCATTACCCGGAATAAGTATCATAACAGGGTGTTCCTTCTGGTCAAGCATTTGTTATGTCTGATTTATTCAAAAATTTATTTCTTTGAATAATTGCGTGTCCATTTTTTACAGCGCTGCATAATGCTGTAACTGTTGGCAGTTTTTCGATATAATCAGCCCCATCAAATATAACTTTTCCATTTTTATTAACAATTCCCCAATAACCATCTTTAAACTTTACTCTAGCATAATTACCCTGATATTCATAATCATAAATCTCTGCATAATCATCCCTTATCTGTGTTTCTTTATTATCTGATATAAAATTATCTGCATTATTCTTTTCATTATCTGTTGCTGACACTGAATATTCTGATTTATCAGTCTGCGAACTATTATTTTTGTTGCCTGTTATTTCATATATAACCATTATTGCTATAATCAAAATAACAGCTACGCATATAACAATATATTTTTTATTTGTCTTTTTCATATAAATATCTCCTATTAATTACAATTAACCACATTTGCAATTATATGCCGAAAAAATCAACGTTATTATATCCTAAAACTTCAGGATATTCCTGTGTAATTTCTATGCTGAAGCCGTTGCTGGTATGTTTATCGACCTGTTCCAAAATCCGGATAAAGCTAACTATGCCAGAACTTATGAATATTTCTCAGTTAACTTTTTACGTTCATCTGCAAGCCATGTTACAAACTGTTCCATACCTTCACCTGTCTTTGCACTTATTGGCATAATTATAGCATTTGGATTAAGTTCTTTAACATGATTAGTAAACTTCTGCATATCAAAATCAAATGCTTTCAGAGTATCTATCTTATTAACAAGTACAACATTACATACTGAGAACATAAGCGGATACTTAAGCGGCTTATCATCACCCTCAGGAACTGACAGTATCATAACATTACGGTGTGCCCCTGTATCGAACTCAGCAGGGCACACAAGATTACCTATATTTTCAAGAAATAGTATATCAAGGTCATCTACACCATACTCGCTTATTGCATCTGCCGTCATCTTGGCATCTATATGACACAAACCTCCGTTATGTATCTGCATTGTCTTTACACCAGTTGACTCTGCTACTCTTCTTGCATCTATATCAGACTCAATATCAACGTCCATCTCACCTATGCGGTAATCATCTTTAAGCATATTGATAAGTCTTGACAGCATAGTAGTCTTACCACTTCCCGGTGATGACATAATATTAACGAAAAACACCTTCTTATCATTTAACATACGGCGTGTCATATCCGCCTGATTATCATTCTTAGAATACACACTTTCATTTAATTTAATAACTCTGACTTCTGCCATCTTAATCTCCATTTCCAAACTACTATTTAATATAGTTATAGTCTAATAGTTTTTCACTATCTTTGTCAATATCAGTCTCTTTCATTAACTACATTTCATATAATTGTTTTTGATGTATAGAAAGAGGCGCCGCACTAATTTCTTAATGCGACACCCCTTTTTATTGTTACTATAAAATTGAGAAAGTTTTAATGTGAATCACTTATTATATTTACCTGATTGTTTATTTGTATATTACTTCTTATATCCAAATTCTGGAATATTGCTCCATCTGTTACGGAAGTAATGAGCTACCATCTTAGGCTTTCTATCCCTTGTGAATAAGCCTTTCTTGTTACCCTGTACTCTGAGTAAGCTCTGGCTTGTAGCAAAATCTGCAAAGTTCCATGCCTGCTCACCAACTACGAATTCGAATTCATCAAATACCTTATTGTTCATCTCATAATACTCAACCTGATATTCCTCTGTATACATAACAGATGTTGTATCGTGAAGTCCGCTGACAGTATCTGCACCATATTCTGTAAACATTACTGGCTTTCCAAGCTTGCCCCAGTCTGAAAGTTCCTTGCGAAGTCCTTTTTCAGAGATTTCAAGGTCTGGTCCACCAAAATACCAGCCATAATAACGGTTAAGGCATATAACATCGCTTAATTTAGAAGAACAATCAGTATCAGCAGTTGTTCCCTGAACACTTACTAATGTGCAAGGACGTTTCTGTGGATCGATTTCCTTTGCAAGGTCAAACAATGGTTTAAAGTAATCATATGCTCCCTCTGCTGCTGAGTCAGGCTCATTGGCAATACTCCACATAACAACACAGGCATGGTTCTTATCTCTTGAAATAAGGTCTCTTACAACATCCTTATGATGCTCCTGTGTCTGAACTCCGTGTTCTTTATCAAATGTACCGATTCTTTCTCCGCCAAAGTTAGCACCGCCACCAAACTGAAGGTTAACACCTACTGCTGTTGTTTCATCAATAACAACGATACCTTCCTCGTCACATAATCTCATCATCTCTTCACTGTATGGATAATGGCTTGTTCTGAAGCTGTTAGCATGCTGCCACTTCATAATAGATATATCCTTTGTGTTCATAGGAAGATTAATTCCTCGTCCATTAGGGAATGTATCCTCATGCTTTCCATAGCCCTTAAAGTAAAATGGTTTTTCATTAATAAGGAACTTAACTCCATCTACTCTTACGCTTCTTACACCATATGGAAGAGTATATACATCTTCTCCTGCTGTAACCTTTATCTGGTAAAGATAAGAATTTAATGGCTGCCATAGCTTTACATTCTCAAGCTCAAGCTTTCCCTGTGTTCCTGCTGCCTCTGCAACCTTGTTACCCTCAGCATCAAACACCTCAACCTTACAAGCTGTGCTATCCTTATCCACACCCTCAATATCAACAGCATAGTTAAGTACTGCTGATGGTGTTTCCTTTCCAAAGTCAATATCTGATGTTACTGTAATATCATTGATATAAGTTTTAGGTGTTGTGTATATCTTAACTGGTCTTGTGATACCGCAGTAGTTAAAGAAGTCAAAGTTAGGATTGTTCTGAGGCTTTTCAGATGCTCCTGCACCCATTCCTCCCATCAGACCGCTCATCATATTAGCCTTACCACCAACTGGAAGAGTTGTATAATCAATAACATTATTAACTGCTATTGTAAGAAGATTATCACCATCCTCTAACACATCATTTAACTCAACCTCAAATGGAAGGAAGCCACCCTTATGCTCACATATTAAATTACCATTAAGATAAATCTTTGCATAATGTGTTACTGCTGCACATCTTAATACAATTCTCTGACTCTTTACATATGATGGAACTGAAATATTTCTCTGATAGAATACCCATCCGTAATGATCCCTGAAATCAGCTCCTTCCTTTAAATCGTTGTATGAAGCTGGAACTGGCATAGTATCTGCATCCTTTAATGGTGCTTCATACCATTTCTCATCAAAGCCATTGCCATTGTCTAACTTAAAATCCCATACTCCACTTAAGTCACTTAATAATCTTGATTCTGTTAAAATTGGATATAACATAATTGATTCCTCCTGTAATTTTAAAATTTTGTATAATAATTTGTATAATAATTTTATTTTTCAGATGATGCCGGGGTCAGATGCCCCGACTTTATACCTACATATTGTTTTGCACTACGCATTTTCATTTCTCTTAATTCTAAGCTTTTCTGCATTCTCTTCAACTCTCTTCTTATTAAGAGGATATAAGAACCATAAAGCAAGTAAAAGTAATATCATTCCTCCCGCTGGTACAAGGCAGGTAATATTATATATTCCATCTACTACCTTTGGATCAAAGGCTGTTACTGAAGTATATCCTATTATTGAAAGAAGCACTCCTGATAAACCTGATGAACAAGCCTGTCCAAGCTTTCTTGCAAATGAATATACTGAATAAATTGTTCCATCCTGACGGACTCCAGTCTGAACCTCTGACTCATCAATTACATCTGTAATCATAGCCCATATAACCATATTGAACATTGAAGTTCCTATTGTAGCTACGATTATTAATCCTACCCATACCAATACATTGTGTGTATGAATTATGAATAATAGTATGAAGGAAGCTGCACTTATAAAGCATCCTATCATTGATAATTCTTTTTTACCTATCTTTGAAGCAAGCTTTACTATAAATGTTGAAAGTGCAAGTATAACAACTGTTCCTGCAAGACTTGCTATAGACATAGCCTTTATATTACCAAAGTAATTAGGATATACATAAGCATTCATGTTACTTAATGATAACTGTGCAAGTAAGAATACTAATGCACATACTATAATTCCTATTAATGACTTATTATGAACAAGCTGCTTAATAAGTTCCTTAAATGAGAACTTCTGTGTATTCTGTTCTACCTTAACTCTTTCTGTTGTCATATGATAGCAGAGCATATAACATATAACTGCGCCTATTGAACAGATTAATGCTCCAATCATCATCTTTTCACCAGATAATACTGAATTACCGGCTGCATCTGTATAATATACTACAAGTGGTAATATAACACCTATAGCTGTCTGTGCAAGTGTTGCACCAATTGTTCTCCAGTTAGAAAGTGATGTTCTGTCTGTTGGGTTATCTGAAATTGCAGATGCCATTGAACCATAAGGAATATTAACTCCTGTGTAACATACGCTTCCCCAGAGGAGATATGTGAAGAACATCCAGAATATCTTAAATCCCATTGGCATTCCCTTAAAATATGTTGCATACATCAGAAATGAAGCTACAGCAACCGGACCACACATACGTCTTATCCAAGGAGCGAACTTACCTTTCTTACCAGGTCTGCTTCTGTCTACTATCTGTCCCATTGTTACATCTGTTATGGCATCGACGAATCTTGCTGCCATCATCATAAGTCCTACAAGTGCTGCTGAAACTCCCATAACATCTGTATAGAACTTAAGTAAAAACATTGCTGATAACAAAAATGTAAAATCATTACCAAAATCGCCAAACATATAGCCCAGCTTATCTTTTATACCGAAAGGCTTTACCTTTCCATTAGTTTCTTTCATTGTATATCCTCCATTCTTATGCGAAATATATGCGAAATATATTTTGTATTCATCATTAATTGTTAAATAGTTTCTTTAAAGACGTCCTTAAATATTGTTCTGCATTTCGTTGTGCTGTTGTTTTCTATGGTTTTATAATACCCTTTTTAATTATTAACAGTTATTACTAAATTTAGTCTTTATAGTATAATTTTTACCTGTACAATTTTCACACTAAAAATTATACTATTGTATAATTAAATTGTACTAACATGTCAGTTGTGCTCATATTAACATGTTAGTGATTACATTTGAGACATGCTAGTTTTAAAGTTTATAATTGTTACAGATATAAATTTTTGTTTTATGCACATATCATAATTTTAAAAATTATTTTAAAAATAATAATTAATAGATAATATTTTATACAACTTATGCTATAATATGTAAATATAATGTAAAAATATAGCTTTGGGGGGAATATATATGGAATACAAAATATATTTAGATTATACAATCGAACTTTTATCGCAAATAAAAATTCCATCCTATATTATTGACGCTCCTTACACATGGGATAATCAAATTGATGGTGGACTTAGAAATAACATTTTCACCCAGAATACTTATATGAATAATCAAGAAAACTTCAGCCAGTTTATCAGCTCCTATAACAGGGATAATACTGCATTATTTATACATGACAGCTTTTCATGTGAATATATACATATTAAGCTTCCGGACAGCACAAGAATATTCATAGCAGGTCCATTCTCATATGAACGATTCACTAACCAGAGAATACTTGACTTATGTTCTTACAATTCAGTTCCTGTGCAGTATAATGAGTTTATGCAGCTGTACTACTCTGCTCTTCCAGTATTTGCTGATGAACGATGTATTACAGCTATTATAAGCTGTCTTTGCAGCAGGCTTTGGGGTAATAATTATACTATTGAAAAAAAACATATACTTAATAAGAATTTAACCCAGTATATGTATAAAGAAGAAGCACCTGAGCCTACAAAAAAATCTGTCGAAGCTCTGGAAATCCGCTATAAAAATGAAGCATTTCTTATGGAATGTATAGCACATGGAGATTATAAGTCTATTGAAAATATGGAGCGTCTTAACTCTTCTGATATAAAGCCACGCTTATCTGACTCTATACGTGACAGAAAGAACTTTATGATTATATTAAATACAATCTGCCGTAAAGCTGCACAGACTGCATATATACATCCGGTACATCTTGATGAAATATCGCGCAAATTTGCAATTAAAATTGAAGACTGCACATCAATCGCACAGCTTGAAGTATTAGAAAATGAAATAACAAGAAAATACTGTCTTCTTGTCCAGTCACACTCATTACGGACATATAGCAAGCCTATACAGAATATAATCAACTATATATCCTTCAATCTCACAGCTGATTTAAGCCTTAACGCTTTATCAGAAGAGTTTATGTTAAACAGCAGTTATTTATCAACGCTCTTTAAAAAAGAAACCGGAGTGACTCTTACGAACTTCGTCAACAATAAAAGAATAGAGCATGCAATATATCTGCTCAACACAACACAGTCTGCTATTCAGGATATTGCCGCACAATGTGGCATTAACGATGTGAACTACTTTACCAAGCTTTTTAAAAAGCTTAAAAATATGACTCCTACGCAATACCGCGAAATGATACAACACAAATAAGCTATAAATTAAAAAAGGCTGACGTAATGATAGTATATTACGTCAGTCATTTTTATCTTTTTAATATAATGATACAAAAATATGCGGATATAAGGGGAATTTCTTTCATTTACTTCAATTTTTTTCAAAATATTCCGGATATATTCCCTTAAGCTTATCAAGTTCATTAAATATTCTGCTTATATGTGCTTTTATAACGCGAAGATACATTCTCTTATCTTTATTCCTTATCGCATCAATAAGCATATTATGCTCATCATTAGTCTTTACGCTTATGTTTTTATTTAACTCTGCAAGATATCTAATTCTGTTGTAATGGCTCATCTGTGTCTTTATTATATTCTTCGCAAGCTGTTCGCCGGAACATTCATATATTAATTGATGAAATTCATTATCTATCTCTATTCTTGGAATACTTTCTGTTTCTTCGTCATAATTAATAAGTCGATTATTAAGCTCTGCCATCTTATCAAGCATATCAGCACTTGCATTTTTAAAAATTGCATCAACCATCCCAATCTCAAGACTCTTTCTGACAAACCATTCCTGCTCTGAACGCTTACAATTAATACAGGCTACATACGTTCCAGACTGAGGTATAACCTTTAAAAGTCCTTCTTTCTCAAGATTAACTATTGCCTCTCTTGCAGGTGTCCTTGATACATTATATCTTAATGCAATCTTCTGGGCACTTATAGAATCTCCTGGCAAAACTTCAAAATTCATTATATCGTATTTTAATTTTTCATATGTTTCTTCATTTAATGATTTTTCCATAAAATTACAGCCTTTCTATATATAACAGCAATCTGCCATTAATATAAAAATATAAAACAATTAATAAAATAAATAGCAAAAGCCGTCCAGAACCAATATCCTGCATAATCTCTACAGCTCTGAACGGCACAATATGTTTATATTATATATAAGATAAGCA
Source organism: Lachnospira sp. CLA-JM-H23 (assembly GCF_040096425.1). NCBI lineage: Bacteria > Bacillati > Bacillota > Clostridia > Lachnospirales > Lachnospiraceae > Lachnospira > Lachnospira sp. CLA-JM-H23. The sequence continues at coordinate 324,799 of NZ_JBBMET010000002.1, forward strand.
TGTCAAACGTATATTATAACATCTGCATCACATTAAAGGTATTTCTTAAGCGTTTCTCTTATAGCACCTTTTCCTGATATTTCTTCGACAAACATTTCTTCAATCTTATCACCAATTCCTGCTTCATATAAATTTATACCAAATATATTAGCATTTGACAATAAGTTCTTAAGCTGACCCGTGTAAGATGATGACTCACCCCATACGATACCATCAAGCTGACATTTCAATTCATCAGCCATAGGGTCTGGGGATAATTCAAAAGCTTCACCATTATCATCAATGCCAAGAAGATACCTGCACCAGCCTGCAATCGCAAGCGGAATGGCAGTTAGTGCTCTGGCACTTCCATCCTTGGCAACATATGACTTTATAGTTTCACCATATCTTATGCCAACCTTCTGAGATGTATCTGTTGCAATTCTTTGTGGTGTATCAGGCATAAATGGATTAGGTATACGCACATTTATAACTTCATCTGCAAACTTCTCTGGGTCTATAATACCAGGATTAGTAACAACAGGCATACCCTCAACAAGCCCTATTCTTTTTACAAGCTCTGAAAGTTCCTTATCCTTCATCTCATCAGCTATAAGGTCATAGCCTAATACGCAGCCATATACTGCAAGTGCTGTATGCAATGGATTAAGACAGGTTGTAACCTTCATTCTCTCCACCTTGTTAACTGTATCCCTGTCCGTCATATATACTCCTGCCTTTTCAAGCTGTGGTCTTCCATTCGGAAATCTATCCTCTATAACAAGATACTGTGGTCCTTCTGCATTAACAAATGGAGCTATATAAGTTCTCTTTGATGTAATAACAGGGTCCATATCTTCAACCCCGGCTTCTTTTAACGACTCAGCCACAGTATCTGCTGGTCTTGGAGTAATCTTATCTATCATAGACCATGGGAAAGATATTGTATTTTCATCATTGACATATTGTACAAAATCTTCGCTAACAAAACCTTTTTTCTGCCATTCGCCTACCATATCTGTTATTGAATTTCTTAACTTTTCACCATTATGTGAGCAGTTATCCATAGACACAACTGCTAAAGGTGCCTTACATGTATTAAATCTTTCATATAAAAGTGCTGACACAACTGCCATAGCTGATGATGCCTTATCAGGACCATTATCTATATCACTTCTGATAAATGGAAAATACTCTCCCTTTGCATCTCGAAGTGCATATCCTTTTTCTGTTATTGTAAATGAAACCATCTGAAGCTGTGGACTTGCAAATATTTTCTTCAATCTTGACCACTCAGCATCTACTGATGACTGTGCCTTAACAGCCTCTGTAAGTGAACCTAATACTTTCTTATCAGTGCTTCCATCTTCCTTTAATGTAACAGCCATAACAAGATTGTCGAATGGCTTGTATATCTTATCAACTACATCATAATCAAATGTTTCAACACATGTAATTCCTTTATCTGACAATCCCTGCTCTAATAATGAGTCTGCTATTCCACCTATAAATATTCTGAAAATGTTGCCTATTCCGAAATGAACCCATACAGGTGCTTCCTTTGTAGCTGTTGCAACTTTTTCAACATCATATGATGGAAGCTTTATTCCAGCCTTCTCCCATGCTTCTTTATCTTTAATACCTTGTATTGAAAGTTTCATGCTAATCCTCCATTCCTATATACATATTCATATATAAAACCATATTCCCATACAAAATTTACTGAGCTGACTTATCTATAGCCTCCCACAGACCATTAAGATATGTGGCACCTAATGCTCTGTCATAAAGACCATATCCTGGCATAGCAACCTCATCCCATATCATTCTTCCATGGTCTGGTCTTATGACTCCGTCAAAGCCTGTATCATATAAAGTCTTCATAATCTTATACATATCTATAGATCCATCAGATGATAAATGTGCTGCCTCTTCAAAATCTCTTGGAGAGTTGTACTTAAGATTTCTTACATGTGCAAATGGAATTCTGCCTCTGCAGGCCTTAATAATCTCACATAAATCATTGTTCTGGTTAGAACCAAATGAACCTGTACACAACGTAATTCCATTATAAGGCTTATCAACAGCATCAAGAAGTCTTGTAACTGAGTCCTTACCTGTCATAATTCTTGGCAATCCGAATATTGGCCATGCTGGGTCATCTGGATGAATACCCATCTTTATATCATATTTTTCACATACAGGTCCGATTGCTTCAAGGAAATATACAAGATTATTAAACAGCTTTTCTGCATCCACATCACTATACATTTCAAAAAGTTCTTTTAATCTGTCAAGTCTTTCCGGCTCCCATCCCGGCATAACAAAACCATTAGACATCTTCTCAACTGACTCTTTCATATGTTCAGGATCAATCATATCTACAGTATCCTGATTATAAGCAAGAACTGTTGAACCATCTTCCCTTACTCTTGCAAGCTCAGAACGTGTCCAGTCAAACACTGGCATAAAGTTGTAACATACCATATGGATGTCAGCTTCGCCAAGAGCCTGTAATGTCTTAATATAATTATCAATATGTTCATCTCTCTTAGCTGTACCTATCTTAATATCATCTGATACATTAACAGACTCAATACCGGCTATTCCAAGACCAGCATCACATACTACCTTCTTAAGTTCAGCTATCTCCTCAGGCAGCCATAACTCTCCCGCCTGCTTTCCAAATAGTGTTGTAATAACATTCTTAACTCCAGGTATCTGTCTTATCTGTTTAAGTGTTACACTGTCATAACCTGGTCCATACCATCTTAATGTCATATCCATAATGCTAAATCCTCCTTAAATTAAAATATAATCAAAAAATCACTTTATTATAGATGTACTTCGTATTATTAATTAATTCGTACACCAATTATCTATAAATATTATGCTGCATAATTACTTTGATGTCATCATACTAACATGTTAGTGCTGACATGTCAATCAATTTTTTTAATTTATTTTATATTCTTATATTCTCACTCATATACTATACCTTATAATATAAAAAAGACGTGTGAAAAATTTCTATTTTTCACACGCCATTAAAACTATATTATTATAAACACCTGAATATACTGCCTCTGAATATATTCTGCCAATCATAATATTCTGTTTGATATTATTTGTCAGCTTTTCTTTCTGTTATTTTTTATTATTATCCGTTAGTTCTCCTTTTCTTACTGCTAATAGCCATACATACTGTCATTCCTCCAACAGATAACATAAGAAGCCATACAAATATACTGTTATTGTCAGCTGTATCCGGGGTTTCTTTCACTTCTGCAGCGGTATCATTAGCACCAGCACTGCCTGAGCCTGCTCCTGTATCATTCGAACCTGCATCACCTGAGCCTGCTCCTGTATCATTCGAACCTGCATCACCTGAGCCTGCTCCTGTACCATTGTCAACCACATCACCTGAGCCTGCTCCATTTGAATTATCATTATCAGATACCTTCGCAATTACTGTATCTGCTTTCTTTATCTCGACATAGCCATTGTCTTCTACATAATATCTGTCACAATCTTCACAATGCCAGTATTCAATATTACCTTCTTCTGCCTTAGTTGCCGCCTTTGCTTCTACTAACTTTAAGCCTTTATGCACACCAAGATTATATGTTCCATATTCCTCATTACAGATTATACACTGTGCTTTCTGTATACAAGTTGCCTCTCCACCTGTATGATGGCAGTGATAAGCACATATCTTGCATACTCCTGCCTCCCAGATATGTTCCTCACTTGCTGATACCTCTAAGCCACAACAGCCATATGCTTTTTTGTGTGTATCTTCGGTCTGCACCCACTCTGGATTTCTTGTATGCTTTGAAGGCTCTTTATCTGTGTATTCCATGCCACAGTTTTCACATATTGCACCACTTGTACAATTAGCTTCCCCTCCTGTATGTATGCATTTATAATCACAGATTTCGCATACACCATCTTTCCACTTATGATTTTCTTTAGCTAATGTTACTTTACCACAGCAGGTATATTTCTTCTCGTGTGTTGTTGTTGTCTTAATACATTCCTCTGTTCCAGTATGATTATTCTCATCTACTTTTCCATAAGGGAGATTACAAATAGTACAGACTGCTTTTTCTGTACAGGTTGCCTCTCCACCTGTATGTTCACAGCCATATCCACATACACTGCAATGTCCATTTTCCCACTTATGACTTTCAACAGCTTCATATTCAGCACCACAACATTCATATTTCTTCTGGTGTGTACCCTCCGTCTGCACCCATTCAACACTTCCACTGTGGTTAGATGGATTTAACGCACCATATTCTGAATTACAATATGTACATACAGCTTTTTTAGTACATGTTGCTTCTCCGCCTTCACAATCCTTAGTTTCTTCTGCTGTACAGCCCTGTATTGTACACTTTCTTGTATGTGTGCCATCACCATTAGACTTCCACTCACCATAAGTATGTTCTGCTTTAGCCGCTGTAACAATCTGTCCACATTCACATATTACAGGTGTTGTACAATCTCCATCGTCTGTACCACTATGCTCTGTCTTAGTACTTGTTACTTCACAGCCATCATTCTCACATACTTTCCAATGGTAAGTATCATCTTTTGACCAGCTATCACTGTACTTATGACTTGTCTGTGCAGGAAATACCTTGCCACAGATAGTACAAACAGAATCTTTAGTACAATCGTTATTGTTAGGTATATGATTTTCCAGTACCTTTATATAAAGCTGCACATTACAGCCATTATTATCTATTAATTTAATAGTCTGTTCTTTATCAGCATATGAGACAGTATAATAACCATTACTATCTGGTGTCAGCTTCTTATCATCAACTCTTACCTCTGTATAAGCCGGATCAGTTACTTTGAATCGTACTTCTTCACAATAATGACCATCATTAATAATTCCATCTACCAAACGATCTGGCTTATATTTAGCACTATAATAATATCGCAGCCTGATTGTACCTGATTCAAATATACCCTTCCTGCCATATTCCGCATTAATAAGATCATAATAAGATGAAATATTAAGATTCTGTGGCACAACAAACCCTGTTCCTACTGTACCATATAGCGTAATTGACTCTCTTAATGGTGTCTCAAAACTGCTATTACCATAACCATCTGTCCTCAGATAATCAATAATTACTCTTCCTTTTTCTTCTGGCACTGATACCTGCAATGAACTCTCCTTGTCTACAAGAATCATTGTCGTATACGCCGGCACTTTTACAGTCGAACCACTGACTTCACCAAGTGATACTAAACCGGCACTTTCCCCATTAGCAATAATCACCCAGTCTGCGGCCTCTCTTGAAGCTGGAATTGCAATCTCTTTATCATCAGCTGTATCATTATTCAATACTGCCATAGTGCTCCATTCACCTTCTGTTGTATTAGTCAGTACATAAGCTTCTTTATTATTACTAATATTCTGACTATCGGCAAGTGGTGAAAAGGCTTTTCTAATATCCATAAGACCTCTATAATAAGATACTACATCTGTATAATCTATACATTTCTGCCATTCAAGCACTGACTTGTCCTGCTGTGTTGTTCCTTCAACACTACTGCACATTTCTTCTCCTGCATCCATATATAATATTCCTGGTGTTGCATATTTCATTGCAGCCTGCTGTTTATACATTTTTATTGCTTTTTCATTTCTTGCTCCATATGTGCTTCCATTAATAGAACTAATTATATTATCATATATAGATGTCTTATTCTGTCTATCTGTCTTGGTATAATTATCGCCCCATATAACAAGTCTGGGATCTGTCTTTGCAACATTTTCTTTTACTTCATCTAACCATTTATCCAGTCTTGAATGATATGCTTTTGTGTCAAAGCAGTCAACTAAATCTATTGAAAATCCATCTATATGATATACCTCTGCCCAGTATTTCATGGAATTTTCAACATATTTACGATACATTGCACGCTCCGTGGCACACTCATTGTCATAATCAGTTGTAGTGTAATAAGTTCCATTCGTATTATGTCTGTAATAATAACCAGGAACTACTTTTTCAAATACAGACTCTGTTGGTGTAACCGTATGCGTATATGGCATTTCCATTACAACTGAAATTCCCGCGTTATGAAGTGCCTGAATCATTGCTTTACATTCTTTTATTATTGCTTCACTATTTGATGCATCAGAAGCATAATCCGGCTCCGGTGCATTAAAATTCGCAACTACATATTCATCGTCAGAAGCATAATCTGAAAATGGTGCAAGTTGTACGGTTGTAACACCTAATTCTTTAAGATAATCAATACCTGATGACAATTCACCTGCATTATTTACAGTTGCACCTTTTTCTGTAAATGCACTGTATTTGCCATTTGATGTCGTACCTGATGATGTATCTGTTGAAAAATCTTTAATACTTACTTTGTATACATTATTAGCTTTGGCTGTATCTACATATATATGCTTATCATTCTCCCATCCATCTGGAGATACCATATCCGGATCTATAATATAAGAGCGCTTGCCATCTGCACTTACAGCTATTGAGTATGGGTCTGCAACCTGATATGTTGTATCGTGCGCACCCGTTATGTCTGTCGTAGAAATTGTATAATTGTAATAGAATCCTCTCCAGTCTCCTATAAGTGTTAATGTCCATACACCTGTCCACACATCTCTATTTCCATTAGCGAACATTTTTTCCAATGTAAATGATCCAACTTTAGATGACTCATCGTCATCATTCACACCTTTTCTGTAAATATTAACTTTTATATACGTTGCACTTGGTGCCCATATTTTAAAAGTTGTATAATCTTCAGTAGCCTCTATCCCAAGGTCTGAACCTTCATAAGTATAATTCTCATCAATATCGTCAGCACACTTATCATACCAATTATAAGTTCTCTTAGATGCCCTGCTGTTCTGGTTTGCAGCCGAACCTGCCACAGGTGCATTGGAGATAATCATACCTGCAGCTAATACCACTGCTATTATTTTTTTCAAATATTTCATAAACTCTCCTTTCTCTTATCGTACTTTCCCTGCAATAAAAACGTATGCAGTCTTTAAAAATATTACGAAAGCTTTATATGTTGGCATTATTATACAATAAAAAAACACAAAAAAAATGCCATCTGCGCGAAATGACATTTTTCTTGCGCGAATGACATATTTTTCTCAATATTCATTATATATGCAGTAAATTTTATTAAAATATGTTGTGGAACAGTATAAATTTTACTTATATATTATATTTATATACTATGCTTTATATGTATATATATCACATTTTCTATTAATACGACCGTTTCTAAACACTAATATGTGTTCTTTATATGTAATTGAGTCCTTGGAATACATAAATGGTTCTTCCCTGTATAACAGACACTCATATCCTGCTTCTTTGTATCTATCCAGTGCCTTAAGAGCCTTATTATGAACTATCTTATACTGTGCTTCCTCGTCACTGTTAAACGTCCTTTTGACATAATTGTCAGCTTCGTTCCGCACATCCATAATAAGCTTATCTATAAATCTGCTATGTGCCTTTCTATGAAACATAGCCGCAATAATATTACACTTAATTATGTCCGGTTTATTCAAATAGCATTTAAGCATACCTGCCATACGTTTATCGCCAACACTCACTGCCATATCTATAAGATAATTCACTGCGTCAGAATAAACTGCATCGGGATATGGCACATAATAAGCTTCTGGCACTGATTTATACTTCTTAATAGGTGGAAAATCTGCAAGCTGCATAAATATAAGCTCCTTACTGGTACAAGATGAGCTTCCAAGATATCTGTATTTATCCCTGACATCTGCAAGCTGATACTCCAGTTGTCTTAAATACTCATATCCCTTAACCCAGAAATGTCCCATACTGCCATAATTAAAATATGTAGTCTTAATACCTAGCTTATTAAATCTTATTGTAAATATATTCTCGCCGCCCTGATTAACTATAAGCATATATCCGTCACTAAGTGTTTCTATTCCAGCTACCTGTTCGCAGTCAATATCCTTATATTCTCCTGTCATTATAGAGTTCTCAAAAACAAAATAACTTTCAACTGAATCATTCATAAGATAAGCTGCATATATATCATCTTCGCCTTCCATATAAACAGGCTCGAACACACTAAGTTCAAATACCTGTGCAAGCTTTACAAACTCCTCTGGCATATCCTTAGTCAGTCCGTCAAGATATTCCATATAATATTCTATGTTATCAATCATTATTAATCTTACACCTGTTATTTACATATTTGTCATATTAATTATGTCTGATTTATTCAAAAAAATCAACTATCTTTCCATAACCACTATTTTATTAGACATACCGTGCACTGCGGGAATTATTCCAAGCACATTATAAACAGGCATAATCACTTTCATACCCTCGACCAGACTTACATCACGCTTCCAGTTAAATGCTGGCACAATCTGCTGTAGATCTTTTCCATTTTTAACACCCCAGCTAAACTTGGCATTACTGCCTTCTATCGATTTTTCCTTCATATGCTTTACAAAGAATGGTGACATAGTTTCGATCATTACTGTTGACTTATTAAAGGCTTTTTCTATAATCGAAAATATCTGTCTTATGTCATTCTCGTGTAAATACATTGACAAACCTTCTATGATTACAAGCACATTTTCTTTATTATATTCAATATCATCTGTATATGAAATGTCCATTGCAGACTTGGCAATCATTCTTCGTTAGTCATATTCAGCCCTCCTCATTTAAACAAATGTCATTATTAATTTATGTTTGATTAATCCTGCGTTCTGTAATTATAACTGTAATGTTCATATACTTCACTCCTTTTCAAGCTGCATTTGTTAGTTGTATCTAACTTTATTTTATAATACTCTATTTGAGGGATATTTTCAATATAACAATGCTCTGAAAAATGTTACTCCGTCAATAACCATTCTGATAAATAACTTGAAAAACATATGCTTTCTTTTGATCTAGTTATTCCTTTTTTTGATATCAGATAAACTTCTTTAGTGCATAAGTCCCTGACTTGTCCTTGTAAAAAGTAATATATCTAATTCATTTTCAATTTTCTTAATAACTTTGCTTAATGCCTGAGATGATACAAATAGCTGTTCAGCAGATTTTTTATATTGTGCGAGACATATACTGATAAGAAATTTCCGCAAGATTTTATGCGTTGGCTACCCAGTTGCAAATGCTAATATAAGAATGTAGGAAATATGGCATATAAAAATGTCAGAAAACCTACATTCTTATTTTATATTTTTAGGTGTATTGTTACACTTCCTTATGGAGGTGAACACTGCATGAAAAACAATCTTTTATAACTTATTCCTAATTATATTACCACCCCACAACAATGGTCTATCTCGTGCTGTATCACTTGTGCCGTAAACCCACTATACTTCCCATGTTGTGGCTTAAAATTACTATCAAGATAATCAACCTCTATCTCATCATATCTTATGCAAGGTCTGACACCATCTAATGATAAACAACCCTCTTCCGTCTTATATTCACCAGACTTCTTAGTTATAACAGGATTAATCATTGCAAACTGAAATGGACCTGATGCCACAACTATTATTGACTTATTCACACCTATCATATTTGCAGCCATTCCAACACATATTTCCCTATTTGCTCTTAACGTATCTATCAAATCTGTCACAACCTGCCTGTCTGCTTCTGTCGCAGGCTGTGCCTTTCTTGCAAATATCTGCTTTCCTTTTACAATTTTCTTAACCATAATTATATCCTTCTTCCACCGACATTTTAATCCTAATATTCTTTGTCAATATTGCCTTCTATTCCATACATTTCTTTAAATTTTTCGATATCTGCTGACGTTTTTACAAGCATAATATCTTCTATTTTGCCAGTATGAATATCCTTAAATCCAGCCACCTGTTCACCCGTACATATGCTGGTTTTAATTACCGGTTTCATATGCTCTTTATCATATGAATACACTTTTTCCTTCTTTTTAAACAAACCCATATGATTTATCACTCACATTCTCTATATATTTTTTGCTTACTATTTTAATAAAATTTCGCTATATCCGAAACACTCTTTCTCTTAGGCATCTGCGCATCCTTTGTTCCATATCCAACTGCAATAACTGAAACTGCCTGCTCATTTTCTGGCAGATTAAAGAACTCTCTTATTGCCTCACCATCACGAATTCCCATAATCAGTGTATCAAGTCCTAATTCTTTAGATTTAAGAACGAAATTCTCGTTTTGCAGTCCAAGGTCATAATAACCCCAGCCGTTGGCACATTCATTAACTGGCTCACCTGATAATCTGTCAAATCCAACGCAGTTCTTTACAAATGTTGTTACAACAAGAGCTGCTCCCTCTGAATTGTTCTGATTGAATTCTGGCAGACACTTATGTCTGAATTCTTCAATTTTGTCGTCTGATAATATGCAGTAATATCTAGATGTCTGCAAATTCTTCCACGAAGGTGCTAATATGGCCGCATTTATAATAGTTTCAAGCTGCTCTTTTGTAACTTTCTTTTCAGCATCGTAACTTCTCATACTTCTTCTGCTATTCAATACTTCCTGTAATTCCATAATAATCCTCATTTCTACGCATATTTTTGTACATAACGAGTTTGTGTCAAGTGCACACACACATAAGTCTCACGTGTGAAAAATCTATTTTCACACCAATTCTCTTTTATACGCCATTTTTAATAAAATTTTGTATCAAGTGTATACTGCTGATAAAACAGCAAAAACAATAAACTATGATTTATTTCAAATATTTTTTGATAATTTTACTTCAATATCTTCTTAATCTGCTTTTCAGTCGCAGACGGATACAATATGTTCATATGTGAAACTATTTTCTGCCACGAAGCTTCCGGCTTTTCCTTATAATCAGAGGTAACATAATCATAACCATAGATATGCTCTATTGATGAATAAACAGCCACATCCCAGCCATATTCTTCACCACTTTTATTAATACGCTTCCTAAAATCGCAGTTACATATATACATCTGCATCATAAGATTAGCAACTGCGCCATCAAATCCTTTTTCACCATCTTTGCCGTAGCCAGCCTGTTTCTTTAACTCATTAGAAAATATTTCGTTATCTGCATTTTCTTCCATAAAATGCTTCATAATCTTTTTATATTTAAGCGGTGCTTTTCCATCCTCATATAACGCATCAAAATCGTATCCGTCACGCCTGTAATTTGCAAATGCAGGAACCCATTTTCTTGATACAAAACCTGCCTTCTTTCCGAAAAACTTTCCATAGATTATATCGTGCTGTCTTGCTATAACCGCACGCCACAACCACGGGTCATATAATTCATCATCACACCACCAGTACTCAGGTGCTGTCCATTCTTCCAGTGAAAATCCTTCTATTTCATTCTTAAATAAAGGCAGAAAACCTACATCATTAATGTGTTCGATTGCTTTCTCAACTGTATGTATACACGCTGGATTGTCCCACTCAAGTCCGTGCATAATCCATTCTCCAGATTCATTTCCCATATATTTTACCGCCCAGTATTTTCATATTTATGATGTCAGTGTAAAAATTCATTTTATTACACATTTTAAAACAACTTATCATTCTAACTAGCTGATATAATCTTTTGCAAAAATTCTTCAATAATATCCAACACATTATCACTAAAGAATTCACTTCCACCGTGGTCAGCTCCCTCAAGCAAATATAACTTCACATCTTTATTATATTTCTTTAAAGCCTCATATACAACAACACTGACCTTTGGATTTATTGTACGGTCTTTTGTTCCGTGAAACATTAATATTGGTGGCAATGAAACATTTTCACTTATATTACACTCAACCGACATAGCTCTGCATAACTCAGGATTCTTGTCTGTGGTGTGATAATCTGCAAATGCAGTGTCGTACCATTTATATGCGCATATTCCACATTTGAATATATATAAGTTCCCTTCTCATCTCCGCTTGTAGGAATTCTTGTAACTCCGTCTACTGGCTTATCAAAAGAATGGTATTCTTTATATGACCACTCTTTTACTTCCATAAGTTATATTACCTCTTTTTTCTTTTAAATTCACTCTAAAATCTGTCTGCTGCTATATCCCTCTTTCTTAAAATCAGAAAATAATACATCCATTTTCACTGGTGTTACACAGATGAGATTAAGCGGCGACTCCATTTTCTTTAACGCCTCTATCGGTATTTTCTTAATTTTTGCGTGTTCATTATATTTATCAGAAAATGGTTCTATCAGTTCGGCTTTTCCCATAACCTGTATGCTCTTAAGCCTGCCAAATCCATCATATTTATCGAAAATAGCCAAACATACATTTTCATTCTTCTCAAGACCTATAAATTTCTCTCAACCTTCTGAAAACATCCAGAACTTATCATTATGATAACTGTACTCAATCGGCGTACATCTTACATAATCGCCAGTTCCTGTTGCAAGCGCACAGGTATTGTTAGCAGCTATATATTCTTCAACCGCTTTTTTAAGCTCTTCTTTGGGCATTGCTGTAATTCCCTTATTCTTCCAGTAATCAGCCGCCTTTTCAAATTGTTCGTGTGTCATAAAAATGCCTCCCAACATAAATAAAAGAGCGTGACTATTAATCACACTCCCTCATTATAGCATTATTCACCAAAATCAATATCTACTGCTCCATTTGCATATTTCATATACTCAAAAAGCTTAGGTGCTGAAAGAAGTGTAAGTGGATCTCTTTCGTGCTCATCATATTCAAACATCTCAGCCGCCTGCTTTATTTCTTCATTAGAAAGCGAATTCATATACTCTCTTAATTCCATAACTGTCATATTAAAAAGTTCTTCCTGACTCTTCATCGTTTAATTCTCCTATCTTATATATCACATTCGGGATTATTATACACATTCCCATCTATACATTAATTATAATAACATTGTACACAAACATATATGTCATACTTCAAAACTATACATACATATATTATTAATCTCCATAACCTGTATAGATTACCTTGCCAGTATTCCATAACTCAGCTGTCTTCTTCGCAGCTTCAAGCTTGTCTTCATCATTATTATATCTGAATGTTGCTGACTGACATCCACAATCCAGGCAAGTTACATAAAAACCATGGTCTACTTCCTCTAATAACGAAGGTCCTAAACATCTTGGACAATCCTGTAGATCTATCATTTCATAAATTTCCATTTTATAATACCTCTCTTAGCTGTTCTGTTATACTTGATTTAAGCTCAGTAAATAACATTATATATGATATTGGGTAATTTTTAAAGGCTATCTTTATTATAAAACAATGCATTAGAATCATTCTAAATATCTAACAATCTTATCATTCATAACATCATATGTATCCCAATCTTCTTTCTTTACTCCAACTCCAGCCTGAACAAGTAAATATCTTATAATATTCATAATTTCCTCAGGCGATTTTCCAGACTTGTCAACAAACCATTTATCTGTAACTGAAACAATCTGGTGTGCTGCTAAATTTCGAATATTTTGTTCTACATTAACTATTTCGTCAACCTTACTTTTTAGTATATTATCATTACTTTTTGCCCTGATTATATGTGCAAGTGCGTGTGAATATACCGGGCCTTCCTTTATCCCGCCTTTTTTTATATATGAATTATTTAATATATCAAAAATATCATTATTCTTTAACTTACCTATATTCCATATTTTTACACCATTACGGATATCACATAATAATTCAACATTTATATTCATTTTTGTTTTTAATATCTGTTCAAATATATCAACAATTAATGGTGTTATTCCTCTTATAAAATCAGAATATTCTTCTTTCTTTAATTTAATTTCTAACACGCAGGCATACTCAAAAAGCTTCATATTTCCAGCGTCTTTTATTGGATATATATCATATTTATTGTTTGATGTAATTTTTGATATTTCTTTATAGTTTAATTTTAATCTGTTATTAGCTATTCCAAGCATATTATATGCATCTACACTAATATCATCCTTAAGCTCTTTACCCAGCTCAAATGCTGCACTATAATCATATTTTCGTATAAATTTTTTAATCAAATCAATCTTTAAAAGTTTAATTAAATTCATACATTTAACTTCTTCACACCTATTTTCGCTATCTGGTAAATTATCCTGATTTAATTCCCAATTAAGCTCTACATCATAATTATTTCTGTCTTCTATCTCCGAATTCATTTTCTTCTGCGGCGAGTTTACCTGAATTGGTATAAACTTGTATTCTGATAATGTAGCTAATATAAGCAGCGCACTCTTCATTGCAGGTGTTCCTGATGCCATATTCACAATCAATTCATCACCAGATGATAAATTATCGCTTATATTCTTTATCTCCTGCCTGAATATTTCATAATAAACATCATATTTTTGAACATCAATTAATTCTTCATTCTCAATAACCTTGATATCAAAAGTATGACCTATAGAATCTCCCAGCATATTCAAAGTCCTTACATATCTATTATCTTCTCTATGCTTTTCTACCATCTCACTGGATAAATACAATATAACTTTATCAGGTTGGTAATGCCTGCATATATGTAACATAGAACCATCATATAAATATCTTATCGGATCTGTTCCACCTATTGGCGAAAATAATACTCTACTCATAATTCACTATTTCTCCTATAATATTATTACTTCATCTACATCATAATTTTCATTTTTACCCCAAGTTGTAACATTACCTTTTCCTTTTATCTGATACAGCCTTACACTGTCTTCATTTTCATTAATATACCTTGGAATTTCTGCTAATAATTTTATTAATTTATCTTTAGAAATAACAGCTTCAAATGCTGATTTCTGAATTCTAAAACCATATCCTAATAATAGCTTAGAAAATTTATTTCTACTTTTATTGCTAATTATATCATAAATAATTAACACAAACACCCTATCTTCTGACAATTCATCATCAATTCTAAAATAATAATCTTCATCCATAAAAATCACCTTTTCCTATCATCTTATCTGTATTGGATAGTATAACGATGCGTCTTCACTTTCCATTGCTTTAACTAACTGATTAACCTGAAGCAGCATAGCGTGGCGAAAATCCACAGTATAATCTATATAACTAAGATATTTTACATCTGTTTGAAATTTCTTTTCCAACTTTTTAATTAAAATTCCAACACCTTTTCTGTTCAAATAACAGCCTGGTTCATCTACGTTATGAGTAAATTCCTCTTTTGTTATTTCGTTGCCATTTATTATACTCATTACTGTAGCATCAACTATTACAGCTCTCCATTCTTCCATTAAATCACTTGCAAGAGTTGGATGTTTTTCTGCATCCCTATGCATAAATCCAAAATATGGATTTAATCCCTTTGCCTCTATTTTTCCATATATTTCATTCATTAATACAGAATATCCTAAACCTATCATAGAATTAAACTCATCTAATGGTGGACGCCTACTTCTACCTTGAAATACAAAATCCTCTTTTACACACTTTGATAATCCATCAAAATAATATTTTGCTCCTTGTCCTTCATATCCCATTATCTCATATATACTATTACAAGTTTCAATTTTATTTCTACATATTGACATCATATTATGTATATCTTTTAAATTAATATTTTTACTTCTTTCATATCTTCTTAATACAACTTCCTGATTTTTTAATTTTGCTGATATTATCCTTTTTGATAAATCTATTGCAAATTGTGAGTCATACAATTCACACTGACGTCTTTGCCTGTCTGTCTTTACATGTCCTGTAGAATGTAATCTTCCAAAATATCTTCCACCCTTTGAAAAAAACGAAACATTTATTCCCCTTTCCAAACATTGTTCCATACAATAAGTTGTCAACTGGGAACGTCCCATTATTACAATTCCTTCTAGTGCCTCTATTGGCATATATTTTATCATTCCATCTTTATACTTAGCGATACATCTATTTCCTTCAATACTAACTACAACACCATCTTCATTAACATATAAATAACTCATAACGCCTACCTCTCTTTCTCTCTAATATAGTATTTTGTCCCCTACTGGGGTTCTCTATCTTCTAATATTGACTTATAAGAATAAAGACCATTTTGGCAATAAGTTTCCGTCCCCTACTGGGGTTCTCTATCTTCTAATTAATAACAACATCCCACTAAGCACCCAAACGCAAACGTTTCCGTCCCCTACTGGGGTTCTCTATCTTCTAATACAACTACTTGAAAATGATAATGCAGTTGATGTAAAAGTTTCCGTCCCCTACTGGGGTTCTCTATCTTCTAATGTGAATTATCAAACGAAGATAATTTAAAGGTTATGGTTTCCGTCCCCTACTGGGGTTCTCTATCTTCTAATGATGGAAGAAATGACAGAAAAAGAAAGAAAAGATACTAAGTTTCCGTCCCCTACTGGGGTTCTCTATCTTCTAATCAGCTCATTATGTGAGTTGTTAGAGAGGTAAAAAGGTTTCCGTCCCCTACTGGGGTTCTCTATCTTCTAATACATCAGAGAATCAGCTAGTCGGCTGAATAAATTGTTTCCGTCCCCTACTGGGGTTCTCTATCTTCTAATTGGTAGTAGTATACACGTTTTAAAAACAAAATATCGTATAGTTTCCGTCCCCTACTGGGGTTCTCTATCTTCTAATTAAACCATAACATAAGATGTATAATCGTTAAAATAGGTTTCCGTCCCCTACTGGGGTTCTCTATCTTCTAATCAATAAAAGAATTAAGGAAACAAACCGAAATGTCACAAGTTTCCGTCCCCTACTGGGGTTCTCTATCTTCTAATTTAATATTGACGAACTCAAAAAATTAAATTATGAAGAGTTTCCGTCCCCTACTGGGGTTCTCTATCTTCTAATGTTTATAGAAAGGAGCATCACTATGAGATCTAAAGTTTCCGTCCCCTACTGGGGTTCTCTATCTTCTAATTAATTTAACGGATAGTGATAAAGACGAATGTATTAAAAGTTTCCGTCCCCTACTGGGGTTCTCTATCTTCTAATTATATTATTTTAATAATTAAATATATAAGATTGTTTCCGTCCCCTACTGGGGTTCTCTATCTTCTAATAGGTGTGAACTCTATAACAATATCTCCGACTGAAATAAGTTTCCGTCCCCTACTGGGGTTCTCTATCTTCTAATATGAAAATGGAAAGTTATTAATGAGCCTGGAGGAGTTTCCGTCCCCTACTGGGGTTCTCTATCTTCTAATAAGATGTAATGAAAATTACAGGCTTGATGCCCAGGGAGTTTCCGTCCCCTACTGGGGTTCTCTATCTTCTAATTCGAAGAAACAAGAAACGCCGGTAAAGAATTTGTCGGATATAGTTTCCGTCCCCTACTGGGGTTCTCTATCTTCTAATTATAATAATTCTTTACCAGCGTTAACTACAGTACAGTTTCCGTCCCCTACTGGGGTTCTCTATCTTCTAATTATGAAGAAGAATGTGAGGAAATAGAAACAGAGGTAGTTTCCGTCCCCTACTGGGGTTCTCTATCTTCTAATAAGTCTAAACGAATTGAAAGAAAAAAATTACGAAGAAGTTTCCGTCCCCTACTGGGGTTCTCTATCTTCTAATAGGCACTTGCAAGCAGGCAAAGAACATATAAAAGCATCGTTTCCGTCCCCTACTGGGGTTCTCTATCTTCTAATGTTAAAAAGGTGAGATTTAACGATTTTTCGGAATACGAGTTTCCGTCCCCTACTGGGGTTCTCTATCTTCTAATAAGAAGTTAATGAAACTTAATAAAGAACATCAACAAAGTTTCCGTCCCCTACTGGGGTTCTCTATCTTCTAATCCCGCCTCTGCAAATCCAGTATTTATGCGCATCGATTATTCACTTTGCGTGGCAAAAAATATTTTTATAATTTTAATACCAAAAGTAATCTATAATTACCAATTTGTCCAGTAAATAACCAATGCGGCGTAAAATACAATTTTATAATTGAATTTCTTCTAAGGATTATTTAATTATCATTTTACATACTCCCATCTGCATTTGCTTTCCATAGCAGCTTGTATATTTTATTATATGCGGAGATACTCCTAATGCAGCATCTTTATAATTTTTGTGATTGCCATTCTTTTCTCTCTTTACGGTGTTAAGTAATATATCTCTGATACATTTTACTCCGTCTTTTTTACCATACATAGAATACTCTATTGTTTTAGATGCAAATCCACTTCCTCCACCTAATATTACATAATCATCCTGTAAATATTCTGCTCCTTTAAATGATGCTATAAAACAATCGTTATAACACTCTGTATACTTCTTTATAGCTTCATATATTATTTGTTCATCAATATTACAAATAGACTCGTCTACTGTCAACGTAAAATTAATCTGTGTACCCGGTTTAATACATTCTCTCATTATATTAATTGAATGTTCCCTGCCATCTGGATGTCTTTCTATTTTCTTACATAATACCAAGTCTTTTATATCTATTGAAGCACTATCACTGACGATTACACCTGCCATTATATCATTAACAGCATTGCCTACTTTCTTTTCATCCCTATTTAATTTATTAAAACTTATTGTTTCAATTTCCTTCATATTTTTACTCAGGTATATGGTTCTTCTTTGCTGCTTGCCTATATCATAACTGAGATTATTTTTTGCTTTCTGATATTTTTGTGAATTTTCTAATATATCATATATAAGTAATATAGTTCTTAACATTCCTTTTATTGAACTGCCTGGAATATATGGCATACCATATGGATCTTTTATGTGTTCTTGAATTTCCATATCCCTGCTTTCAACTCCAATAACATCCCCACATTCAATCTCATATTTTATACATTTTCTGATATCCGGTATATCTATCCTGTTTCGTTTAAGCCAATCTCCCAATTTCATTGTATCTCTGCTCATTAGGTATTGTTCATACTTCGATTCAAGACCTTTATTCTTTAAGAACTGATACATTTTTTCTAAATCAACCATTTCAATATGGTTTTTATCTGAGAATATGTATGATTTTTTACTTAACTTATTACCACTTCCGATAAAGACAGGTCCTACTGTTTCTAATGTAATCTGGTATTGTCTGTATGGTTCTATCATATATTCACCCCCATAAATAAAGGCTTAGCATATCGATAAACAGGATGTACTCCTCCATCTGCTACATCATATATATCACCCTCATATTTATTCTTAACACAGGCTCCAGCCTCAATAACATATAGGTCTTTTTTTCTTCTATCATCGAACACCTGTGAAGATATAAAGCCACTTCTTTTTATAATACTATATTTAGCTTCACTCAATGAATTAGTCATTTCACATTCCTTAGGCAGACTGACCGACAATGTCATATATAACCTGCTCTTTTCTGTTATCATATTTAACAATTCATCAGCATCGTCAGCTATCTGAATATCAAATCTTCCTAAGCCACTGCTTCTCTTTCCTCCAATACCACTATAACCTAATGATATTATGAGTTCCTCAACTTCTTTAAGTTCTTCATCATTATCATAACCAACTATTATATATAATCCATTTCCTTCGTTATAATAATATTCTCCAACTCTGTAAGGGACTGTTTCATCATTATTATTAATAGCAGCTGAAACCTTTATATTCTTCTTTCCAAATTCATCGAATTCCCTTATAATGTCTTCTGGCAATTCTCCATTAATATAATCCTGTATATAATCATATGGTATATACATCGTTTTTTTATATAATTTCTTTTTTGAAGATTCTCCACTTTCTTCATCTGAATGTTTAATATTACACATAGGCTTAGGTACATAATATATATCATCCATATATGGCATTGCATCCGAAAATACAATTTTCCCTGCTTTAACGTAACTGACTAATCTGCTAAGCTTATCTTCACTATGCTTAACAGCTTCTATACATAATGCAGAAAATAATGTATCTGCACAAAATGTATATTCAGTGTTATCAAGAGAACCATTACCAAAATGAACTCCCGTAGAGAACTTCAACTTATAAGCAATATATTTCATAGTATTCTCCATTCTAAATCTCACTTAAAAGCTCATTTATCTGTTTCTTAATATTTTCATCAACATCACCTATTACATTATCTGCCTTAAGATTGTAGAATTTAACTTTTCCATATCCTCTTGAACCACTTCCGCCAAGATAATCATATTGTAACATTCTCATAGCCTCTGCTATTACCTCGATATCTTCTTCAATCTCGCCTTCTTTTCCTGCCTCAACTTCATATATTATATCAACTCCAAACTGTAATCCCTTCACCGCTCTTTCAATCTGTCTTGGATTAGCTACTGCTGTTGCCCTGTTTATTGAATTTTCAAACTTAACCTCTGTTAAATTCTGTATGCCACGATTTCTTATTTCGTCCTCATTTACTACAAACATATCTGATATTAATATCTTACTTGGTTTAACTTTTCCCTTATCATCTTTTTTAGCAGAACCAAATACTCTTGTTATACGTTCATCATCATTATTAGGATTAGCTTGAATTATTTCATTGTATCTCTTAGCAAGCAACGTTCTCATCTTTCCCTTTAATGAACTTCCCGGAATCATAGGTCTGTTAGTTCTTATATCTTTTATAACCGGGGCATCTACTGCTCCTATTGCTGAAAATGCTGAAGAACCACCGATATGCATACCTGTAACAACCTCTAATATACCTGTTATCTGAATTTTTGAATACATAATTACCCCTCCTGTTTAGTCATCATTTTTGTTCATATATCTTTTAAAAGCAACTAATGCTTCCATATAATGATAAAATAAAATATAGTTATTCTTATTTCCTTTAATTTCTTTCATTATATCCAGCAAATCAGCCTCTTCTATTAAACTCTTAACTCCCTGTTCACGTCCTGCCTCATACATAAATCTAACCCTTAGATAATCAATTCTTGAGATTAATTCATCTGGTAATACATCTTCTTTGCAATCCAATGCCTGATTATAAATATCTGCTGCCATTGCTAAAAGATTTCTTATTTTAGATGTTGTTACCATCGGTATTACTTTTCCCTGTCTGTTAACCATCTTACTCAATCTGGTTATAGCTGCTTCAGCCTTATCAACATAGTTCTTTTCATTAATCTGCATCATCACTACCTCCACTTTCCTCTGTATTATATTTATCTCTTCTCATATATGAATACATATTCATTGCAACCTTTAAGTGTCTGATATCCTTATCACCATCTTTTACCCATTTATATATATTTTGTGAAAATCGGCTATAATGTTCTTTTTCTTCTTTTTCTGCCTCTTTATCCGGCTCTAATCTTGATAATATGTAGACTATTCTTGCAAAGTTAATTCTATCATCCTGATTTCTAATTAATTCAAGCAGATTATATAAGAAATTAATTCCCCTTTCTCCAGCATCGTCAAAAAATTCTCTGATACAGTTATATTTTTCTGCTATTACTTCGTCTACCAGCTCATTCCATCCAAATGTGCCATCGCTTATATTCATATAATATCCATCTTGTCCTAATTCTTTATGCTTAACACCATCTTCAAATAATGTTACAGCTGCTTTTCCGGCTTTACTCTTGGACATAGACTCCATATCAGCCACTTCTTCCGCTATTACACTTATTGGATAATTATGTCTGTATATTCCTATTCCTGCCGATAATGTTAATGTCCCTTCTGTATATAAAGCAAATTTTTTCTGGATATCTATTGCCAATTCAATAATCTCATTCCAAGCACCAACAATAAACAAATCATCACCACCCGAATAACATATCACAGCATTTCTTATTATTGTTTTTTTGCCTTCTGAATTATCTTCTATTGTATATTCACCCTCTCTTAGTATACTGTTAATATACAACTTAAAAAATAATGATAGCTGTCTTGATAACGTAGCAGTTCTTGATAATGTTACATATCTGTTGTTATTTGCCTCATTATTAAATCCTGATACGAAAGCTATTCCCAAATTATCTACATCGGCTCTTAACACACCTATTCTCTTTATTCCCTTTGAACAGTCCGCCATATCTTCAAATGTATTACAATCTGAGTGATAATTACCAACCCATAACTTATTAGACACTCTTTTGCCTGTATACATCTTATTCTTTCCATAAGTTCTTACAAATGTCTTATCGTTATTTAATAAACGTTCCGTAAGATTTTTTTCATCTTCTGCTATAAGATAATAATCCAATGGTAATTTTAACGCCCCTGGTTCTTTTTCTGATACAACCGTAAAAAATGCATATTTTTCATCAAGTATTTTAGATGACAGCAGTTTTAGTGCTGAACAAGTAGGACATAATCCATCATCATCTACTTTACTGACATTTTTACATATTCTACATTCTCTTGAATAATCTTTTTCACGTATTTTATTTAGATTAATTATCTGTTCTGCTGTATATCTTGAAGCCTTTTGTTCTGATATTTTTTTACTAATATTTTTAAATATTTCTGCGTAACTGCCTTCTGGGATATTTTTCAAGGAATTACTGCTACATTCGCTATATCCACTAGATATGTATAATGAAACTTTATAATTATCTAAAAACCATTGATTTATTTCAAAATTATATTTTTCTACAATTGTTCTTACTTCTTCAGTATTAGGAATTAAAATATAGCAGTGTCCACCACCTGAATATATTAAATTAGCTCTTGAAAGATGTAATCTGTCTAACAAACAGTCAATAATATGTTCCATCATTATCTCAAGATAAAACGACTTGGATCTTAATATTTTCATAGCATTTTCTGAATGTATAGTATAGATAAACTTCTGAATTCCAGATATATCCATCGAATAGAGCATAAATACATTCTTTTCATAAAAAGACTTTCCATCAATAAATAATTCCTGTTTATAGTTATCAATATTATTAGCTGTCAAATATTGATATATGCACGATGCAATAGCCGCTGTTAGCTTAACGTGGTCAAAAAGCGATATATCAGCAATTTCATTTTTTGATGTCGATGAAGGCACATACGATAAGTTAGCTTCCATAACTTCTATTAGTGAATTAATATAATCTTTATTATAATTCATTCCTTTAAGATTATTGGTTATATTAGCTTTTATTTTATTATAATAATGCCTATCAAACATTGTTTTAGTATTAGAAGGATAATTAATATCATCCTCAGGATTAAGAAATGAAGGCTTATAATACATATGTCCATCGTTATGGTTAAGTATATTAAAAACACTCTCAAGTGGTGCTGATATCTCAAATCCTTTTTCTTCTTCCATTCTTTCTCTTCTATCTGTTGCAGATGCTATATTATCAGCCATATAGACTATGTAGGATAATGAATTATCTTCAATGTCTGCATTTCTTAAGCTTTGTGCATGATGATATTTTACTGCATCAAGAATTTCTTTATCTGTTATTCCTGTTTCCTTTAAATAATCATATCCACTAATACTATGCTTTCTGACATCATTACCTTCTCTATATATTACTTTGCCAATATCGTGCAATATAGCTGCAATAATTAATTTTGTTTCTTTTTCGTTCATTATAATCCCCCTCTACTTTAAATCATTTAATAGTTTCAATGCTCCCATACCAATCGAAGATTTTATGCCAATTCCCGAATATTCTCCAAATGAAAATAATAATCTGGCATATCTTGATATTGTATCATTTCCATGAAGTCTTATAGATAAACTACCCTTATAAGAAGGTATCACTACTCCCTCTAATGGAAACACTGTACTTTGCAATCTATATCTGGTTATTTCACTACTTTCAATAAGCTGCTCCAGTGTATCCTCATCATACATATCCATATCTGTAGATGACGCACTATATTTTTTCATAAGACTTTTATACATAAGTCTCAAATCGGGAAATATCATATATCTGCCATTGCTTTTAAATGAAGTTGGCGTTATAAATTGTATATTATAATACTTATCACCTTTCACATTATAAAACTCTTCAAGAAACAAATTTTTACTTTTTTTCTGTATTCTTTTTTCTGTTATTTTAATAGGTGTTTCTCTATTTTTAATTGTAAATTCATTAAATTTATCATCTAATAACCTCTGTATTATCTTATCGTATGCTTTTTCGTCCAATGTATTAATACACCAGATAACCTTATTATCCTTTGTATATACATACTGACTATATGGATTATATCCCTGCGTATGTAAAATATCTGCATACTCATTATCTATATTTTCCATTATTACACCTTGTAAATTTGATGAATTCTTATAATCTATCTCTTTACTATCTAAAGTTAATTCTAATCTTCCGACCATATATTCCCCCATATTCACGAACTTTTTAATGATAATGTCATTATACATTACATTTGTCTAAAAAGAAAGAATTATCTGATAATTTTTATATTGCCACAATTCCGTATTACCTTATTTTAAACTGTTAACCATTTCATACTATACAAAAAACCGCCAGCAAAAATGTCATTTCCAACATTTCCACCAGCGGTTTTTATAATTTTAATTTACTCGATTACCCTGCAATTAATTCTGCTTATGAATAATCTTCTTAGGACACTTCTCAGCACACTTGCCACAGCCAACACACTTAGACTGGTCGATGTGTGCGATATTGTTCTCTACAGTGATAGCACCATACTCGCACTGCTTTGTACATAACATACAGCCGATACATCCAACTGAACATACCTGCATAACATCTTTACCCTTATTCTGTGAAGAACAGTTGACTGCATAAGATGCCTTGTATGGAATAAGTTCGATAAGGTGTCTTGGACATGTAGCAACACACTTGCCACAAGCCTTACACTTTTCCTTATCTACTACAGCTACACCGTTAACTACGTGAATAGCATCGAAAGGACAAGCTTTAACGCATGAGCCATAACCCATACATCCGTATGTACATCCCTTAGGACCACCATTAGGTGCTATATTCATCATAGTACAATCCTGTACACCAGAATATACATAGTTATTCTTAGCCTTGTCACAGTCTCCGCCACACTTAACGAATGCTGTCATACGCTCCTGGCTTCCTGCCTCAGCACCCATGATAGCTGCTATCTTTGCTGCTACCGGAGCACCACCAACTGGACATGCACCACAGTCAGCTTCACCTGCTGCAATAGCCTTTGCAAGTGCATCACAACCTGCGTATCCACAACCACCACAGTTGTTACCTGGAAGCTCTGCTCTTACATCTATTTCCTTCTGGTCAACCTCAACTGCAAACTTCTTTCCCATAAATCCAAGGAAGAGTCCAAGAAGAAGACCTGTTACACCTACGGCACAAGCCGCAATAATAATACCTGTCATTATTCAATATCCTCCTTAGATTATTCCTGAAAATCCGAAAAATGCAATTGACATAAGTCCTGCTGTTAAAAGAAC
Organism: Lachnospira sp. CLA-JM-H23; assembly: GCF_040096425.1. Lineage (NCBI taxonomy): Bacteria > Bacillati > Bacillota > Clostridia > Lachnospirales > Lachnospiraceae > Lachnospira > Lachnospira sp. CLA-JM-H23. Next base: position 350,136 of record NZ_JBBMET010000002.1, read on the forward strand.
GATAGGCATTCCCTTAAAACTTTCTGGAACATCATTGTCCTCTGTACGCTCACGTACACCAGCCATTATTACGATAGCTATTGTAAAACCAACAGCTGTACCAAGACCACTTACAAATGATTCGATTAAGTTGTATGAATTCTGTACATTTGTTAAAGCAATACCAAGTACGGCACAGTTAGTTGTGATAAGTGGAAGGTATACACCAAGTGCCTCATATAAAGGTGGCATACACTTCTTAAGTACCATTTCAACAAACTGAACTAATGTTGCTATTACAAGAATGAATACTACAGTATTCAGGTATGTAAGGTTAAGTGGTGTTAATATAAAATCATATATAAGGCTGCATATGATTGATGATATAGAGATAACACCAATAACAGCGCCACCCATTCCGGCAGCTGTGTTTATTTTCTTTGATACACCAAGGAAAGGACACAGACCTAAGAACTGGCTTAATACAACGTTGTTAACAAGCGCTGTGCTTATAGCGATAACTAATAAATTCATCTTTTACTCTCCTCCCTTAGTTCTCTTTTTCTTCATCTGAAACATAGTCTGGAACCTCAGCAGGCTTCATTCCATGCTTTCTCTTTACTCTGTTCATAACAGCTACACACATAGCAAGTACGAAGAATGCACCAGGTGCAAGGATAAATATACTAGCTGGTGTATAACCAAAGTTAGAAAGATCTACAAGTGCTGAACTACCTGTTGAAAGGATTGTTCCGCCACCAAGTAACTCTCTGATTGCACCAAGGATTGTGATAGCACATGTGAAACCAAGTCCCATTCCGATACCATCAAACATTGATGGAAGTGCTGGGTTCTTAGAAGCATATGACTCTGCACGTCCTAAGATAATACAGTTAACAACGATAAGTGGTATATAGATACCAAGTGCATCATATATAGATGGCACAAAGCCCTGTAATAAGAACTGTATTATTGTAACAAATGATGCAACGATCACGATATAAGCTGGCATTCTTACGCTGTCTGGAATAACCTTTCTAAGTAATGAAATGAAAAGGTTAGAAAGCATAAGAACTGCTGTTGTAGAAAGTCCCATTCCGATACCATTGATTGCTGATGTAGTAACCGCAAGTGTAGGACACATACCAAGTGTTAAAACCAGAGTAGGATTCTCTTTGATAATACCATTATAAAGTCTTTCAACACATTTATTCAACTGAAACACCTCCTACTGTCTTAACATTAGCCTTAGCAAGGTCTGCATATACAGCTAATGCTGCATTAACACCCTTTGTTATAGCCTTAGATGTAACTGTAGAACCACCGATTGCATCAATAGAGCTGTCTGATGATGAACCTGTTCCATCTGTTACTACCTTATATTCTGAAGTCTTAGTTCCGTTAAACTGTGCTAAGAATGAAGGATCCTGCTTAGCTCTCATACCAAGACCTGCTGTTTCACTTATTGTAAGAATAGATGTTCCAAGATATGTTCCATCTGTTGAAAGTCCAACAGAGAACTTGATATCTCCGCCGTAACCATCATGTGCAACAACTGTTACTACGAAACCTATAATCTTACCATTCTTAATACCAGCAACTACCTCTGATACATCATCCTTAGAGAAATCTGTTGCAGAAGCTGAAAGTACTGCCTTAGCTGTTTCTGCTACCTTATCAGAAGCATAACTTCCATCAAGTGCTTCAAACTTATCAGCATCAGCAATAACCTCCTGGTAAGCCTTCTGCTTAGCCTTCTCGTTCTGCTGTGCGATAGGGTCTTTAGTTACATTATATACAAGACCAAGAAGGATACCTGCAACAAGTGTAATTGCGAATAATATACATGCGTCTTTTATTATATTCTTCATCTTATGCAGCCTCCTTTGCCTTTTTTTCCGGCTTTTTCTTGCCAAATGACTTAGGTACTGTAACTCTTTCGATAAGAGGTACTAAGAGGTTACAGAAGATGATTGCGTATGAAACGCCTTCTGCTGAACCACCAAACATTCTGAATATGAATGTAAGTAAACCTAAGCAGACACCGAATACTAACTTACCATTAGGTGTGATAGGTGATGTAACATAATCAGTTGCCATAAAGAAAGCACCAAGAATAAGACCACCACCACAGATTTCCTGTAACATATACATAGCATCAAACTGATGTCCTGGTGCGAAAAGGAATATAAGCACTGCAAATGTTCCAATGTAAGAAAGTGGAATTCTTAAAGAAATAATCTTTCTTACAACAAGATATATAGCACCAATAAGAAGACATATAACTGATGTCTCACCGATAACACCGCTTGTCTTACCAATAAACATAGTAAGAAGTGTAGGAGCTGTCTGTCCTACAACCTCTGAACCTGGCTTTAATATAGCAAGAGGTGTAGCTCCGGAATATGCATCACATACGAAGTTAGTCATTGGACCTGTATATGCAATAAGAAGGAAACATCTTGCTGCAAGTGCAGGGTTCATAAAGTTTTGACCAATTCCGCCAAATAACTGCTTAACAATAATAATTGCAAATACACAGCCAACAATCTCAAAACCAATGTTTAGAGTTGATGGAATGTTAAGTGCAATAAGAAGACCTGTAACAGCAGCACTAAGGTCCATAACTGTTATCTTCTTATGCATAAAATACTCATATACTGCTTCAGAAGCCATACACACTACAATACCAACTATGATACGAATAAGTGCCTGAACTCCGAAGTTATAAATACCAAATATACTAGCAGGGGCTAACGCTATAAGTACGTCTCTCATAATAGTCTGAGTAGTATCCTTGCTACGTACATGTGGATTAGTTGATACGTTAAAAATCTCGCTCACTTTTAATCCTCCCTTATTTCTTTCTTCTGTTAGCCAGAACGATACTTCTCATAGCCTTAATCTGCTGTGTTAATGGTCTCTTAGCTGGACAGACATATGAACAGCTTCCGCACATTACACACTCCATACCATCAAACTTAACGAAACCAGCTTCATCGTTCTTAGCTGCAAATGAAGCAAGCTTAGCTGGAAGTAAATGGCTTGGACATCCTTCACCACATCTTCCACAACGGATACATGCTGTCTCTTCAAGCTTAGATACAACATCATTCTGGAATACAAGAAGTGATGAGCTTCCCTTTATAACTGGTACATCGAGACTATACATAGCAAATCCCATCATAGGACCACCCGATATGTACTTCTCTGGTTCGCCAACTACACCACCGACTGCTTCAAGAAGCTGTCTGTAGTTCATACCAAGCCATACATAGAAGTTGCCTGGTTCTTTAACACCATCACCTGTAACAGTAACGATTCTCTTAGTAAGTGGCTTTCCTTCAATAACAGCCATATATATGCTGTATATTGTATCTACGTTATGTACGATACATCCTGCATCTGCTGGAAGCATAGTTGAGTTGATGCTTCTGCCTGTTGTAGCATAGATAAGACTACGCTCACCACCCTGAGGATACTTGGTCTTTAAAACCTTAACCTCGATATCTGGCTCAGAGGCAACTGCTGCCTGCATAACTTTAATGGCTTCAGGCTTATTATCTTCAATACCAATAATACCCTTAGCGTGATCAAAGATGCTTAATGCAACCTTTAAGCCAAGTACAATCTTGTCTGACTCTTCAAGAAGTCTTCTGTAATCGGATGTAAGGTATGGTTCACATTCAGCACCATTTACTATAATATAATCAATTCCTTCTGGATTCTTAGGGCTTAACTTTACGTTAGTAGGGAAGCCTGCACCACCCATACCTACTACACCTGCATCCTTAATTCTTTGTAATACTTCTTCTTTAGAAAGTTCTTCTAACTTCTTCGGAGTATACTCAACTTCCTTAAATTCTCCATCATTCTCAATGATGATTGAATTGCACTTTCCACCTGTGGCTAGCGTTCTTGGCTCTATAGCCTTAACTGTACCAGAAACAGATGAATGGATATTAGCTGATACGAATCCACCAGCCTCAGCAATCAACTGTCCAGCAAGGACGTAATCACCTTTGGCAACTACTGGAACTGCCGGCGCACCGATGTGCTGTGAAAGTGGGAAAACCATCTCTCCTACAGCAGGGAACAACTCTTTTATAGGCTTATCCTTTGATAATTCCTTGCCGTCATATGGATGTATTCCACCTTTAAATGTACACTTTCCCATGACATATTTCTCCTTATAAAATAATATATGTTATCATCCAAAGCAATGCAAAAACAGATAGACAACCATAAAACCCAAGCTTAATGATTGTGTATCTGATTTATAATAATTATGAACGATAATTAATATATTAATATAATATATCATTTATCATTAAAAATCTACTTTTTTTTGTGTATATATTCGTATATAATAAACAAAAACTGACATTTTTTTAACGTATACTTTTTGTAATCAAAGGATTTATAATTAATGAAGACTATAACTAAAACATTTAATCTAAACGATATACACAACAACGACAGCAATACTAATAATACTGCTGATAATTTTATCAATAATTCTCTCTGCAGCGAGCATACAATATTTTTTGATATTGAAACAACCGGCTTTTCGCACAAGACAAGCTTCTGTTATTTAATCGGCACTGCTTATATAAAGAATTCCATACTTACCATAATACAGTGGCTTGCCCAGTCCAAGGCTGACGAAGTGCAGGTAATAGCAAGCTTTCTTAATGCTGCCGCTTCATTTGATACACTGGTGCATTTTAATGGAGACAATTTTGACATTCCATTTATTAAAGACAGAGCCGCACACCTTAACATTCCGTACACACTTGATAAGCTCTTAAGCTATGATTTATACAAATGTGTACGTCCATTAAAGGCATTACTAAAGCTTGAAAGCTGTAACCAGAAGTCTGTTGAGCAATTCCTTAACATAAGCCGTGATGATGAATTCTCTGGCGGCGAGCTTATCAAGGTATACAACGACTATGTTAAGACTGGAGAAGCTTCTTACGAAGAACTGCTTCTGCTTCATAATTATGATGATGTATACGGACTTATCCAGCTTTCATCTATAACTGCCTACAATGCTGTATTAGAAGAAAATGTAACCTATACTGGATATTCTGTCGAATATTCCGATGATACTAATAAAAATGGAGATTTAATAATTAACTATACCCTGCCCTGTGCAGTTCCCATACCCGTTATTCATCTTGATAATAATGGATATGCCATAAGAATCAATGGCAATACTATGAAAATCAAACTGCCATTAATAACTGATAATCTCAGATTATATTATAGTGATTATAAGAATTACTACTATCTTCCATACGAAGATACTGCCATTCACAAAAGTGTAGCTGCTTATGTTGATGCTGAATATAAAGTGAAAGCAACCAGAGAAACAGCATACACTAAAAAATTCGCTTCGTTTATCAAACTGCCTTGTTACAATACAGACAGTCTCCAGACTTCTGAATATATATTCAGATATGAGTATAATGATGCTAATATATACCTTTTATACGATAAAAAAGAACTGCCTGAAGACATAATTCTTCAGGCAGTACATATACTGATTACTTTTTTCTGTAGAAAAACAACTCACTAGATTCATAACCAAGGTCTTTATAATTGATAATCTGCTCTGTATTACCAACAAATAAACAGCCGCCCTTAACTAATGAATCATTGAATTTCTTATATATCTCTAACTTGGCATCTTCTGTAAAATAGATAAGTACATTTCGGCAAACTATAAGATGACAGCTCTGAGGATATGAGTCTTTTAAAAGATTAGACTTCTTGAACTCAACGCACTTCTTAATCTCATCTGAAATCTTATAGTACTTATCTCCCATTTTTTCAAAATATTTATTCTTATACTCATCAGGAAGTCCCTTTAAGCTGTTGGCTGAATACACGCCATCTTTGGCCTTTTCAAGAACCTGGTCATCTATATCGGTAGCATATATCTTTATATCTTTAAGTGGGACTTTCTTTGCAAGCACCATTGCAAGTGAATATGGCTCATCACCTGTTGAACAAGCAGCACTCCATATCTTAAGTCTTGGTCCAAACTTCTTAATCAGGTCTGGAAGGATAATCTCATCAAGCTTCTTCCATAACGCTGGATTTCTATAGAATTCTGACACATTAATTGTAAGATAATTAACGAATTCATCAAGCATCTGGGCATCATTCTTTATCGCATTGCAATAACTGTCATAACCTGTATGCTTATTCCTTGCTATAAGTGTATCTATTCTTCTCTTCATCTGCTTTTCTTTATAAGCATTAAGGTCAATTCCTGTAAGTCCTAACACAAATTTCTTAAAATCTTCATAATCTTTAACCATATTGATATCCTCTGTTCTTTCCTGTAACATATTCCGCAGTTGTTGCAATCCCTTAGCTTTATATGGATTTTATCACACAATATTAATTGTGTCAAAATTTTATCATTATATAAAAAATATAAAAACATTACATAAAATATCTAATTACCATATCCAATTAAGCTTACCATTATATTCAATTTTACAATATTCTGGATTTTACAACTCATTCTGCCAATATTGAATTTGCCAATATATTAAACATCGTATTAGACATATATAATTAATTACATTATAATAAACATTAATTTACTATATCAATTTAATCTAAGCACAATGAGCACATATCACCAATTTATAAAATAGAAGGAATTAACACAATGAACGAAGAACAGCTTTTAAAAAGAAAAATAATAGATACTGCCAATCAGGCTTTCAACCACAATATATATACTTACACTAATTTTTTAAGTATAAATGAACTGTCGTCTGTCAACAAAATGAGCAATGAATTATCATTTATACCATATGATGAATGGGGTGGCAATCCTGTATGTGAACGCAAAATAATACGTTTCGGCTCTGAGGAACTCTATGGCTATGATGCCGGTTACCCTATCTCAACTATCCGAATAAGCCCATTATCCGTCAAATTTGCTGAACAGCTTAACCACCGTGATTACCTTGGTGCAATTATGAACCTTGGAATTGAACGCGAACTAGTCGGTGACATTATAATTAAAGTGCCTGATGCTTATGTATACTGCCTTTCGCACATAGCTGATTATATATGTGATAATCTGGACTCTATTAAACACACACACATAAGATGTACAATATGCACTGATGAGATTGAAGCAATCAAACCAGAACTTGAAGAGATACGAATAATTGCTGCTTCTAAGCGGATTGATGCAGTTGTTGCTTCCCTCACCAGATTATCACGCAGTAATTCCAATGAGCTATTTACGTCAAAGAAAATATTCCTCAATGGAATATGTACCGAGAATAAAAGCCAGAACTTAAAGAAAGATGATGTACTTGTAATCCGTGGACATGGAAAGTATATCTTTATAGGTGATGAAGCCGAAACCCGCAAAGGACGAAGCTATCTGACACTTATGCAATATAAGTAATTATTCTTCTAATATAATTCGCACCCCAGATTTTGACAGAAAGCTTAAGGAAATTTAACAAGAGCTGTACACCAACATTGTATATATACTTTCTACCGGTTCTACCCGGCATAGAAAGTATATATCACACTAAGGTGTACAGCTCTTATATTATCAAATATTAAGTTACAGCCAATCATCAGAACATCTGACAATTAATTATTAAATTATTCTTCTGTAGCCTCTTCCTGTGGTTCTGCATCATCTAATAATGCTTTCATACTAAGGCTGATCTTCTTGTCAGCTTCGTTAAGGTCTACAACCTTAGCTTCAATTTCCTGACCAATCTTTAATACATCTTCTGGCTTGTTGATGTGTTCCTTAGAAATCTGTGATACGTGAAGTAAAGCATCAATGCCGTCTTCAAGCTGAACAAAAGCACCAAAGTCAGTCATTCTTGCTACCTTACCAGTAACAACATTACCTACAGCATACTTTGTTGAAGCATCATTCCAAGGGTTCTGGTCTGGATATTTAACTGAAAGTGCAATCTTGTCACCATTGATTTCCTTGATGAAGCACTTAACTGAATCGCCAACCTTATATACCTTCTTAGGGTTCTCTGTTCTTCCCCAAGACATCTCTGAAATATGAAGAAGTCCGTCTACACCACCAAGGTCAATGAATGCACCAAAATCTGTTACATTCTTAACTGTACCTTCGATTGTATCTCCTTCTTTAATCTTAGAAAGAAGTTCTTCCTGAGCTGCCTTCTTCTTAGCTACGATAAGCTGCTTGCAGTCACCAATCACCTTTCTGTTCTTTGGATCATATTCTGTTAATACAAATGTAATCTCCTTACCATTGTATTCTGAGAAATCCTTAACATAAGAATCTGATACAAGGCTTGCTGGAATGAAGATTCTTGTCTCATCAACAACAACTTCAAGACCACCCTTAATAACTCTTGATACATTAGCTGTTATAGCTTCTTTGTTATTAAATGCTTCTTCAAGTCTCTTGCTTCCACTCTCTGCAACAAGCTTTCTATATGTAAGAAGAACCTGTCCTTCTCCATCATTAAGCTTAAGCACCTTTGCCTTCATCTCATCTCCAACAGAAACAACTGTTGTTAAATCGATACCTGGTGTTGATGAATATTCACTTCTTGTGATAATTCCATCGTGCTTATAGCCTATGTTAAGAACGATATGGTCTTCTTTAACTGCTATTACAGTGCCATCAACAACTTCTCCTGTATGAATTTCCTTCCACTCTTCGTTAGCTAACATCTCTGCAAAATTCTCTGACATTAGTATAAACCTCCTCAATGATATTGTTCGGGGTCGATGCCCCAGCTGTAATACCTATGCTGTCTATGAATCTTAAATCGTTAAGATTAAGATCTCTTAGAGTTTGAATGTAAAATGTATCCTCACATTCGCCTTTACAAATCTCATACAGTTTTCTCGTATTGGAACTACTCTTGTCACCAATGACAATCATCGCACTAACTTTCCGTGCAATATCTCTTGCCTCTGTCTGACGTTCTTCCGTGGCATTACAAATAGTATTTTTAATGGTAATATTGTAACTCTTTTTGTTGATAATTTCAACTAATTCTTGAAATTTATTGTAATTAAATGTCGTTTGGGATACAACAACCACTTCTTTTGCCCTGTCAAGCTCAAGATTTTGTGCTTTTTCGATAGAATCCACTATATATACAGGACTTACTGACCACCCTTTAATGCCCTCAACTTCCGGGTGTTTCTCATTGCCTATTATTACAATCTGCTTTCCTGCCTTGCTCTCCTGCTCAACTATTCTGTGTATTTTAAGAACAAATGGACAGGTTGCATCTACAACTTCATAATTCTTTGTCTTTATGCTCTCATACACATTTTTAGATACACCATGCGACCTTATTATGACAGTAGCATTATCAATACCGTCAAGCTGTGCTACATCTGATATTGCCTTGACCCCTTTGCTTTCAAGGTCCTTTACAACTTCATCGTTATGTATGATAGGTCCGTATGTGTATACATTTTCCATTCCTGTTCTTTCATACACTGTATCCACTGCACGGTGAACTCCAAAGCAGAAACCAGCAGACCTGGCAAGTATAACTTCTGCCTCTTTCATATATCCTCCAAATCACTACTTTGCTTTATTAATAACTGTCTTGATGGCTTCCACCACCTCATCAATTCCCATATCAGAACTGTCTACAAGAACTGCATCATCTGCCTGCTTTAATGGTGAAATATCCCTGTGCATATCCTGATAATCTCTCTGTTCAATATCCTCTTTTATCTTCTGTAAATCACATTCTTCACCCTTTGCCTTAAGTTCGTCATATCTTCTTCTGGCTCTGGCATCAGAACTTGCAGTAAGATATATCTTTACATTGGCATCTGGAAGAACTGTTGTGCCAATATCACGTCCATCCATAACAACATTTTCTGCTGCCGCAAGCTCTCTTTGCAAATCAACAAGCTTGCTTCTTACAGCCTTATACTTAGATGTCTTTGAAGCCATATTGCCTGTTGCCTCAGTTCTTAAAAGACTGGTTACATTCTCGCCGTTAAGGATAACCTGCTGTTCGCCGTCTTTATATTCTATTGTTATCTTTACATTATCGACTGCCGCATTAATCGCAGCTTCATCTGCGGGGTCAATATTATTCTGGTTAAAATATACCGCCATTGCCCTGTACATAGCACCGGTATCTACATATATATAACCCATCTGCTTAGATATAAGCTTTGCTATTGTACTCTTGCCAGCTCCTGCCGGTCCATCAATTGCTACTGAATAAGACATAATAATCCTCTTTTCTGCCTGTGTTATAAAACACGCTGGCATTATTTAATTATTCAAATGCATTGCTGCAGCATACGCACTCGACCACGCTACCTGCAAGTTAAAACCGCCTGTAACCGCATCTACATCAAGCACCTCTCCTGCAAAATACACATTTTTAACTAACTTTGACTCCATAGTTGTCGGATTGATTTCTTTAACATCAACACCGCCCTGTGTAATTATAGCTTCATTAAAGCCTCTTGTACCGGTTATTGTCATTTCAAAATGCTTTAACAGATGTACAAGCCTTAATCTTTCTTCCCTTGTTATCTCATTAACCTGTTTATCTTTATTGATATCACTGAGCCTTACTATAACAGGGATAAGTTTCTTAGGAAGCAGCTTATCAAGTGAATTACGGAAGGTTTTATTCTTTTCCTCTGAGAAATCCCTAAGAACTCTCTCATCAAGCTGTTCCTCTGATAAAGCTGGCTTTAAATCTATCACAAGCTTAAGCGGTCTTTTTCTTAATATTGCTGTTGTATAACTGCTCGCACTAAGAATAACTGGCCCGCTCACACCAAAATGCGTAAATAGCATTTCACCAAAGTCACTATACAGCTCTTTACGGCTGTCACCCATACTGTCATATATGCTTATTGCTATATTCTTAAGGCTCAGTCCCATAAGCTCTGAAGCCCATTCTTCTCTTACTGTGAGAGGAACTAATGCCGGTATAATAGGTGTAACATTATGTGAAAGTGCCTTTGCAAATCTATAGCCATCGCCTGTTGAACCAGTGCTTGAATAAGAATTACCACCTGTTGCTATAATGCAGGAATCAGCTTTTATAACCTGCTTTCTGCCAGTAGATAACTCCTTAACTTCAACACTTACAAACTGCGATATATATTCTGGCTCTTTTTTCTTAGATTTAGGTTCTTTTTTCTTGGATTTATACTTTTTTTCAAGTTTTACACTATCATTTGCTATATTCTCTGATACTGCATTGCAAGATACTATTTTCCCTGACACTGCATTTTCTGATACTACATTCTCTGATAATTCCCTGGCTGTAACATCAACAACCTCTGTGCTAAGCATAATATCCACTTTGCATTTTCTTAATTCTCTTGCCAATGTGCCGATTACATCTGATGAATGGTCTGACTCTGGAAAACAGCGGTTACCTCGTTCTATTTTAAACTTAAGTCCAAGTTCATCAAAGAATCCCATTACATCATAATTAGAAAAGCCTTTAAATGAACTGTACATAAATTTAGGGTTGGTTACAACACTATTTTTAATGTCGTCCTCATCACCAGCATTAGTAAAATTACAGCGGCCTTTTCCTGTTATAAAAAGCTTCTTTCCAAGCTTATCATTCTTTTCTATAAGAGTTACTGTATGTCCATTTCTGGCGGCTATAATAGAAGCCATCATACCTGCCGCCCCGCCTCCAATAACTACAACTTTACTCATAGGAAACCTCTCTATCCTCTTTATTCCTGAACCAAAAGTTCTTTGAAATATGGTAACTCAAGTGCCCAGTCACAGAATGTATGCCATTCTGCAAGCTTATGGTTTCTTCTTGAATAATACATTCCTGCAAGATTTTCATAATTAAATGTGCAGGTACGCATCTGATTATAGCTTTCTGGAAGCAACTGAATCATACTATACCAAAGGTCTTTATCCTTAGTTTCTATGAACTTCTGGCGTATTGTTTCAAGAAAATCTATATTCTTCTGCATCATATCTAACGCCTCAGAAGTACAATGGTCAACGCTGAAATCTTCCATTTCAAATGACTTGCTGTGGATTTTATGCATTGTACTTGTTGAATTGGCAACTGTTCCAACCTTATATGTATCGTATTCCTTCCACCAGTAGATTGGTGCTGTTATATCTACTGTTACAAATATCTGTCTTATAAACTTTCTATGGTCTGAACCAGCCTTGCAGAGCCTTTTCGCTAAATCTAAATCATTAGGTCCAAATGTGAATACTCCATTTTCTGTCTTACTATCCATTCTAGCCCAGCTATTAAGCGGATTTCTCGCTCCTCTCATAGCATTTTCAAAATTCATAACTTCAAATCTTTCAAGCTTAATCATCTATTCAAATACCTTTCTGTGTTTATTAGTAAAGTATATTGTGACATTATTATAAATAACGCATACATATTTATATTACACTATTATTAATGCAAAGTATATAGTTGACTTAAAATAATAAAATTGACCTTTAGAAGCCATAATATACCTCCAAAGGTCAATCTTATTTTAGTTCATAATATTTATGTAATTAATTCTTACAATAATTACATTATCAATTCCTGCAATATAATATTAATAACACAATATTAATTAAAGAAGGCTCTTGCGTAATTCTGCTCCATCCTTAGCACTAAGATATGCAGGTGCAATATCAAATACTGTCTTACAACCGCTCTGACCTTCCTTATAAAGACGATAAGCTGCTCTTGCATATGCTACGATAACGCAAGATGTGAATTCTGGGTTAGAATCAAGCTTTAAGCTGTATTCTATAACGTGATTGTTCTCTTTGTTCCAGCCTGTCTTTCCTGTACGGATAACAAATCCTCCGTGAGGAATTCCACTGTGGTTTTTCTTTAATTCTTCTTCACTGATAAAGTGTACTGTTGTATCGTAATCAGCGAAATAGTTAGGCATATTCTTGATTGTTTCTTCTACCTTTGCAGCATCAGCACCTTCCTCTAATACTACAAAACATTCTCTTGTATGCTTCTGTCTTGTTGTAAGCTCTGGATTCTCGCCATTTCTTACAGCTTCTAAGGCTGCCTCAACTGGAATTGTATACTGCTTGCCATCCTTGACGCCCTCAACTCTTCTGATAGCGTCTGAATGTCCCTGACTTACGCCCTTACCCCAGAATGTATAATCTTTGCCTTCTGGTAAAATAGCATTGGCATACATACGGTTTAAAGAGAACATACCTGGATCCCAGCCTACTGATATAATTCCAACATGTCCGCTCTTCTTAGCCGCAGAATCAACATTTTCAAAATGTTCTGGAATTCTTGCGTGTGTATCAAAGCTGTCAACTACGTTAAACATCTCTGCAAACTTTGGTGTCTGTACTGGTAAATCTGTAGCACTTCCACCGCAAAGAATCATTACGTCTATCTTATCCTTCCACTGCTCTACCTCATCTACTGAGCATACTAAAGCACCCTCTGTCAATATAGATACGCTTTCTGGTGCACGTCTTGTAAATACTGCTACAAGCTCCATATCTGGATTTTGCCTGATAGCACACTCAACGCCTCTTCCAAGATTTCCGTATCCAATAATACCTATTCTCATATTCTGCCTCCATTTTATACATATTTACTGTATTTCACATATAATTAGTGTGAACAAACACTTCTTTAATATTACTTTTTGAAAATACATATGTCAACTCTCATTCAGGCAGTTTTTTATCAATAAATATTATTACTGTTCTTTCTTTAGCTTACCAGCCATTAAAATTGTAAATCCAATGCCCATTAATGATAATACTAATAAATATCCTGCCCAGTATATATGTGTCATATCTCCTGTCTGTGGTGTTTCAACTGTATTACCTGCGGCTTCTGTTACATTTTCTACTGATGTGCCTGGTAAACTTATATCTGATGAACTGCTTGTAATCTGCTGTTTTGTAATAAGATATGTTGAGCAGTGATCCTGTTCTACTGTCATATAACCATCATTATCAACTACAGCTGACATCATACTAATTATTGTTCCATCATCTAAGAGCTGGCTGTAATAAAGTGTCTGGCCTGCATATGCTTTTCCAACATTTAACTTAATACTTGCCGTTGCTGGAAGCACGCCGGAATAATTGTATACAATCTTAGATACGAATATATCCTCTGTTACATCTGCCGGCATATCTCCTGCTTCTTTTATATCAGAAGTAATTGCTGTTGAGAAGTCATATATTGCAACCTGTGATACTTCTGACATTGTTCCTTTTGCAAATGTAAATGTAACATCATTGTTAGATTTGATAACAACATCATTCACCTTGTTATCTTCAATAATCTTTCTGATTTCATCAGCCTTAATAGTTGTGCTGCCGTCTGATACATCTACTACTGTATTAGTGGTGCTTGACTCTGGTGTCGATGGCTTCTCATCTGCTGGTGTATCTGTTGTGTTGTCAGATGGATTATTGGTTGTGTCTCCTTTTGAATTATCTGTCGTATTATCACTAGATGATTTAGCTGTAAATGTAAGCCTATCTGCTACACATTCAACATTATAAAGACCTTCTATCTCTGTACCGTCATACTTGTATCCGTCTGGAAGATTATCACTTCCCACTACAGGATTGTATGTTGCTACAGGATTGTCATAATCAATAAGCCATAATTCATCATTGCTTCGTTCATCTACACCAAGCTTTTCAAGAAGCTTACATATTCTATAATATGATGTTTTATTTTCATAAACATATGCAGATACATACTTTTCATTTGTTGCTGTATTGATTATAACCTGACTTGTTCCGCCGCTTCCACTGTCTGACTCATAATATGAAATTGGATTGTCTAATGTGGTCTTGGTATATCCAGCAGGGATATTATCATATTCACCTACTTTGTCAGCATAATATACATCGCCCATAGCTTTCTTTGTAGTAAGCTTATATAATGTATAAGTCACTTTAGCAGGTTCAATATATGTCAGCTCTTTAATATAATATAATGAAGTATTATCTGTCTCGTTCTTATATACTATATTAGTTGTATAAGGGTCGTACTCATAATACCTGGCACATAATCTTGATATTTCCAGCGGATGTGAAACATTATATGTCACATTTTCCTTTAATGTTCCATTATCCTTAATTGGCTTGTTAGTGAGATTATCGCTTGTATACACTACTGCCTTTGAACCAGAATATATTGTAACATTACAGGTGTCTGCAACTGAAAGCACCGAATTAGTTCCCTCAGCAAAGAAAGCTATTCCATAATCATCTGATTTGTCTGCATTAATTACCAAAGAACCATTACCACTTATATTGATTGAACCGCCCCAGGCATCACCATATGAACCTATACTTCTGATTTCATTATCACCAACAAGGTTAATCTTGAAATCGTCACCCATCATATTAGTAACTATTACTGTTGTAGAGCTTTTATAATTATTTAATGTAAGTGTATTAGACTCTCTGTCATAAGACATTCCATCTATGGAATTAGTGCCTTCTGATGAGAATAGCAGATTACTTTCCTCTCCATTTCTTACATTAATATAAGCATAAGCCCAATCACCAGTATCACATGGTCCATTGGCAGCTTTTACTTGTGGTACTGCAAATGAAACTGCTGCCGATACAGCAAGCACAACAGCTGTAACTAATGCTGCCATTTTCTTACTATGACATTTTTTGTTTTTCACCATAAACTTTGTTCCTCCTGTTTCTTATATTTTTATGCTGCTATATTACTTTATTTATCCTTATAATTACAGTTGTCATATATCCCAATCTGCCAGAAAATGACAAAAATGGGCGTGGGACTAACGTCCCACGCCCATTTTTTCACTTAAAACCACCAGTTGTTGCGAGTTCTACGAAAAAACAAATCATACCGCTAGCTATTAAACTGGATATGCCTTATTCTCTGTATCAGCCTTAGCAGGGTCAACCTTCTTCTGCTGTGCTTCTCTATACTTGAAGAACTCAGTAGCAACTGCTGGGAATAATGCGTATGAAAGCACATCTTCATCCTGCTGCTTGTACTGCTGTACGACTGGGTCATTCTTGAACTTCTCAAGCTGTGGCTCAATAAGATCTGCCGGACGGCAGGTAATAGGTGTAGCATCACCTATAGCCTTCTTCTGTACTTCTGGGTTGAATGGCTTAATTGTCTGTCCGAATTCACCCATAAGAACCTTCTTAGATTCCTTAGTAATCATCTTATAACGCTCGCCCTGTAATACATTAAGAACAGCCTGTGTACCAACAATCTGTGATGATGGTGTAACAAGAGGTGGTTCACCAAAGTCCTTACGAACCTTAGGAATTTCCTCAAGAACTGCCTGATACTTATCTTCTGCACCAGCTTCCTTAAGCTGTGATACAAGGTTAGAAAGCATACCACCAGGTACCTGATATAATAATGTCTTAATATTAACACCAAGAACCTTAGTATTCATAAGACCTGACTTTAATGCTTCTTCTCTCATTGGCTGGAAGTAAGCAGCTATCTCTGCAAGAAGGTTCTGGTCAAGACCTGTATCGTACTCTGTACCCTTAAATGCCTCTACCATAACTTCTGTAGCCGGCTGTGATGTTCCCATTGAGAATGGTGACATAGCTGTATCGATAATATCAGCACCTGCTTCAACAGCCTTCATATATGTCATTGAAGCAACGCCTGATGTATAATGTGTATGCATCTGGATAGGAAGTGAAGAACCATCCTTTAATGCCTGTACAAGCTCTGTAGCCTTAGCAGGAACAAGTAAACCTGCCATATCCTTGATACAGATAGAATCTGCACCCATATCCTCAATTCTCTTAGCTGTTTCTTTCCAGTAATCAAGAGTATATGCATCACCAAGTGTATAGCAAAGTGCTATCTGTGCGTGAGCATTAGGATTTTCTTTCTTAACAAGCTTAACTGCCTCTACTGATGACTTAAGATTTCTTAAATCATTGAAACAGTCAAATATTCTGATTATATCAATACCATTAGCAATAGACTTCTGTACGAAATATTCTACAACGTCATCTGCATAATGATTGTATCCGAGGATATTCTGTCCTCTGAATAACATCTGTAACTTTGTATTCTTAAAACCATCTCTTAACTTACGAAGTCTTTCCCAAGGGTCTTCCTTAAGGAAACGAAGTGATGCATCAAATGTAGCACCGCCCCAGCACTCAACTGAATGATATCCAACCTTATCCATCTTGTCTATGATTGGAAGCATCTGCTCTGTAGTCATTCTTGTAGCAATAAGTGACTGATGAGCATCTCTTAATACAGTCTCAGTTATCTTTAATGGTTTCTTAACCTGATCTGCCATCTTAAACTCCTCCTATATATTCCTATATATAAAGTAAATAAACTCTAATTAAGCTGCGTAAGTAACTTCTATTCAGACTTAGAAGGTCTTATCATATATAGCCCTTCTTCCGTCCACAACGAAGTTGCGTAAGCAACTTCTATACAGACTTAGAGGGTCTTAGCTCGCGTATTGTGCGAGCTTAGAGCCTCTTAGTCTGTTTTACATAACACCAAACATCGCCATAAATGTACCAGCCGCAACCGCTGTACCAATAACACCGGCTACGTTAGGTCCCATAGCGTGCATCAAAAGGAAGTTAGAAGGATCTGCTTCTGAACCAACCTTCTGTGAAACTCTGGCTGCCATTGGAACTGCAGATACACCTGCTGAACCAATAAGTGGATTAACCTTACCGTGTGTAGCCTTACACATAATCTTACCAAATATAACACCTGCCGCTGTACCAAAGCAGAATGCAATAAGACCTAATGCAACAATCTTTAATGTATCAAGATTGAGGAAGGCTTCTGCACTTGTTGTAGCACCAACTGATGTACCAAGAATAATAACAACTATATACATAAGTGCATTGGATGCTGTTTCTGTAAGCTGCTTAACAACTCCTGACTCTCTAAAAAGGTTACCAAGCATAAGCATACCAACAAGTGGTGCTGTTGTAGGAAGAATTAATACTACAACGATTGTAACGATAATAGGGAAAAGAATTTTCTCAAGCTTAGATACAGGTCTTAGCTGTTCCATCTTAATCTTTCTTTCCTTTTCAGTTGTTAATAACTTCATAATAGGTGGCTGGATAATTGGTACAAGTGACATATATGAATATGCTGCAACCGCTATTGGTCCAAGGTAATTAGTCTGTCCTAATTTACCAGCAAGGAATATTGATGTAGGACCATCAGCACCACCAATAATAGATATTGCTGCTGCTGCCTTATCTGGGAATCCCATAAATATAGCCATAATGTAAGCAGCGAATATACCAAACTGTGCTGCTGCACCTAAAAGGAAACTCTTAGGATTAGCGATAAGTGGACCAAAGTCTGTCATCGCACCAACACCAAGGAAGATAAGTGATGGCAGAATACTCCATTCATCTAATAAATAAAAATAATGTAACAAACCACCTACGCCATTGCTTGAATCTTCAATAGATAACATAATATCCGGGAAAAGATTAACAAGTAACATACCAAATGAAATAGGTACTAAAAGCAGAGGTTCATATTCTTTTTTGATTGCCAAATACATGAAAAACAGCGCAACCAGAATCATCAGATAATTACCCCAAGTGAGGTTAAAGAATGCTGTCTGGTGAACGAGGTTTCCCAATGTTGATAAAATATATTCCATTTTTTACCTCCGTATATTATCTCTACACAACTAATTGATATATCAATTAGTTCATAGAAACTAATACTTTACCTGACTCTACTGAATCACCAGCTGCACACTCAACTGTAGCAACTGTACCATCCTGTGGTGCACAGATTTCATTTTCCATCTTCATAGCTTCAAGAACGAGTAATACATCACCCTTCTTAACTGCTGCGCCCGCATTAACGTTAACCTTAAGAATCTTACCAGGCATTGGTGCATTAACCTTTACTGCACCCTGTGCGCCTGCTGGTGCTGCAGCCTTTGGCGCTGCCTTAGGAGCTGCTGCTTTTGGTGCTGCTGCCTTAGCTGCACCTGCTGTGCTTCCTGTTCCTTCTTCTACAGTAACATCATATACATTTCCATTAACTGTTATTGTATAATTCTTCATAATTTATTTCCTCCTGCTATTAACCTTTCTAATTGAACGAACTACAAGTCCGTCTGTAGATGTATTCTCTGATGCAGCAATAGCTGCTGTTATAACTGCTATAAGTTCAAGATCATCAACTTCTTCATCCTGCTCTTCGCTTGAAACTATCTGAGCAATAGCATTATCAACACCCTGGGCATCATTAGATGCTTCATTCTTAGCCTTATTTTTGTTCTCAAACTTATTGATGTACTTAAATAATGAAATAATGAATGAAATAAATATAAGTACAACGAATACTGTTCCCATACCGATAAGAGTATTCATTACTGCTTTATACATCTTCTGTCCTGTAGTATATGATGGATTGATAGCACCATTTTCAAGTGTATAGTCATCATTAATTACGAATTCAAATGTACATTTATCATTCTTCTCATATGAAGTATCAACTGTAATAGTACATAACTCACCTGTCTTGCTGTTGAGTTCTACATTAATTTCATTGATACTCTTTAAAGCACCTAACTCACCTCTTGTGCTATTCCAGCTATTATAAAAAGCTATTGTCTTAACACTAATTCCACTCTGGTCAACAATGTATAACTTATTATTTACCATTGTAAGTGATTGAGCTGCCTCTGCATCCGCTGTTATCTTAGCAGAATCATTCTTATCAAGATATGTAATCATATCTTTAACCCAGTCTACAAGATAAGCCTCACTGGCATCAAGCTGCTGCTGTTTTAATTCTGTCTTGGCACTTGCTGTTGATATAGTGCCATTAGATGAACTGCAGGCTGTCATACAGAATACACAGATAAGTAATGAGAATAACACTAAGAACTTTTTAAACTTAATTTTCTTCATATTATCACCTCTTCAATTATACTGTGCCATGCTTCTTATCTGCACGAACCTCTCTTTTATCAAACAACATTTCAAATGCTGCAATAATGTACTTTCTTGTATCTTCTGGGTTAATAATTGTATCAACATAACCTCTTGCAGCTGCCTGCTCAACGCTTGACTGTAATGCTGCATATTCAGAAGCCTTTTCATTAATCTTAGCTGTAACATCATCTGCTGCTGCGATTTCATCAGCATACATAATCTTAGCAGCTAAAGAAGCATCCATCATACCGATGCTTGCCTGTGACCAGGCATATACCATATCTGCACCTACTGACTTAGAATTCATAGCTACATATGCACTTCCATAAGCTTCACCTGTAATTACATTAACCTTTGGCACATCTGCGTTAGAAAATGCATATACTAACTTAGCAGCTGCCTTGGCAATTGTCTTCTCAGCTCTTACATTAGCTTCAAAGCCCTTAACATTAGTAAGTGAAAGCACTGGTATTTCAAATGCGTTACAGAATGTTACGAATTCGGCTGCCTTATAAGCTCCATCTGTAGTTAATACAGCTGCAAACTCTTCTGCCTTTTCGCCATTCTCATCATATATTGCTGTTCTGTTAGCAACAGCACCAACTGTAACTCCATCAAGCTGAATGAAGCCAGTTACCATTTCCTTAGCATATTCAGCCTTAACTTCTACAAATAATCCATCATCTGAAATATCTGTAAGAGCAAGTGCAGCATCAGCTATCTCTGCTGACATATCAGCGCATACTCTGTTAAGGTCGTCCTGATTATCTGTGTATACAGCACCTTCCTCATTATTAGATGGAAGCATTGATACAAGCTGTCTTACTCCATTAGCGATTGTTTCTTCATCACCAATGAAATCTGCAACACCTGCTTTAGCCATAAATTCTGCACTTGATGTATCAAGCTTAGATTCATAGTTGCCATCTAATGCGTTAGGACTGTTAACAAATAACTTAGCCTTCTTTTCTTCCACAAATACGAAATCTGAAAGTTCTGCAAGAACAGCAAGACCTCCACCACATTCACCGTATACGGCTGTAATCTGTGGAACAATTCCAGAAGCTAATGACATATTCTTATAAATCTGTCCAAAGCCGTCAAGGGCGTCTGTTGCTTCCTGAAGTCTTAAACCTGCGCAGTCAATCAGACCAATCACAGGAGCTCCCATTTTCATTGCCTTCTCATAAAGATTAGCAATCTTCTTGGCATGCATCTCACCAATTGTTCCGCCTAACACAGCAGCATCCTGGCTATACACATACACAAGATTTCCATTGATAACTCCATATCCTGTGATTACACCATCAGATGGAGCCTTTTTTTCCTGCATGTTAAAATCTGTTGCTCTTGCTGTAACAGCCGCTCCGATTTCAACAAAACTGCTATCATCAAGAATTGCTTCGATTCTTGATAAAGCCTGTGTAGTATTACTCATCACCGAGACCTCCTCTTTGTTATATATTGCTTAATGCAAACAACTATTGTTTATTTTATAACAATGTAAGTTAAATTACAAGAGATTTGTTGTTGCTTTCCACGTTATTTTGTTAATTTTATACGCATTTTTCATTAATTTTGCACATAGGACATATATGTTATTAATCTTTTGTTTCAAGAACTATAATAAGTCCTTTATGAACCTTAATTATTCCCTGTTCATCTTCCACTTCGTTGCTCTGGCATATACTTAATCCCTGCTTTAATTCATAATTATCAAGCGTATATTTAAATCCCTCAAGGCTTAAACTGACATTTTCTGACATAGGAATAATTGACACATATCTTCCATACTGGCTGTCTTTACGAATTATATGTATTCCATCAGCCTCACTTAAAAGATATATATAATTGTGCTCATCAACTATATGGCAGTCCTTTCCACAATCAGCCGCCACCTTCATATTTCCTATATTGGTAATTGTGTGATCCATTCTTGTTCCTGTCGCACCAAGTATATATATGTCTGTTGCACCCTTTTTAAGTGCTGTCATAATCGCAAGATGTGTGTCGGTATAATCTTTTTCTTTAGGATATATCTCAAATTCAGTATTACTCTTATATCTGTCAAGCACATCTTTATCTACTGAATCGTAATCTCCAAGCAGAAAATCCACCTTCAATCCAAGCTTATCAGCATACTCAAGACCGCTGTCAGCCGCTATGCAATAATCAAATGTCTGATTATCAAGCCATTCTTTCGCCCACGCAACATTAATACTTCCACCTGTAACAATAAGAGTCTTGCTCATCTTCTATAACCTCCTTTTTAATTATCAATCTTTTAAATTTTCTGCCCATGTTCTTTAATTTTTCACATTTATACTTTATAATTAACCAAATAGTAATTAAGCGTATATATTTTAATAAGCAGACAGCATTTTCATTCTGCTTACATCTGGTAATAGTACCACATTTTACTGATTATATATAGTTTAATTTACGCAAAGCATTTTAATGCTACATATTACATATTATTCATATGCATAGAAAGGAGATTATTGTGAGCAGCTTAAATTCACAGTCAGACAATACAGTTGATGAACACATCATTGACGAAGTTAAGCAATCTGGCATTTCTGAAAAAGAAGCCAAAAATATTATCGAGGAAGAAGAAGGCATTGAGCTTTTACAGCACTCTGGCAATCTGTATGAGTCAACAGATGACAAATATAAAGATAACTTGTCGTCTGCAATAACTTTTTTTGTATGCGGTGCTGCTGGAATTATAATTCTTATTCTTAATGACATCGGAATATTAAAGTTTGTAACAAAAGGTAGTTCTAATTTCATACTTGTAAATGTTGTTCTTGGTCTTTTATTTGTTGGATTTATCGCAATAGGTTTCTGGTCATTAAAGTATTCCAAGAAAATCAAGTCAAACGCCTCTATCGAAAATGAAGCAACGGACACTATTATCAACTGGCTTAATGACAATGTAACCAAAGAAGACATTGAAGGTTCTTACAACAATGATATTGCAGAAGAAATGAAATATTTCAACAGAAGTGATTACATCAAAAATGCTATTATGAAACAGTTCCCTGACACGTCCGAAGGGTTATGTGACACTATCTCTGATAAATACATTGACAGCATTTTCAATATGTAAATCAACTTTACAAAAACAAAAAGAATATACAGGCTTCTATAAAAAGCATACAATCAGCTTTATAAAAATACTGGCTTCCATAGAACCATACAGTCTGCTATAAAATCACACAGCCTGTCAATGCTAAATATTACCCAGCTATAATCAGGCTATAACATAAGATAAACAAAAGCTGTTGATTTATTATCTAAACACTGATAATAAATCAACAGCTTTTTACTATTATTGCAAATATAATTACTTACTTTGAAAGGTACTCATCAATACCCTTAGCAGCAGCTTTACCAGCTCCCATAGCAAGAATAACTGTTGCAGCACCTGTAACAGCATCACCACCAGCGTATACGCCTTCCTTAGATGTCTGTCCATTAGCTTCTTCTGCTACAATACATTTCCTCTTATTAATCTCAAGACCCTTAGTTGTAGATGAGATAAGTGGGTTAGGTGATGTACCAAGTGACATTATAACTGCATCAAGATCCATTACGAATTCTGAATCAGGGACTTCAACAGGCTTTCTTCTTCCAGAAGCATCTGGTTCGCCAAGTTCCATCTTAACACACTTAATACCTGTAACATTACCCTTATCATCAGTAAGGACTTCTGTTGGGTTAGTAAGAAGGTCAAATATAATACCCTCTTCTTTAGCGTGATGTACTTCTTCTGCTCTTGCAGGAAGTTCTTCCTCACTTCTTCTGTATACAATATGTACCTCAGCACCAAGTCTTAATGCTGTTCTTGCGGCATCCATAGCAACGTTACCACCACCAACGACAGCAACCTTCTTAAATCTTGCTATTGGTGTATCATAATCCTCTCTGAAAGCTTTCATAAGATTGCTTCTTGTAAGGTATTCATTAGCTGAGAATACTTCATTAGCATTTTCTCCTGGGATACCCATAAATCTTGGAAGACCAGCACCTGAACCGATAAATACAGCATCAAAACCTTCTTCATTAATAAGCTGGTCAATTGTCATTGACTTACCGATTACTACGTTAGTTTCAATCTTAACGCCAAGCTTCTTAACATTTTCAATCTCTGATGCAACAACTGTCTTCTTTGGAAGACGGAATTCTGGAATGCCATATACTAATACTCCACCAGCTTCGTGAAGTGCTTCAAATATTGTAACATCATATCCCATCTTAGCAAGGTCACCGGCACAAGTAAGTCCTGAAGGACCTGAACCGATAACAGCCACTTTCTTACCCTTCTTCTCTGTTGGCATCTCTGGTGATACATTGTTCTCTCTAGCCCAGTCAGCTACGAATCTTTCAAGCTTACCAATTGATATAGCTTCGCCCTTAATTCCTCTTATACACTGACCTTCACACTGTGTTTCCTGTGGACATACACGGCCACATACAGCAGGTAATGCAGATGACTTTCCAATAACCTTGTAAGCTTCTTCAAAATTACCTTCTTTTACATTATGTATGAATTCCGGAATATTGATTGATACTGGACATCCCTGTACACATTTAGCATTCTTACAATTAAGGCAACGTGTTGCTTCTTCCTGTGCCTCTTCTGCATTATATCCAAGGCATACCTCATCAAAGTTCTTATTCCTTACATCTGGAGCCTGTTCCCTTACTGGAACTTTCTTCATAACATCCATTATATATACCTCTTTTCCGTTGATTAATTACATTGTCCACATCCACCGTGATGCGTATCTCCTTCAAGGGCTGCAAGCATAGCTCTGCCCTCTTCTGTCTTATATGTCTGCTGACGTTTCATAGCCTGGTCAAAGTCTACTAAATGTCCATCGAACTCCGGTCCGTCTACACAAGCGAACTTAATCTCATCACCAACCTGAAGTCTGCATGCACCACACATACCTGTACCATCAACCATAATAGGGTTCATACTTACAACTGTAGGTATACCTAATTCCTTAGTTAAAAGACAGACGAATTTCATCATAATCAATGGTCCAATCGCTATACATTTGTCATACTTCTTACCCTGTGCATAAAGATCTTTAAGTACATCTGTACCCATACCTTTTCTTACATAGCTGCCATCATCAGTTGTTATATAAAGATTACCTGCCACTGCCTTCATCTCTTCTTCTAATAAGATAAGGTCTTTGTTCTTAGCTCCAACGATAACATCAACATCTACACCATGCTCATGAAGCCATTTTACCTGAGGATATACTGGTGCTGTACCTACACCACCTGCTATAAATACGATATTCTGCTTCTTTAAATCCTCAATATTCTCGTGAATTAATTCTGAAGGGCATCCTAATGGACCAACGAAATCACTAAAAGCATCGCCTGCTTTAAGGTGAGACATTTTTTCTGTTGATGCTCCTACTATCTGGAATACAATTGTTATTGTTCCAGCTTCTCTGTCATAATCACAGATTGTAAGAGGAATTCTCTCTCCTTTTTCATCCATTTTAACAATTATGAACTGGCCAGGTTCACAGTGCTTAGCAACTCTTGGTGCTTCAACATCCATAAGAAAAATCTTTTCTGCTAATTTTTCAGCCTTAAGAATCTTGTACATTTTATTACCCCTTTCAGTTATATATTATCTGAAGTGTTAATCACACATCAAAACTTAATTATATGCGGCTGCACTATATGCTCCGCCATTCTGTGTCACTGTATAGCAGTCACCTGTCTTAGTCGCGACACCATAATAACCAGCTGTAGAAGTCTTACCCGTCTTAGATGTCACATCATATCTTACAACGAACATCTCAACTCCATCTACAGTTGTCCTTGACTGATATACAAATGTAACTGTAGAACCATCAGCAGCTGTAGTTCCATCTGACTTAAGCACTCCCTTTGATATAAGCTTTCCTTTTAATATCTCAAGTGCCTCATTATATACATATGTCTTAGCCTTGTTGACAACATAGTTACGCTTAACAACACTGCTTGACTGGTTATGCGAATCAATTATAACAACAGATATTACATTATTACCTGTTGGAATTGTAAATGGTTCAGAGTATTCCTCCGAATTCTTAGTTGGTGTAGAACCATCTAATGTATAATACGCTGTACTGCCAACTGGAATATTATCTATTGTCACAGTCTGTCCTTCCTCATATGTTCCTGAGGCAGGACCTACTGTTGGTGCAGATGGCTTCTTAAAGTCAACTGTATACTCCAGCTCCACAACATCACTGCACACTCCTATGTCACTAATAGCAATAGCCTTTATTGTAGTAGTACCACTCTGTATTTCTATTGCTGTACCTGTGTAACGTTTACTTTTCTTATCTGGCTCAGTCTTATCTGTTGTGTAATATATTGTTGAACTGCTGTTCTCTGTAAATTGTAACTTAATCACATCATCATAGCTTCCAGCTTCAACTGATGGCTTAGGGGTTTCAACAACATAATCTGTAAGATATTTGTAACCCTGTTTATCCTTATAATCTTTAATAAGCTTATTAAGACTTGTTCCATCTTTCTTAGTATTATATATTGAAGCTAATGCTTTTATAGCTTTCTCATTATTCTCATCAAATGATAAAATATCCTTTAACACTTCAATTGACATATCTGTATTATCTGTTGCAGCATAACACTGATACAATGTATATTTTAAATCTACATTTTTCTTGCCTTCAGATAACTTGGAAGCTTTAGCAAGATACTTAATAGCATTATCATAATCCTTGTTCTGATAAGAACTCATTCCTTTATCATAATTATATTGGTACGAATTCTTATTCTTATTATTAAGAACAACTCCGACAACTATACCTATAATGACTACTAAAGCAGCTACTACACAGGAAACAGCTATAATCATCTTTTTCCTCTTAGCATCCATAGGCTTCTTAGCCTTTTCCTGCACGCTGTCATCTTTCTCATTATTACCATTATCCATATGTGCATCAGAACACTTATCCTGCTGTTCTGCCATATTATATTCTGTTACCGGTTCTGACTCCCTGACTTTATTGTATTCTTTTACTCTGCTGGTATCATCTATATTATTCTGTTCTTTATTGGATTGAAGTTTTTTGTCTGCATTCAAATCACTGATATTAATTGTAGCATCACTTACTTTAGTGAGCATATCATCTGTGACCTTAGGTATAACCCTTGTCTTACCCATTGTTTCATCACCAGACTCATCATCTTCGTCTGGCAACTCATTCTGGGTATCTATGAACGCCTTAGCAACGTTAGTTTCTTCTTCAACAAGCTTTTTCATTGATTTAATTAACTCATCATCTAACTCATCTTTGTCATTGCTATTCATACTTATTCCCCTGCCTTTATATTTTAACGAATAAATTCTAACATATTGATACTCAATAATCAATAAATTAACAAATTAAACTTTTTGAACTTTATAGCTGCTATCCATTTGATATATATTATTTTATTATTTTGTTAATTCTTTTTATCGTTCTTTCATAAATAAGACATACTTTGCACACAATTACAGGTTATATTAATAATCAGATAGCAAAGTTAATTCTTTCTATCTCCCCCTCATATTAAATAATAAAGAACAGGCACCATAAGAATAATCTTATAGTGCCTGTTTCTTTTTATATTGTCTATTTTGTTCTATAAGCCGTTTATTATTACAGTCAGTTCCATTATGTTCTGATAACAGTCAAAATATTATATAAAGAATGGTTATGCCAGACTTGAATGTCTGGCATAACCATCTTTAAGTTCTATAATATCTTTAAAGCTTATATCAAGAATTGAAATTTTCCAGCAGCATTACCTGATGTTAGTAACTGTTACCGTACAGCTAAGTGTCTTATTATGAACTGTAGCTGTTACTGTAGCTGTTCCTGCCCGTCTACCTATAACTTCACCTGATGATGAAACCGTACATACTCTTGGATTAGAACTTCTCCAGGTAACAGCATCTTCTGTACCTATTACATCTAGATTAAATCTATCGTACTGCTCCAATCTCACTCGTGATGTACTCATAGCAAGCGAATGTACCGTACATGAAGCTTCTACACTGCTGTTATTGCTTATAACAAACACATCTGCAGTACCAGGACCAACGGTTGTGATTACACCATTCTGGTCTACCTGTACAATTCCTGTATCTGTTGAATACCACTCATAAGAATCTGTATTATTAACAGGTCTTACAATTACTGATAACTGTCTAGCTCGTCCAGAAAGCATATATATTTCTTTAGAGTTAATTCTTAATGATGATATGTTAACAACTGGTGTTACATATACCCAGCATACACCCTTAACTTCGTTACCGTCTTGTGATGTAGCTGTTATCTTACATTTACCAGTACTAAGGGCAAATATTTCTCCCGACTCATCTACTGTTGCAATAGCTTCATTAGATGATGTCCATGATACATCTTTGACAGTTGCACTATCTGGTGTTATGACTGCTGTAACCTTAGCTGAATCACCAACAAGAAGCCTTACTGTATCTGGTTCAACTGTAATTCCTATTACAGGATCAACAACCTTTACAATACAAGAAGCACTAACACCACTTCCGTCTGCCGCTGTTGCTGTAATAACTGCATTACCAACTGAGTTGGCACTTAAGTTACCATTGCCATCTACATAACATATATCATAATTAGAAGATGACCATACTATATTCTTATTAGTAGCTGTATCCGTTCCAACAGAAGCAACAAGCGTTCCTGTTGAACCAACATTCATAAATTTATCAGTTTCACTAAGAGTTATTGATGATACATACTCTTTTACTACAATCGTACACGCCGCCGTTAACTTATTAACTTCGGTTGTCACTTCAATTATACAACTTCCACCCTTTAATGCTGTAACAACACCATTTTCATCTACTGTTGCTACTGATGGATCACTTGATAAATATGTAACATTCTTATTCTCAGCATCATAAGGTTCAACTACCGGTATGATTGCATATTTAGCTCCAACCCATAATTCCTGATAATCTGAGTTAAGCGAAATTCCTGTTACCGGCTGTGTAACCGTTACAACACAATATGCTGTAAGTCCTGTATCAACATTGGTTGCAATAATAGATGTTGTACCAGCACCTACTGCTGTAACCTTACCATCGCTCTCAACTGTACACACGCTCTCATCACGGCTTTCCCAGCTGATAATCTTATTATCTGCATTCTCTGGAAGACAAGTAGCATTAAGCCAGAATACCTGACCCTGTCTTACAGTTATATCTGTTGTATTAAGTATAACCTGTGTTACAGGCTGTTTAACATATATATTACACATTGCTGTGTAGTTACCGTCCAATGACTTACAAAGGATTGTACAGCTTCCTGTTCCAACTGCCTCTACAAGACCATTAGAATCTACGATACACACATTAGTATTAGAAGATTCCCATACTACTGTTCTATTAGTAGCTGTTACCGGAAGAACCTCTGCTGTAATTCTTAATGTACTGCCTATTGACATTATCTCATCAGTATAATCAAGTTTAATCTGCTCTACTGGTATGCTTATGATAAAGTTACAAGTAGCTATATATGCTCCATCTGTTGTCTTACATACGATTGTACAATATCCTGGCTTAACATACTTAACAAGACCATTCTCATCTACTGTTGCAACCGATGGATCTGATGATGTCCATGTTACAGCACGGTCAACACCTTCGCCTGCTGGAAGAACAGTTGCAACGAGCTGATACTGACCAACTGCCATCGATGATTCAACTGTTGTTGCATTAAGTACAAGACCTGTTACAGGTTCTCTTACATATACATCACAAGTTGCTACTTTAAGTCCGTCTTCTGTTATGACCGTAATTGTTGTTGTACCACCAGATACACCAGTAATTGTAGCTGTATAGCTGTCACCTTCTACTGTTGCAACATCTGTATTAGATGATGACCATAATACTTTATTATTAGTTGGTGCTGATGGGTTAAATATAAGCTGTACAGTATCAGATGAACCTCTGTCTACTGTAAGTGATGAAGGATTAATAGTAATCTCACCCACTGGTGTTGTAACATATACAACACAGGTTGCTTTCTTAATAACGCCATTAACATTCTGTGTCACCTTAATATGTGCTATACCTGATGCAATACCTGTTACCTTGAATGTTCTTCCGTCTTCTGACTGAACTACATTAATTAAAGTCTCAGTTGGAACAACTCCTGCTGCATCTGGCTGATTCTCTACTGTAAATGTAATATCATCCTTGCTTGGATTATTAGTTACAAGTGCTACAAGGTTCTGTGTATCACCTATATTAACACTCATTGATGTAAGGCTTAAGCCAAATCCATCGATAACTGTAATCTCATAAGAAAGTTGATTATTAAGCTTGTACTTTGTTGAAAGTTCATCATCAACTCTTGTTGCATATATAGTAGCTTTACCAGCTCCCATTGCTGTAACAAGACCTGTTGTTGCATCAACCTGAAGTACGCTGTTATCAGATGTTGACCAGGTAACCTCTGTTGATTTAGCAGAAGTCTTAAGCTGTATTGAGTCACCCACATTCATATTACTTACATCATTGCCAAGCTTCTTAAATGGTACAACAACATTAACTGCATCTTTGGTCGCCCAGCCTATGTTACCCTGTACATCAATACTTGCAACACCTGCTGTTGCCTGGGCTACACCTGCGTTAACACCTTTTACGCTACCAGCCTTATATGTAATTACGTCTGTATCTGATGATACATATGTAACACCTGCTGTTGCTGGATACTTAATATTAGAAGGAATTGCTTCTTCTTTAAAGTCTTCAAAATCTTTATCTGATAATGTAATAAATCTTGTACCATCAGAAAGCTTCTGAATAGAATGTCCTTCTGAGTTAGCAACTCCATCAGTGTATTCGACCTTTGATGTTATCTGGTATGTTGCTGTAAGAGAATTGATACCATCACCATCTGCTGTTCTTACTTTAAGATTAGTTCTACCACCACCGACAATCTTAAGTGTTACTTTAGCACCTGAAGATGATACTTTCTCTACAATACCATCTTTAGAAAGACTTCCTGTCTTATCATTGTCTGTTTCAACAAATATTTTATTAGTATCATTGGCATTAGATGTTATCTCAATAATATCTCCTACCTGATAACAAAGCATTTCTTCTTTTGTAAGCTCTACACCATTTCTGTATGCCTTAAAGCTGTTAATCTTTAAAGGAACGATGATATCTACAGAGTCATTTCCAAGCTCTTCTTCATAAGTAATGCTACCGTCTGGTCCGTAAGCCTTAGTATAATATGTAGCCGTAATTGTTGCCTTACCTGCTCTATTACCATATATTGTAGGATTGGCAGTGCCTTCTGCTGTGTCTGCATATTTAGTTCCCGCACTATCACTTACGACAAATTTAATAATATCAGAGTTGGATACTGTCCATTTAAGATTTCTTACTGCCGGCTTATAATTATCCGGTGAATCCTGACTGACATTATTCTCATCTCTTCCCGACATAGTTGCCACGATGCTGTTCGACTCTGTGCCCTGATTAACAATTGTTGCTGTCGTTGTCACTGATACAGTGACACTGGAATCAGCTTTAGCAAATACCATATATCCGCCAAATACGAATATAACAAGCATTGCTGAAAGCAATATTTTCCATTGGATTTTGAGTTTTCTTAACTTCTTGATATTGCTCATATATATGCCTCATTTCATAAATATTATTCATTGGTATACTATTTTAGAAATATTTTACAATATCTCCACAATATTTTCAATAAGCAAAAAGTTCTATTTTCAATAATTATGTATATTTTTTTAACATTTCACTTTTTATAAATTGCATTACATCTTACATAATACATTATATTTCAATTTATATATAATGTAACTTACCAATATTCTTTTTAATCAGTGGAAAATTGACAGCTTTATACAAAACTTTACTTAAATATATAGATTAAATCTAAATTATATGTTAATATGATTATGTAAAAATTTATTTGGAGGTATCTAAAAAATGAAATTAAATTTAAGACCAGCTGAAGAATGCACATTTGATGCTGTATCTTTAGGTGAAGTAATGCTTCGTCTTGATCCAGGTGAAGGAAGAATTCGTACAGCAAGAAGCTTTAGAGCATGGGAAGGTGGCGGAGAATATAACGTTATCCGTGGTCTTCACAAGTGCTTCGGTATGAGAACTGCTGTTATCACATCTTTCGCTGATAACGAAGTAGGTCTTCTTATGAAGGACTTCATCGAACAGGGTGGTGTTGATACATCCCTTATCTGCTGGAAGAAGACAGATGGTATCGGTCGTCTTTGCAGAAATGGTCTCAACTTCACAGAAAGAGGATTCGGTATCCGTGGTGCCAAGGGTTGCTCAGATAGAGCTAACACAGCTATTTCTCAGGCTACTCCAGAAGATTTCGACTTTGATTACATCTTCAAGAACAAGAGCGATGGTGGCTTAGGTGTTCGTTGGTTACATACAGGTGGTATCTATGCTGCTCTTTCTGAACAGGCTTGTGAAACTGTTATTGCAGCTTGTAAGGCAGCTAAGAAGTACGGTACAATCGTATCTTACGATCTTAACTACAGACCATCTATGTGGGAAGCTATTGGCGGTTTAGCTAAGGCTCAGGAAGTTAATAAAGAAGTTGCTAAGTATGTTGACGTTATGATTGGTAACGAAGAAGACTTCACAGCTTGCCTTGGTTTCGAAATCGAAGGTAACGATGAGAACCTTAAGACTCTTAACCTTGATGGTTACAAGAAGATGATTAACGAAGCTGCTGCTACATACCCTAACTTCAAGGCTGTTGCTACAACTCTTCGTCAGGTTAAGACAGCTACAGTTAATGACTGGTCAGCAATCTGCTGGGCTGATGGTGAAATCTACAAAGCTGCTCAGTATGATGGACTTGAAATCATGGATAGAGTTGGTGGCGGAGATTCATTCGCTTCAGGTCTTGTATATGGTCTTATGACATTTGAAGACGCTGAAAAGGCTGTTAACTATGGTGCTGCTCATGGTGCATTAGCTATGACAACTCCTGGTGATACAACAATGGCTTCTCTTAAGGAAGTTGAAGGTATCGTTGGTGGAGCTGGTGCCAGAGTTCAGAGATAATTAAACATTGTTTTAGTTAATCCATTTAAACTTATGCTTTTAAGCATAAAAAGGAGGTATACAGAATTCCGTATACCTCCTTTTTCAGTTATATAACACAATAATTGAAATAAATCAGCTAATTAACACTATTTATCATATCAACCAACATTTTTCAACGCGAACAATGTAAATTTCTATGGAATTTTATCAAAAAGAAATATATAATAACGTAAGTATTAATTGTTAGAAGTGGAGATTACTATGAAGATTGCCGTATGTGATGATGACCAATACGAATTAGGTATAATAAGAGAACTTTTAGATAATTATGAAGCCTCATCTAATATCAGCTTCACAGTGAAATATTATAACAGCAGTGTCGAGCTTGCTTCTACTGCCGGATTTGAGAAGTTTGACATATATTTTCTTGACATTATTATGCCAGTAATGAACGGACTTGCACTCGCTAATGAAATCCGTACCTTTGATAAAGCCGCACCTATAATATTCTTAACTTCATCTTCCGAATTTGCAGTAGACAGCTATGAAGTCAAGGCATTTAATTATCTGTTAAAGCCCGTGAACAAAGAACGCCTGTATACTACGCTTGATGATTTAATAGACTTCTTTAACATCGAACAGACAAACAACATAATTATTAAGAACAATTCAGGTATACACAAAATCCGTACAGCTGATATTGTCTATGCGGAAGCATTAAACCGCAAGGTAACTATTCATCTTAAAAATGGAGAACACATAACATCAACCGACGTATTCTCCTCAATATGTGATACACTTAGTATTCACAAAGAATTTACGCTTCCACACCGTTCATATATTGTAAATATGAACTACATAAGTACTATTATTAGTAATGAAATTCATCTGAGCAATAACAAAACAGTTCCATTGGCACAACGCCGTGTCGTTGAAATCAAGAAGCAGTATTTAACTTTCCAGATGGAAGAATAACAGGGGGCTATATGGATATTTCTACTTTATTAAATCTTATTAATTATATCTTTGTTCTTATCTTTGGCATTATTGTATCATTTTATTTTGCTGATATACGCTTGGAAGATAACCATAAGCTGTTTATATATACAACTCTCACATTTGCGTTATTTCAGGCTGTATGCTATCTGCTACTTGGTCAGAATGTGCTTTATAAAAGCTATCCTTTCCTTATACATATACCTTTAATTCTTGTCATAAGATTTGTCTGCCATAAGAATATATACATTTCATCAATTGCAGTTCTGTCGGCTTATCTTATGTGTACCCCAAGAAAATGGTTCGGCACTGCTGCCGCTTACATTTTCAAAGATATTCCTATGATATCAGATATTGTAACTATTATTATTACAATCCCACTTATATTTATTGTAATTAAATACATTTCTCCTTACATAATAAGGCTTAAGAACGAATCAAAGACCATTATATCAATGTTCTTTCTCCTGCCTCTTACTTATTATATTTTAGAGTACGCATTCACTGTATACACAGACCTGTTATACCGCGGAGAAGCTGTTGTTATAGAATTTATGGACAGCTTTATTGTCATACTCTATTTTATATTATCAACAGTTATACTGGCTCTGTTAAATAAGAAAAATACCGCCGAGCGTGAAAATATCATTCTCTTGGCTGCAGCTGCACAGGCAGAAAAAGAGATTGCCCAGTTATCGGACTATCAGAAACAGGCAGCTATATACCGCCACGACCTTCGACACCATATGAACTTTATACAAAGCTGTCTTAATGATAACAGCTACGCACAGGCACAGGATTATATCAGGGAGATATGTACCAGTCTTAACAACAGCCAAATAACAAGATACTGCGCTAATGAAGCTGTCAACCTTATATTATCTTCCTATATTGCCAAAGCTGACAAATATAATATCACCACACAAGTGTCAGTTACTGCCGCCAACCTTTCTGACTACAAGCCAACTGACCTTTGCAGTCTATTTGCAAATGCCATTGAAAATGCCATAAATGCCTGCAAGCTTGTACAGACTGCCAGGACATCTATTAATAATTCATATAACAGCATATCCGACACTGCTTCTGACTACAATTCCGGCTGCACTTCTGACTACGGCGAGGTTAATTCAAACCGTATTATCACAGTAAAGGTGTTTGATAAAAACAATAAATTATGTATTAATATCACCAATACTTATGCTGTTGAACCTATATTTGTAAATAATACTCCTGTATCGGATAAAGCCGGCCACGGTATCGGTATTAGAAGCATAATATCTGTGATTGAGAAATATAACGGTGTATATGATTTCTTTACTGAGGATGGGTTGTTTTATTTTCAGGCGTGTATATAAATATACACCACCATAAAAAGGACTGTCATTTATGATGACAGTCCTTTTTCATTATATTAATTGTTTTTCAATAATTTATTTAATTTCTTATCAAAAGTTTTAATATCGTATCCCTTCATATACTAATAATTATATCTATATATATTATACCCACAAAATGCCTTTACAGCAACTACCAAATTAGTGAAATTATATTGCTTTCAATATCTAAACATTAAATATTTACAAATCTAAATATATATAATATACTATGTATGTACAGAAAGGTGGTATTCTATGATTTCATACAAAAAATTATTTCTACTAATGGAAGAACAGGAAATCACAAAAGAAAAGCTAAAAAATAAAATCGGAATTTCCTCAGCAACTATGGCAAAGCTCTCCAAAAATGAAGATGTTTCAATGTCAACAATTCAAAGTCTTTGCGATTTTTTTGACTGCCAGCCCGGTGCTATTCTGTCATATGAAAAAGAAATTGATAAAAATACTACTCTTTTCAGACTTCGTGAAGAAATGGAAATGAAACTAAAAGGGGGTCTATATCATCAGACCCAGATACGCATAGCTTATAATTCAAATCATATGGAAGGAAGCCGGTTGACAGAAGAACAGACACGAAGTATCTATGAAACCAAGACTATAGGTATTACTGATGGCGTTGAAAAAGTAGATGACATCATAGAAACTGTTAATCATTTCAGATGTTTTGATTATATTTTAAAAATTGCGGATAAAGAACTTTCCGAAGATATTATAAAACATATTCATCTCTTATTAAAAAGCGGAACAACGGATAGTCAAAAAGAATGGTTTGCAGTTGGCGATTATAAGAAACGCCCTAATGTCATTGGTGATATGATTGAAACAACACACCCTTCCAAAGTCCCCGCCGCTATCAAGAGTCTATTAAAAGACTATAGGGAAAACAGCAATATAACCTTTGAGGATATAATTGATTTTCATTATAAATTTGAAAAAATACACCCATTTCAGGACGGAAATGGACGTGTTGGCAGACTTATAATGTTTAAAGAATGTCTGAAAAATAACATCTGCCCTTTTATTATTGATGATACTATGAAAGATTATTATAGACGAGGCTTAAATGAATACAATGATGAAAAAGGTTATTTACTAGAAACCTGCCGTGCCTCGCAGGATGAATATAGGAAATTGTTGGAATATTTTGAATATATTTAAAAGAGCTATGTCATTAAATAGCATATAACATATACCCCTAGATTTTGAAACACTTTAAAATCTAGGGGTATATTATAAAATGCACTTGTTATTAATACATTTTTATTTGTGTACACTAATCATTCCACAAAGGCATTTTACGATAGTTATAACCGTCAAATAAGAAATGATATTCGCTTCCATCAGGATATACAACAATCCATTGCTGTGTCTTTGCAGTAATTTTTCCACTTGTTTTAGGATATCTTATCTGTATGCTTCGTAAGATATCATTAGATACATCATTATTATTTCCTGCTAATTGTGATTGTTCGTCTAACTCCGAAGTTTCTTTCGCGGCTTCTGTGTCATCTTCTTGTTGCTACACCAGATAATATGAAGGATATAATGATAGAACAGGATGTACTTGACAGGATACAACAATTGCTTACATTTAAACATTGGTCTTTATACAAACTAGCTAAGCAATCTGATATTCCATATTCAAGCCTTAATAACATTTTTAACAGGCAAACCTGTCCTACTATGGGTAACTTTAGAAAAAATATGCCACGGTTTTAATATAAGCTTATCCGAATTCTTTTCTTTTGAAAGCAATCCTTTAAGAAATGAATTACTTTCCGATGATGAAGAAGAATTACTTAACACCTATAAAGAATTATCTGTTCAAAATAAAAAATTACTCAAAGCATATCTTGACGGTCTATGCAAACGCTGAAATTCAAAAAGACTTCCGTTAGAAATCTCCCCAATGGTTACATCAACCTTTCAACTACATTCCCAACGAAAGTCTTTTTATATTTCTTTTTATATTATATTTTTGTATTTTCTATTTATATAATTTATACTCTGCCATATCGGTCTATATCTTACTCCACGCCCTTAAATATCACGTTTCTCACCGGATTAAGTGCGAATAAAAGCAACATTCCAATAACACCACACACTATGAATTCACTTGCTCCGATTGTCACAAAGAACATAGCAAATACGCCCTCTGAACCATAAGCATATCTTAATACAAATGGTACTATAAGTGTATTCGCAATAATCGGTGGTAATGGTGCAAGCCACTTATTCTTCCTTAACGCATAAGTTCCTATTGCACCAATAAGTGTCGCAATACTTCCAAATATTATATCCCATATAGCCGCACCGCCTAAGATGTTAGATAACAGACAACCTACGAACAATCCCGGTATCGCCGCTGGTGTAAAATATGGCAGAATTGTAAGTGCCTCTGCTATTCTGAACTGTATAGGTCCGAAGCTTCAATAGTTAAACATAATAACAAGCACAACATAAAGTGCCGCAATCACGGCCGCCTGTGTAATAAACGCAACCTTAAACTGTGCACTTTTAGTATTTCTATTACCGCTGTTATTTTTATTATTATTTTCAATAATATCTTTATTCTTATCCTCTTTACCTTGATTTAATGTATCCATTTTATTCTCCTTTAGTTTTGTTTTATGTGTGGAAGGTTTCGAACACACATTACTATAATCTCTGCATATATGAAACATATCACTGACACATTCCGTATAAACAGCATTCACAGACACATTATAAGACGGACAGAAATGTAAATATCTGCCCGCCTTAATCTTATATGTCACTATATTTATATGCTGTTATTCAGAGCCACGCAAAATCTGAAAGATACACAACTGCCTCTGAAAAACAATTAACACAATCCTTAAAATTTGTTAATTAGAGAGTTACACCCTGCTTAAAGATAGCTAAATCGTGGAAGCCAGCGATTTCAGCCTTTACCTTCTTACCAGAAGCAACATCTAATACAAGCTGGAAGAGTTCCTTAGCTGCATCTTCAAGTGGAAGGTCATCTGTTACAATTCTTCCTGCGTTGAAGTCTATCCAGTTGCTCTTATTGCCAGCAAGTCTTGAGTTAGTAGCAATCTTTACTGTAGGTACTGGTGATGCAAATGGTGTTCCACGTCCTGTTGTGAAAAGAACCATCTGTGCTCCTGCTGCTGCACAAGCTGTTGAAGCAACAAGGTCATTACCAGGTGCACTAAGAAGGTTAAGTCCCTTATCAGATACTCTTTCACCATAAGCTAATACACCCTTTACAAGTGATGAACCAGACTTCTGTGTACATCCAAGTGACTTATCTTCAAGTGTTGTGATACCACCATCCTTGTTTCCTGGTGATGGATTCTCATAGATTTCCTGACCATTCTTGATGAAGTATTCCTTAAAGTCATTGATAAGGTGAACTGTCTTCTCGAAAAGTTCCTTGTTAGCACATCTATTCATAAGGATAGTCTCTGCACCGAACATTTCTGGAACTTCTGTAAGGATAGTTGTACCACCCTTAGATACGAGCATATCTGAGAAAAGACCTACTGTTGGGTTAGCTGTGATACCTGATAAACCATCAGAACCACCGCACTTCATACCAACGATAAGATGCTTAGCACTAACCTTTTCTCTCTTAAATGTA
Organism: Lachnospira sp. CLA-JM-H23; assembly: GCF_040096425.1. Classification (NCBI taxonomy): domain Bacteria; kingdom Bacillati; phylum Bacillota; class Clostridia; order Lachnospirales; family Lachnospiraceae; genus Lachnospira; species Lachnospira sp. CLA-JM-H23. The sequence goes on from NZ_JBBMET010000002.1 coordinate 389,234, forward strand.
GCAGCGTAAGACATAAGTTCCTTCATAATACCTTCAGCAGCTTCCTGCTCATTTTCTACATCCTGAACCTGTAAGAACTTAACTCTGTCTGGGTTAACTTCACCGATATAATCCTTAAGAACTTCAATACGGCTGTTCTCGCAACCAAGACCAAGTACAAGTACTGCACCAGCATTAGGATGGTTGATAAGGTCAGCAAGTACGTGTCTTGTATTCTCCTGATCCTCTGTTACCTGTGAACATCCGTATGGATGTGGGAAAGCAACAACTTCATCAACACCTTCTGGCTTGTTAGCTCTTGCTGTAGCTTCGATTGCTCTTGCTATTGAATTAACACAGCCAACTGTTGGGATAATCCATACTTCATTTCTTACACCAACTGTACCATTTTCACGCATATATCCTTCAAAGAACGCTTCCTCTGTTGGCTCAACGTCCTTATGTCCTTCTGGATTGTATGTGTATTCAAGAAGTTCACCGAGAGCTGTCTTTAAGTTGTGTGTATGAACCCAGCCACCAACTTCAATATCAGACTGTGCGAAACCGATTCTGAAACCATACTTTATAACTGCATCACCCTTCTTGATAGGCTTGATAACAAACTTATGTCCCTGAGGGATATCTTCTATTGTAGTAACTTCTGTACCAGCAACATTAAGTGTTGTGCCCTTAGCGATTGGCTTAAGAGCTACTGCAACATTATCATCTTTATTAATCTTAATAAAATCCTGCATAACTACCTCCTGTAATTAATATAATCTCTATGTATCATTAACCACGTACATCATAGAATTATGAAATTCAATGATTACATTCATATCATAACATTTTTATTATAACAATAAAAGGGTATAAATACACAATACCTCTTACATAACTTAAGGGCGGATGAAAAAGAACACCCGCCCTTATTAATGCTTTAAAATACGATATAAATCAATGCCGAAACTTATATTCAGCTAAGGCTTATAAATACTTTGCTGCAAACTGCCAACGCAATTATGCTAACTTTTCATCATCAAGAGCTAAATCGTTAACTACAGCTCTCATGCCTCTTTCTCTGATATCTGTAATATATCCTGTGATAACTTCTTCAAGGTCAAGAACCTTAGTAAGGTCTTCGCCACCGAAGAACTTAGTATTGCTTAAGTAAGCATGTGCGAATTCAGCTGGTGTCTTACCAGAGTTATCTCTGAAGAAATCAAGTACAGCCTTATCATCTGTGATGTTGTACTCTTCACCGTTTCTGTCACCCTTTAATACAATACCACCGTTGAACTCAGCTTCTGTCTGTGATGTATAGAAGCTCATAAGTGCTGCGATAGAGAATGTAAGGTACTTAGGAAGCTTGTTAAACTTCTTAACGTATCCTAAGAATGAAGGAAGACATCTAGCTTCCCACTTAGATACAGAGTTAAGTGAAATGCTTAATAATCTGTGATCTACGAATGGGTTAAGGAATCTGTCGATAACAGCCTTAGCGAATTCTTCACAATCTTCCTTAGAAAGTGAAAGTGTAGGAATAACTTCATTGTAAAGTGTTTCTTCCATATACTTTCTGATAACTGGATCCTTCATAGAGTTCTCTACGTTATCGTTACCAGCAAGGAATGATGCTAATACGAATGATGTATGTGAACCATTAAGGATTCTTACCTTTCTTTCCTTATATGGATGATGATCCTTTGTAAATACTACATTAAGTCCAGCTTCCTTGAATGGAAGTTCCTTCTCAAGCTGTTCAAGTGGAAGGTTAGAATCACTTTCTACAACCCAGAGACCGAATACCTCAGCTCTGTCGATAAGCTGATCTTCATAGCCCCACTCTTCGCAAAGCTTAGCAGCATCTTCTCTTGGATAACCTGGAACAATTCTATCAACAAGTGTTGGGCAGAATGAGCAGTAATTGTTAACCCAGTCCTTGAATCCATCTTCAAGACCCCAGAGTTCTATAAACTTCATAATGCACTTCTTTAATTCGATACCATTATCAGCGATAAGTTCGCAAGGAAGTAAGATAAGTCCCTTATCTGCTGCTCCGTTGAACTTCTGGTATCTCTTGTAAAGAAGCTGTGTAAGCTTACCAGGATATGTCTTAGGAGGACGAGCATTAGGATCGTTATCTGTCTCGTCAAATACGATACCTGCTTCTGTTGTATTAGAAACGATAAATCTAAGTGTTTCACTTGTACCATATTCAATGTACTTGTCATAATCTTCGATAGCTGCTACAGCATCAACAACAGATGTAATCTGACGTGTGATTTCCTTAGGCTGTCCATCTACGAAACCTCTTAACTGAAGTGTGTACTGGCATTCCTGATCGTGGAATCTTTCAAGTGTACCAAACTCGATTGGCTTAACGATAACAACACCACCATTAAAATCTGTCTTTTCGTTAGTAACATCGAAGATATAATCTACGAATGCTCTAAGGAAGTTACCTTCACCAAACTGCATAACCTTTACAGGTCTGTCAACTGCATGTGTAATACTCTTGTTTAATCTCTGCATATTATTCCTCCATTCCGCCCACTTTAAGGGCATCTCAGCTCCACGCAGGGCGTAGACACTGACTATGAAATATCCCAGTGTTAATTAAAATATTAAGATATTCCATATTTAACATTATTATAGCGCAGTATCACTCAGCTTTGCCGGACTACGCATTCTTAACCAGTAAATGGTATCCAAAGCGTATGTAAGCGCTTTCATTATCTTTCACAGATTATGATATACTTAAAAACATTTTTAGTCAATACTTATTTTTGTATACATTATTGTCTGTTAAATTTAATTATCAGTTATTGTTCTTCACTCATTACTAAACAATTGCACAACTCTTTAATGGTAATAATTAAGTACAATAAAAATACACTTTACATACTTGCTTTTATAATAATACCATTGTATAATCAGTTTATCAATATGTAAGTGCTTACATTAAGTGTTTTTTATGATATTTTACTACTTTTATAATTACACAATTCTGTTAATTATAATTATTCATCATAATTAATGGCCTAATGATCAACTGCACCTATATATTACATTAATGCAAGCGTTGTCCAGAGCTTACAAGAATGAGGTTAATTTATGAATATATATGATGTTTCCAATAAAGCAGGAGTATCTATTGCCACTGTTTCCCGTGTTCTTAATGGTAATGCCAAAGTATCATCAGCTACAAGAAACAAAGTATTAGATGCTATGAAAGAGCTTGATTATACACCAAATGTATTTGCAAGAGGCTTAGGACTTAATACAATGAAGACCATAGGTATAATGTGTATTGACTCCTCTGATATTTACCTTGCTAATGCTGTATATTATCTTGAACAGGAATTAAGAAAGCATGGTTATGACTCCATACTCTGCTGTACAGGTAAGGATTATACTAATAAGAAGAAATATCTTGAACTCCTGTTAAGCAAAAGAGTTGACGGCATAATACTTGCCGGTTCACAGTTTGTTGAGAATACCAATATCCACAATAATGATTACATAATTAATGCAGCTAAGGATATACCTATTGTCTTAGTGAATGGATACCTTGATGCACCTAATATATATTCTGTTATGTGCAATGATGAAATTGCCATATATAATGCAACTAACCTCTTGATTAATAATGGACATCGTAATATAGTCTACTTATACACAAGCAAGTCATACAGTGGTATGAACAAATATGCAGGATATATAAAAGCTTTGAAAGAAGCAGACATTTCACTTCCTGAAGATTACAGACATCTATGTGGCAAGAACATTTCGCACGCCAAGGAATACCTTAATTATCTTTATAATAAAGGTATCGAATTTGATGCTGTAGTAACCTCTGATGACTCACTTGCAGCTGGGGCAGTTAAATATGCACACGCCCACTCTATCAGTGTTCCTGATGAGCTTGAGATTATAGGGTTTAACAACTCGGTTCTTTCCATATGCACTGAACCAGAGCTTACATCTATTGACAGCCACGTTGAACAGCTTTCAACTAAAGCAGTAGATGTTCTTATGAAGGTATTGTGCGGTGAATCTGCTGATAAACACAGCATTATCACTGCTGATATTATAAAACGCAATACAACACATTTTTAATTCACAGGAGGATTAAGAACTATGAAACAATTCATGGACAAAGACTTTTTACTTTCAACACCTACAGCACAGCATCTCTTCCACGACTATGCTGACAAGATGCCTATCGTTGATTATCACTGTCATATCAACCCTAAGGAAATCGCAGAAGACAGAAAGTTCGAGAATATTACACAGGTATGGCTCGGCGGTGACCACTATAAGTGGCGTCAGATGAGAACTAATGGTGTTGATGAGAAGTATATCACAGGTGATGCTTCTGATCGTGAAAAGTTCCAGAAATGGGCTGAAACACTTGAAATGGCTATCGGTAATCCACTTTACCATTGGAGCCACCTTGAACTTCAGAGATATTTCGGTTACAACGGTATCTTAAATGGTGATACAGCCGAAGAAGTATGGAATCTTTGCAACGCTAAGTTACAGGAAGATTCTATGTCAGTTAGAAATCTTATAAAGCAGTCAAATGTTAAATTAATCTGTACAACAGATGATCCAGTTGATTCACTTGAATGGCACAAGAAGCTTGCAGAAGATGATACATTTGATGTACAGGTACTCCCAGCCTGGAGACCTGACAAGGCTATGAACATCGAAAAGCCTGAATATCTTGACTACCTTAACACATTATCAGATGTAAGTGGAATCAAGGTTAACTCTTTTGCTTCTCTTATGGATGCTTTAAGAAACAGAATGCAGTTCTTTGATTCAATGGGATGCTCAGTATCTGACCATGCTCTTGAATATGTTATGTATAAGCCATACACAGATGAAGAAATCGAAGCTTTATTTGCTAAGAGATTATCTGGTAAAGCTATCACAACAGAAGAGATGAACAAGTTCAAGACAGCATTTATGGTATCTGTTGGTAAGGAATACAACAAGCTTAACTGGGTAATGCAGTTACATTATGGTACTATCCGTGATAACAACGTATTCAGATACAATCAGTTAGGTCCTGATACAGGCTTTGACTGCATCAACACTTATGACTGTTCAGCAGAGATGGCTCAGTTCCTTAACGCTCTTAACAGCACAGATGAACTTCCTAAGACTATCATCTACTCACTTAATCCATCAGTTAATGCTGCTATCGGTACTGTTATTGGATGTTTTCAGGATTCTAAGGCTGTTGGTAAGATCCAGCAGGGTTCAGCATGGTGGTTCAATGATCATAAGGTTGGTATGACTAACCAGATGACAAGTCTCGCTAACTTAAGCTTACTTGGCAACTTCATCGGTATGCTTACAGATTCAAGAAGCTTCTTATCTTATACAAGACATGAATACTTCAGAAGAATTATGTGCGAGCTTATTGGTGGATGGGTTGAGAACGGTGAATACCCTAACGATGAGAAGGCTCTTAAGAAGATTGTTGAAGGCATCTCTTACAACAATGCAGTTCGTTACTTTGGTTTCGACTTATAAAATCAAGCACGGACAAATAGTATTATAGACATTCATTTGTTAATAATATTAAACTAAAATCCGCTGTATATTGAAATGTAAAATCAATATACAGCGGATTTTTATATCTTTAATCCTTAAGGCTCTTTGGCAATAGCTGACAAAGAGTCTTAGGGATTATTCTTTTTGTTTCATTATTTCTTATCTTTTCTTCTCATTGCAACTGGTTTTCTTGATACATTCTTCATCTCACTCTCATCAAGTGTATGCATCTTGCCATTGTAATCCATCTTATGCTTTGGCTTCTCTCCAACATATACCATAGATGAATTATCCCTGCTAAGCTTAGCTGAACACTCCGGACAAAATCTTCCGTATCTTATCTCTGCACCACACATCTGGCACTTAATATATGAACCAGAACCATCTGGTATCTCAATACGGCCCTGATATAAGAACTTCTGTATAGTCTTAACGCTTACACCTGTTGCATCAGCTATTGTGACTGCATTCTGTGGTCCGTGCTTTTCAAGATAATCTCTTATCTTGCCAAATTCAGTAAATTCTTTATTACCACATTTAGGACATTCATATACCTCTCCATATGCATATATCATTCTCGTGCCACACTTAGGACATTCCTTAAGCATTGTATAATGCTCATCAAGTTCTGCCCTCATATTAATCTTCATCTTTTCGTCGTCATTGATATTCTGTCTGTTGTCAACAACTCTTTTATTATTATTCTCCAATTTTACCCCTTCTTTCTTTTACCCTGTTTCTTGTTGTCCTGATTTGCCTGTGCTGCCTTTAGTGCTGATTCATATTGTGTAGGTTCTCTTAAAGACCTCTTTAGTGCTTCCTTATTAGATTCCCCTGAACTACGTGAACTACGGCTTGCAGCAAGGAACTGTCTTTGCTTCTCATTGATATAACGTGCCACATCAATATTGCAGGATGTAAGTGTACAGCCATAGATAATCTTCTTCTCACCTACTGTAACCTTTCTTACAATATTTCCAATAAGGCTTATACCTGTCTTCATATCATTAAACACCAGTCTTACAGGAAGATTCTCTGCATCTATATCTTCAATTTCAACAAATGAGAAACCATTCTCACTTATATCCTTAAGAATAACATTAACAGCTTTCTTATTAGAACCTATCTGGACAACCGCTCCCAGACCAAGAAACAATCTAAACGACTCTCTTCGGTTCATCTCAAATCCTTCCCCTGATGCAACTATCTTGTATACATTCTTTCCATTATTCTGGACAGTCGTTATTCCGACACCTTTCCATACTATAGGATTCTTTTCTTCTCTTAAATATATTAAATTAACCATCAAATGCCCTTCACTATTAAATGATAGTATCTTACCATCTATCCTTATCGGCTGGGCATATATATAATTCACTCCTGATTCTACACACTGTGAGTGAAATTCCAACTTTCTTTCCTTAAGACTGACCTCAATAGTTAAATTACCTTCAGCCGGAACTTCCTTAATTATCATTAATCATCTCCAGAAATATATAAATATCCATATATTCAATTAAACGTAATCAAAAATATTTAATTAAATAATAACATTTTTCACGCTTATTGAAAAGTTGTTTTTTGACATTTTAGACAACATTTTAGACATTTTCCACACATTCTATTGGAATTTCCTATTACATAAAATAAAGACTGCTAATATATACTAACATACCAGCAGCCTTTTTATCATAAACACATATAACCATAAAATGATATATAATCATCTAATGGCTACGCTATATTGTTATTATTCCTCGTCCTCAATTGGCTCGTCCCAATTGTGGTATACATTCTGAACATCATCTTCTTCATCAAGAAGTGCTAATATTCTTCTCATCTTCTTAATATCATCTTCTGATGTGAGCTCTACCATTGTCTGTGGAATCATTGTAACTTCTGCTGAAGCAAATGTAATTCCTTCGTTAGAAAGTGCATCACTTACTGTGCCAAAATCATCTGGAGCTGTAGTAATCTCATAGCTGTCTTCTTCTTCATTGAAGTCATCTGCACCTGCATCAAGGGCAATCATCATAAGATCATCTGCATCCTTATCACAATCTTCCTTAGCAACGATAATCTGTCCCTTGTTATCGAACATAAATGATACACAGCCAGGTGTTCCTACATTACCGCCACCCTTAGTGAATGCATTTCTGATGTTAGAAGCAGCTCTGTTTCTATTGTCTGTTAATGCCTCAACTATAATAGCTGTTCCGTTAGGACCATATCCTTCATATGTAACTGATTCAAAGTTAGACATATCTGTACTTGCAGCCTTCTTAATAGCTCTTTCAATTGTATCATTAGGCATATTAGCAGCCTTACACTTAGTAACAACCTGTCTTAACTTACTATTATTATTAACATCAGGTCCACCTTCTTTAACGGCAACCATAATCTCCTTACCAAGTCTTGTAAAAATCTTACCCTTAGCAGCATCATTTGCAGCTTTCTTATGGGCTATGTTAGCAAATTTTGAATGTCCTGACATTTTATTTCTCCTTTAATCTACTTATCTTCTTATTTCTAATCTAAAAATACACCGACAAATATTCTATCACTATCTGGCTGAATTTTCAAGCAATTTAGCAAATTCTTCAATAGGCATAGGTTTATAATAATAGTAGCCCTGTGCATACATACAGCCATTCTCCTTTAAGAAATCAGCCTGCTCTTTTGTCTCAACACCTTCTGCAATCATATCTATTCCAAGTTCATTAATCATTCTTATGACATTGCCAAGAAGTACTTTTCCTTTATCTGTTGCTATATCATCAACAAAGGTCTTGTCTATCTTAACTTCATCTACACGCTCGCTCTTTAACATTCCAAGAGAAGAATATCCCGAACCGAAATCGTCCATTGAGAACTTAAAGCCATATCCCTGCAATGACTGAACCTTCTTAAAAAGACTGCCCTCTTCCTTAGTAAACGCACTTTCTGTTATCTCTAGCGGAATATACTTAGGATCTATACCATATTCACCGGCCATATTCTTTAAATTCTCTGTGAACTTTTCCTGATATACATGCATTCTTGATACATTAACTGATATAGGAACCGGTTCAATACCTTTATCTTCCATCATCTTAATACAGGCACATACTTTGTTCCATATAAAATTATCCACATCAATTACATATCCATTCTTCTCAAGAACAGGTATGAACTGGTCAGGATATATCATCTCCTTATCGTTCTGCCATCTTACAAGTGCCTCTCCGCCAATAATATGCCCATTGTGCATATCAACCTTGGGCTGTACATATGCTTTTATGTAGTCATTCTTAAGTGCCGGAAGCACATCATTTTCTATCTTCTTCTCCAAAAGCATAGACTCACGCATAGCATTATCATAAAACTCATATGTCTTAAATACCTTGCCCTTAATCTTCTTAATCGCAAGATCTGCGTAATCACACATAAGGCTTACATCCATATTATTATGATTAATACATATTCCAAATGCGGGAAGAACTTTGCACTGTATATTATACTGGTCTATTCTACTCCTAATCGAGTTAACAATATCAATAAGCTCCTGCTTGTCATCAAATGATGTGCATAACACAAATATGTCAGCCCTGAAATGACCTGCAACACAGAATTCCCCCTCATAATCACAAAACAATCCTGATATGTACTTAAGCAGCTTATCCGCTTCTTCACGTCCACAAAACTCATTAACTGTCTTAAAATGGTATATATCCATTCTTATAACAGCGAACTTCTTATCACTGTTATTCTTCATAAGTTCATTAGCTTCATAAAAGAATGCCTTAATTCCATATAGACCTGTAAGCGGCGATTCATTCTTCTTAGCGTTAAGATCAGCCATCTTCTTCAACGAATAAAGATATAATTCATCACTCACAATCTTAGAATTTGTAGTATTATCTTTAGTATTATCTCCCGCATTTCCCATATTAATCTCCGTTCCTACATCTTTCTATAAATGTATATCAAGATTACTTATTGCAAATAATATCATATTACATTAAAAAAAGCAAAAAATATTGTGATATTGCATAAATTTTATACCAATATCACAATATTTTGTATACATTCTTATATTTTCTGCAAAAGCAGCAGAATTATATGTTAAAACACCACTTAATCTTAAAGGTTAGCTTTAATCTTCTCAATCATAGCAGCATATTCTTCATCTGTAAGGTATTTCTTATCTGGATTCATAAGGAATACTCCACCCCATTCATATTCGTCCTTATACTTAGGACAAAGGTGGAAGTGAAGATGATGTCCTGTATCTCCATAAGCACCATAGTTAACCTTATCTGGGTTAAACGCTTTCATAATTGCTCTTGCAACTCTTGCAACATCCTCAAAGTAAGCTGCTCTTTCTTCTGCTGTAAGCTCGTTCATATCACCTACATGCTTCTTATGCGCAACGATACATCTTCCCGGATGGCTCTGCTCCTTGAAAAGATATACCTTAGATGTCTCTAATTCGCATATCTTAATACCGAACTTTGCAACAAGTTCACCTTCCATACAGTATGCACAATTCTGATCTACCATATCTGTATCCTCCTTATAATTAAAATCACTATAAATAACTAATAAGCAGTCAAGCCAGCAGGTCAAACTGCTTATCAGTTAATATCTTTATATATCAATTATTAAATGTCTGAACTATTAATTATTCAGCATCCTTGATTGAGAAGCTTATCCTTCCCATCTTATCCTTACCCATACACTTACACTTGACAACGTCACCAAGAGTAAGAACATCTTCTACCATATTAATTCTTTCCTTAGAAATCTTAGAAATGTGAACCATTCCTTCCTTTCCAGGTGCGAACTCAACAAATGCACCGAATTCCTTAATACTTACAACTTTACCTTCGTATATCTTTCCTTCTTCAAATTCATCAACAATAGTTCTGATATACTTCATAGCCTTATCCATACCAGCCTGGTCAACACCACATACTGATACAAAGCCGTCATCTGTGATATCAATCTTAACACCACATTCTTCGATGATGGCATTGATAACCTTACCACGCTGTCCAACAACTTCACCAATCTTAGCCGGATCAATTGTAGTCTGGATAATCTTAGGTGCGAATTCACCTACAGTCTTTCTTGGTTCAGCGATAGCTGGCTTCATACAAGTATCCATAATGAAAAGTCTTGCTTCTCTTGTTCTTCTTATAGCTTCTTCTACGATAGGACGTGTAAGACCATGAATCTTAATATCCATCTGGATAGCTGTTATACCTTCTGTTGTACCAGTTACCTTAAAGTCCATATCTCCGAAGAAATCTTCAAGACCCTGAATATCTGTAAGAACAACATAATCATCATCTGTATCACCTGTTACAAGGCCACAAGAGATACCTGCAACCATACTCTTAATTGGAACACCAGCAGCCATAAGTGACATACAAGATGCACAAGTTGAAGCCATTGATGTAGAACCATTAGACTCGAATGTCTCTGATACAGCACGTATTGCATATGGGAATTCCTTTTCTGAAGGAAGTACTGGAATAAGTGCTCTCTCGGCTAAAGCTCCGTGTCCAATCTCTCTACGTCCTGGTCCTCTTGAAGGCTTTGTCTCACCTACGGAGTATGAAGGGAAATTGTAGTGATGTATATATCTCTTAGTTGTAACATTATCATCAAGTCCATCCACCTTCTGCGCTTCTGATAAAGGAGCAAGTGTTACAACGTCACATATCTGTGTCTGTCCTCTTGTAAACATAGCAGAACCATGAACTCTAGGAATGATATCAACCTCTGCTGCAAGCGGTCTTATCTGGTTGATTGCACGTCCATCAGGTCTCTTATGGTCTTTTAAGATCATCTTGCGGACAGTCTTCTTCTGATACTGGTAAAGAGCTTCACCAAGTAATGCAAGATATTCTTCATTATCAGCAAATGCTTCTTTCATCTTTTCCATTATCTCATCAATGTTCTTATCTCTAGTCTGCTTGTCATCTGTGAATACAGCAACTTCCATTTCTTCTGGAGATACTACCTGTTTCATAGCTTCAAACATCTCTGCTGGAATAGCACAGCTCTCATATGAGTGCTTTTCTTTTCCAACTTCTGATACAATCTTCTCAATAAATGCAATGATTGTCTGGTTGATATCGTGAGCCATATATATAGCTTCAATCATCTTGTCCTCTGGAATGATATTAGCACCGGCTTCAATCATAATAACCTTCTGCTTAGTAGAAGCTACTGTAAGCTGAAGATCACCTTCCTGCCACTGAGCCTGTGATGGGTTAATAATGAATTCTCCGTCAATCATACCAACCTGTGTCATAGCACAAGGACCGTCAAATGGAATATCTGATATACAAGTTGCAATAGAGGCTCCAATCATAGCAACAAGCTCTGGACGGCACTCTGGATCTACTGCCATAACCATATTATTAAGTGTAACATCATTACGGTAATCCTTAGGGAATAAAGGTCTCATAGGTCTGTCTATTACTCTTGATGTAAGAATAGCATTCTCAGAAGCCTTTCCCTCTCTCTTATTAAATCCGCCAGGTATCTTGCCTACGGCATACATCTTTTCTTCAAATTCAACACTTAATGGGAAGAAATCAATTCCTTCTCTTGGCTCCTTAGATGCAGTAGCTGTTGAAAGTACCACTGTATCACCATAGTGCATAAGAGCTGCTCCGTTAGCCTGTGCACATACTCTGCCGACATCAACTCTTAATGTTCTGCCAGCTAATTCCATTGTGTACTGTTTAAACATAAATTTCCTCGTTTCCGCCTGTTATGGCTTGCTTAATTGTATTAACAGAAAGTCCGAAACAACTCAAAAACCCACTTAATTAAGTACGCTTTTGAGTGGTCTCGGTGAAATCTTTCTGTTATTAGCTTAATAATAAGTAATTACTGCCTGATTTGCAAGCATATTACCAAAAGAAAAAGGCGAAGTTATACAACTCCGCCATAAATAATTAATTACTTTCTGATTCCTAAACGTTCGATTAAGTTTCTGTAACTTTCGATGTCGTTCTTCTTTAAGTAAGAAAGTAAAGCTCTTCTCTTACCAACCATCTTTAAAAGACCTCTTCTTGAGTGATGATCCTTCTGGTTAATCTTTAAATGTTCTGTTAATTCAGCAATTCTTTCTGTTAAGATTGCAATCTGAACTTCTGGAGAACCTGTATCTCCTGCTTTTCTTCCGTAATTAGCAATAATTTCTGCTTTCTTTTCCTTAGATATCATTGTTGATTCCTCCTAAATATTAATCACCTGCCACCAAGCCTGGGGTCGGAGTGTCCCGTATCTGAGTGACGGCTCATACGTTGATAATATATCATAACACCAATATGAAATCAAGTGGATTTACAAAATAATTTCAAGATTTCAAGACATTTTCAAAATTTAATTTTAATTTAATTTTATCAAAATCACTTCAAAAATATCTTTTCAAAAACAATCTCAAAATATTTCCATTTATCTTTTACTGTATAAGAAACATCTCTTTAGCAAAGCTTGCATCACTTTCCATCTGCTTCTTTAATGCCTCAACATTTTCAAACTTCATTTCCTGCCTTAAGAAATGATAAAGTGCCACCTCAACCCTGTTTCCGTATACATCTTTATCAAAGTCAAATACATTAGTCTCAACGCTCACTTCATATCCATCACTTATTGTCGGCTTAGTACCAAGATTAGTAACACCATAATACCAGACACCATCTATTAATATTCTGGATGCATACACTCCGTTCGGTGGAAGAAGCTTAATCTCTGTAGGATATACATTAATGGTAGGTATCTCTAACTTCCTGCCAAGCTGATTACCCTTGGCAACAATTCCTGTTATCGAATAAGGTCTGTTAAGGAGCACATTGACTGTCTCCATATGACCTAACTTTAATTCTTCCCTTACATATGTACTGCTTATATCTTTATCCTGAAACTTCTCTTTCTCTACAACAATGGTTTCATAGCCATATTTAGCTGCATTACTTATAAGAAATTCCACATTGCCGCTTCTATCCCTGCCAAAGCAATAATCAGTTCCAACGACAATTACCTTTGCTTTCAATTTATTAATCAATATATCACTTACGAATTCTTCTGGTTCCATATTCATAAGTGTTGTAGTAAATGGATACTCAACCTCGACATCTATTCCATAATTCTCGCATAACATTCTTCTCTCCGAATTAGTAGATAAAAAATGCTGGTTCTTCTGAGGACAGATACTAAGCGGAATTCTGTCAAATGTAAACATAACCGACAAAAGTCCCTGTTCCTCTGCTTTCTCTTTAACTATGGATATAAGCTTCTGATGTCCAAGATGAACACCATCAAACTTGCCAAGCGTTACAGCGCTGGACCTTTCCAGCTTGAAATCCTCCGTTCCGTGTATGTATTCCATACTGGTCTACACCGCCTTTCAGGTACATCATTTATCCTTCATAAAACATCTTCTCAAGGACAAACTGTCCCGCAATATACTGATATATGCCAACAAATGTATTGCCAGAATCATATATCCTGAATTTCTCCATATCAAGAAACTCACAATCTTCATTAACAACCGCTTCTAAAGGAAGCTTATTGCCATTATACAAAAGCTTGTTGTAAGCTTCATCTACTGTAAGTCTGGTATATGACGGAAACATAGAATCAATGCTGATAATATGTTCTTCCATCTCTCCCTTAATCATATAAGCTGCTATCTGATTAAGTGTAAGAGTATCATCAATAAGAAAATCCCCCACTCTTGTTCTTATAAGCTCCATCATACAAGCTCCACAGCCAAGTTTCTCTCCTATATCCTGACACAACGTCCTTATATAGGTTCCTTTGGAGCAGTCTACAGTAATTGTAACCGTCTTAATATCATCTTCAAGGTTAATATCATTAACCCTCAAAGAATTAATCTTTATACGGCGCGGTTTTCTCTCAACCTCTACCCCTGCTCTTGCAAGCTCATAAAGCTTCTTTCCATTAACCTTAAGTGCCGAATACATTGGGGGAATCTGATCATATTCTCCCTCAAAGCTGCTGCAAACTTCCAATATCTGTCTTTTAGTGACATTAACCTCTCTTGTCTTAAGAACAGTTCCCGATGTATCCTGAGTATCAGTAACTGTACCAAGAAGCATTACAGCCTCATAGGTCTTAGTCCAGTCTGTAATCATGGAACACAGACCCGTTCCTTTACCAAGACACACCGGAAGCACGCCAACTGCATCAGGGTCAAGTGTACCGGTATGACCTATTTTTTTCATATGAAGAATTCCACGAAGTTTTGCAACCACATCGTGTGATGTGAAACCTTTTTCTTTGTATACATTAATAATTCCGTTCATACCAACTTAACCTTTCTTAGTGATTACTCCTGTGCATACTGCTGTTCAATCATTTCGCCTATTCTGTTGACGATTTCATATACAGTGCCTTTAGCATTAAAGCCGGCAGCCCTTATATGTCCGCCGCCGCCAAAGCATGCAGCTATCCTGCTTACATCAATCTCTTTCTTAGAACGAAGACTTACCTTATATTCATTATCGCCTGTTTCATATAAGAATATTGCAACTTCAACTCCATCAGTAAGCCTTAACTGTTCAATAATTCCTCCGAGCTCCCTGCCAGTAACTCCATAGAAATCCATTTCATCTCTTGTCACGCTTGAGAATATACATTTTCCGTCATAAAAAAGCACGCTTTCAAGAAGCGCCCTTCCAAGAATCTGGTTCTGTACATAAGACTTCTTATAAAAGCTATTATCTATTATATCAGAATAATCTATTCCCATCTGCATCATCTTTCCTGCTATCTCCATAGTGTGGAGTGATGTGCAGCTATATTTGAATACACCTGTATCGTGTATAATACCTGTGTATATACATTCAGCAGTATTCCTGCTTACTTTACCGGCATCAAATGTGTCATAAAGCACTTCACACGCTGAACTCGCTGTTGGAATAACATTATTAACATCTGCAAAACTGTCATTACTTATATGATGATCTATACATATAGTCTTATCCGCATTCTTAAAGCCGTCTGCGAATGGCTCTATTCTGTCTATTGAACTGCAATCAAGAACAATAAATGCATCAAACTTCTTATCCGGCTCAATAACATTTTTTATAGCATCAAAACCATTAAGATATGATAATTTGTCTGATGGCTGTTCAAGATAAACATTTACATCTATATCTGGTGCATTATCCTTTAAATAATTATACAGACCAAGCACTGAACCTGTGCAGTCACCATCTGGTCTTATATGCCCTGTTATACCAACTACTTTTGCAGCACCTAACTCTTCAATAATATTCATATATTACACCTTCTTACTTATTATGACTATCACTATCTTTCTGTGTAACTTCGTCTATAAGCTTAGACATATTAATTCCGTACTCAATTGACTGGTCAAGAATGAACTTGATTTCTGGTGTATTTCTTAAATTCACTGTTCTAGCAAGTTCTCTTCTTATATAGCCTTCCGCACTCTTAAGTCCTGTAATAGTGTCCTTTTGTGACTGCTCATCGCCAAGTACACTTATATATGCCTTACAAGTCTTTAAATCTGGTGCGACCTCAACAGATACAACCGATGTCATCGGATTGATTCTTGGGTCTTTGATTTCACTACGGATTATATTGCTTAGCTCTTTTAATACTTCCCCATTAATGCGGGTATTCTTAACACTATTTTTACGCATATACTCCTACTTTCTAATATATAATTATATCACTGTCAAAACCATATAGTCCAGAAAATTCAATTTTCTGGACTATCGGATAACTCTATCTAGGTACTTCTACCATTATATGAGCTTCTACAAGATCGCCTTCCTGAATCTGGCCAAAGTTCTCAAATACCATACCACATTCAGAACCGCCCTTAACTTCCTTAACATCATCCTTGAAATGCTTAAGTGTAGCGATAGGACCTTCGTATATCTGCTCTTTATCTCTTGTAATTCTTACAATTGAATCCTTAGTAATTCTACCCTCTGTAACGATAGCACCGGCAATATTACCAACACCAGAAGCCTTGAATATCTGTCTTATCTCAGCATGACCGATAATCTTTTCCTCATATATAGGCTCAAGCATACCCTTAAGAGCTGCCTCAACATCTTCAATTGCATTGTAGATTACACTGTAAAGTCTTAAATCAACCTTTTCTCTCTCAGCAACTATTCTCGCCTGATTATCAGGCTTAACATTAAAGCCGATGATAATAGCATTAGAAGCAGAAGCTAACACAACGTCTGACTCATTAATATTACCAACGCCGCCATGGATAACCTTAACGATAACTTCTTCATTAGAAAGCTTAACAAGACTCTGCTTAACAGCCTCGACTGAACCCTGTACATCAGCCTTGATAATAAGGTCGAGTTCCTTCATATTACCAGCCTGAATCTGCTCGAACAATGCATCAAGTGATACTTTATGCTTAGTATCATCAAGAAGCTTCTTCTTGCCTTCTGCAATAAATGTATCAGCAATATTTCTTGCTTCCTTCTCACTCTCTGTAGCCATAATAATTTCACCAGCATTAGGAACATCATTAAGACCGAGAATCTCTACAGGCATAGATGGAGTAGCTTCCTTAACTCTTCTTCCAGTATCATCAATCATAGCTCTTATCTTACCATAACAAGAACCTGCAGCAACTGCATCACCAACTCTTAATGTACCCTTCTGTACAAGGATAGTCGCAACTGGACCACGTCCTTTATCAAGCTCCGCTTCAATTACGATACCTCTTGCCTTACGGTTAGGGTTAGCCTTTAACTCATTAACCTCTGCTGTAAGAAGAATCATCTCAAGAAGTTCGTCAATACCTTCCTTAGTGTGAGCTGATACTGGAACAAATGTAGTTGAACCACCCCAGTCTTCTGCGATAAGTTCATATTCTGTAAGTTCCTGCTTAACCTTCTCGATATTAGCATTAGGCTTATCAATCTTATTAACAGCAACGATAATTTCAACGCCCGCTGCCTTAGCGTGGTTAATAGCTTCGATTGTCTGTGGCATAACGCCATCATCAGCTGCTACTACAAGAATAGCAATATCTGT
The DNA here is from genome assembly GCF_040096425.1 of Lachnospira sp. CLA-JM-H23. Taxonomy (NCBI): domain Bacteria; kingdom Bacillati; phylum Bacillota; class Clostridia; order Lachnospirales; family Lachnospiraceae; genus Lachnospira; species Lachnospira sp. CLA-JM-H23. Next base: position 406,850 of record NZ_JBBMET010000002.1, read on the forward strand.
AGCCTGTGCACCACGCATACGCATAGCTGTAAACGCTTCGTGTCCAGGAGTATCAAGGAATGTAATCTTCTGTCCATCGACATCCACCATATAAGCACCGATCTTCTGTGTAATACCGCCTGATTCCTTAGCTGTTACATGTGTTTCCCTGATTGCATCAAGTAAAGATGTCTTACCATGGTCAACGTGTCCCATAACACAGACAACTGGTGGTCTTGCAACCATATCGTCCTCTGACTCCTCATCTTCCTTAAGAAGTTCTGCAATAACATCAACCTTAACTTCGTGGTCACATATGCAGTTGAACTCAAGTGCTATTTCTTCTGCTGTATCATAATCAACTTCCTGGTTAATTGTTACAACCTTGCCCTGTAAGAAAAGCTTCTTAACAATTGCAGATGGCTGAACCTTCATCTTATCAGCAAGTTCCTTGATAGTAAGGCTGTCTGGTAAAATGAGCTGCTTAATTGTCTCTTCTTCCTTCTTCTCCTGCTTTGGAGCCGGTTTCTTCTCTAACTTGCTGTTAGCAAATTTAAGATTTTCCTTTGCCTCATTATCTTTCTTTCTGTCATTCTTTCTTGAATCATTCTTTCTTGAGTCTGGTCTTCTTGAATCTGGCTTTGTCTCAAAAATGAAATCGTCCTTAGGTGCTGAAGAACCTCTGTCATTTCTTCTCTGACCAGAGAATCCCTGACCATCTCTTCCTGAGCGTCCGCCGTTCTGGCCGTTATTATCCCTGTTCTGGTAACCGCCATTACGGTCATTGTTTCGATCGTTTCTATAACCGCCGTTATTACGGTCATTTCTATAACCATCTCTGTTCTGGCCGTTATTGTCCCTGTTCTGGTAACCGCCATTACGGTCATTGTTTCTATCATTTCTATAACCGCCGTTGTTTCGATCATTTCTATAACCATCTCTGTTCTGGCCGCTATTATCCCTGTTCTGGTAACCGCTATTACGGTCATTGTTTCGATCGTTTCTATAACCGCCGTTGTTTCGGTCATTTCTATAACCATCTCTGTTCTGGCTGTTATTGTCCCTGTTCTGGTAACTGCCATTGCGGTCATTGTTTCTATCATTTCTATAACCGCCGTTGTTTCGGTCATTTCTATAACCATCTCTGTTCTGACCGTTATTGTCCCTGTTCTGGTAACTGCCATTGCGGTCATTGTTTCTATCATTTCTATAACCGCCGTTATTACGGTCATTTCTATAACCATCTCTGTTATTTCTATTCTGGTTATTATCTCTATTATTATTTCTATCTCTTGAATCAGTCTTCTGGCTGTTCTGTGGGAAGTACACCTGAGAAATGTGCTTCTTATCTACATCCTTAGATGTGTTTGCTGCTTTAGTATCCTGTGTATTCTGTTCTGACTTATTACCAGTCTTATCCTGTGCCTTAATATTCTTATTCTCCTCTGATTTCACTTGTTTTTCTTCTGCCTTTTTAGGTCCTGATTTATTAGCTGTATTTCCAGCTGCTTTTGTAAACTTGCTCTTTACACTGTTTATTTCACTTTCACCAAGTCCGCTCATAGCTGTATATTTCTTGTCAGCATTGCTTAACATATCAGTTATCGCTTTTGATGAAATATTTAATTCTTTCGCCAACTCATGAACTCTCATATTTGCCATTTAACCTCTTTTCCAATACAGGAATAATATTTCTGTATTATTTACACCGATTATCTCTAATCTTGTTTAAAATGTTTCTCAATACTATTCTTAAACCCTTCATCAAGGATTGCGAGTGATGCTCTGAATTCTTTACCTATAGCATGCCCTAAGTCATCCTTATTGCTAAAGAAATACACTGGCACTTTATAATATTCACACATATTCTTAAAATTCTTTTTGGTATTATCAGATGAATCATCTGCTACTATTACCATATATGCCTTATGCTCTTTTACAGCCTTTTCAGTAGAGAACTCACCGCTTGCTACTTTTCCAGCCTTCTGTGCAAGACCTATCATTGATAATGCTCTTTTATTGTCCAAGATTATTCATCTCCTTTTCTAACTCATCATAAACAGATGCATCAACAGCCATCTTAAAAGCTCTTTCAAGTCCTCTTGACTTTCTTGCTTTCTTAAGACACTCTGCATCAGGACATATATACGCCCCTCTTCCGTTCTTCTTGCCTGTTATATCTATTATTATCTGTTCATCCTGAGTCTTTAATATCCGTATAAGCTGCTTTTTGTCTTTCATCTCATTACAGCCTATACACTGTCTTTGTGGAATCTTCTTTACTGCTGCCAAACTATCACTCTCCAATAATATTATTCTTCTACAACTTCTGTGTCAGAGGCTGCATCTTCGTTATAGTCTTCATTCAATGACATTACATTATCTGCCTGATTGTCATCATATCCTTCACTGTCTTCACCATATACGATTTCTGCGTTGTCTTTATCCATATCAGCAAATGCTTCTGGATCAGCTTCGCTCTTAATATCAATTCCGTAACCTGTAAGCTTAGCTGCAAGTCTTACATTCTGTCCTGACTTACCGATTGCAAGTGATAACTGCTGTTCTGAAACAATTATCTTAGCCTTCTTCTCTTCTTCATCTGCTACTGCTGATACAACCTTTGCCGGGCTTAAAGCATTAACGATTAACTGTGCTGGATTGTCATCCCACTCAACAATATCAATCTGTTCATTGCCAAGTTCATTAACGATATTCTTAACCCTCGCACCGTTAATACCTACGCACGCACCAACTGGATCTACATGAGGAACATTAGCTCTTACAGCCATCTTAGTTCTTGAACCTGCTTCTCTTGCGATAGCCATAATCTCAACTGTGCCGTCTTTAATCTCTGTAACTTCTTCTTCAAAAAGCTTTTTTACAAGTTCCTGTGACTTTCTTGAAATCTTAACTGATAAACCGCTTCTTTCTCTGTTGCTTACGCTTGCAACATATACCTTAATTCTGTCTCCGCATTTGAACTGCTTATCCTTAAAGTTATCATCTGCCTTAAGAACCGCCTGTGTTCTTCCAATATCAATAGTCATATCACCATTGTCGTTAATTCTCTGTACAACACCTGTAACGATTTCCTTCTCCTTAGCGTGAAGCTCGTTGTAGAGTGCATTCTTTTCCTGTTCTCTTATAGTCTGAACAATTGTATTCTTGGCATTCTTAGCTGCTTTTCTTGAGAATTCTTCTGACTTTACTTCTATAGTAATAACATCACCAAGCTGACAGGCCGGCTTAATCTTTCTTGCATCTGCAAGTGCGATTTCTGTACCAGATACATACTTTCCTTTCTTAGTATCAAGGAACTCTGGAACTTCCACTTCTTCAACTACAGTTCTGTCTGAATAAATGTGGAAATCACCTGTTCTTCTGTCAAGTACTACCCTGCCATTATCTGCCTTGTCAAATTCAGCCTTATATTCGTCCATTAATGACTTTTCTATAGCATCAAACATAATCTCTTTGTCGATTCCATTTTCTTTCTCTAAGGCTTCAATCGCAAGTATCAATTCTTTATTCATCTTCTTATCCTCCATTATTAACGACTTTAGTTATATATCTATTCAACATATGCCCATCTAATCATTGCAAGATTGCTTCTCTCAATCTTTATAAGATTATCATCAATCTCTATTGTAATGTTGTCTTTATCGTATTCCTTAAGAACGCCTGTATATTCCTTTAAGCCTTCAACAGCTTTGTAAAGCTTAATATCTATAAGTTTCCCAATACTCTTTGCATAATCCTTCTCTTTCTTTAAAGGTCTTGTAAGTCCCGGTGAACTCACTTCAAAAATGTACTGGTCAGTAATATAGTTCTCCTTATCAAGTATCTCATTAAAAGCTCTGCTTACAGCCTGACAGTCATCAATTGTAACTCCACCTTCTTTATCTATGTAGACACGCAGATACCAGTCCTGACCCTCTTTAATGTAATCCACATCAAAAAGTTCTACATTATTAGCTTCAACAATTGGCATTATAAGCTTTTCTGTCTTAGCTTCATAATCTTCTCTCTTACCCATTACTACCTCTTTCTTTTAATAATATTCAGTTTTCATTCTGCATTAATCAAACAATAATTATATTGCAAAAACGAAAGAGTGGACATAAAGCCCACTCTTTCGAATCAATTATAACGCAGAATAGCTTATAGGGGAGTCGAACCCCTGTCTTCGCCGTGAGAGGGCGACGTCTTAACCACTTGACCAATAAGCCATATCTTAAGTCTTGCTTTGTGTTAGCTGCTATCGCAAAGCACTTCATTATAATACACGACCCAATGTAATTCGTCAAGCACTTTTTTGAAGAAATTTCAAAAAAATTTAAAATAAATCTTTATATGTGCTGAAAGCCGCTAAAACACTGGGTTCGTGCCTTACATTTTTTATTTAAGCTTGCTATATTGCTCATCTGTCACTGGCTCGCACCATTCATTAGATATCTCCTCGCCAGGTACTTCAACTGCCAGATATGAGAACCAGCTGTCTGGTGCTGCTCCGTGCCAATGCTTAACTTCTGCTGGAATATTAATGCAGTCGCCCGGATTGAGTTCTACAGCCTCTTTTCCTTCTTCCTGATAGTAACCACGTCCAGATACGCATACAAGAATCTGTCCGCCGCCACTCTTTGCGTGATGTATATGCCAGTTATTTCTACAGCCCGGTTCAAATGTTACATTAAAAATTCCCACCTGACTTGTAGATACAGGTGCAAGATAACTCTTTCCTATAAAATACTGTGCATATGCTTCATTTGGTGCTCCGATAGGAAATACCATTTCTTTTGCGTGTGCTCTCATAGCTTCATCTTCATAAGGCAAATCACCTTCATTTACATTCCATACTTCCTTGTCAAGATTAAATACTGCCCACGCTTTTGGCCAGCCTGCGTAAAATGCAACGTGTGTTATAACAGCCACGATTTCCTTCTGAGTTACGCCGTGTGTCTTGGCATTCTGTAAATGGAACTTAAGTGAAGAATCTGTAATTCCCATAGACATAAGTGAAACTACTGTTATAATGCTTCTTGTCTTTACATCAATATCCTGATTATTCCAGTTCTCACCAAAAAGCACATCATCATTAAAATGTGCAAACTGTGGAGCATATTCTCCTAAAGCTGTTCTTCCTGCTGTCTGTACTATTTTATCCATAACAATCCTCTATTAATATATTTCTCTAATTAAATTTTACCAATTTCACTAATTAAAGTTTACCGCCATATACTGGGAAGCCACTGCTCTCACCATAATTTTCAATTTTCTTGAAATTCTTAAGAGCTTCCATATCCTCTGCACTGATTTCAAAATTTACTTCTGCATTACTCTTCATATGCTCAGGATCAGCTGTCTTTGGAAGTGCTATTGCTCCAAGCTGTAATGTATATCTGATGCAAAGCTGTGGAATGGTAACACCATATTTATCAGCTATCACTTTAATCTCTGGCTGGTTAAGAATTTCACCGTGTGCTATAGGTGAATATGCTTCTACTACTATTCCCCGCTTCTGGCAGTATTCTACAAGTTCTAATGGCGTGTTGCTTATATGAAGAAGAATCTGGTTAACCATCGGCTTAACCTCTGCTGTTTCTAAAAGACTTTCAATATCACCAATCTGGAAATTAGATATACCAATTGCCTTAAGCTTTCCTTCCTTATAAGCATCTTCCAATGCCCTCCATGCAGCTCTGTTACCTTCTACATATCTGTCATCACTCTGATTAACCTCTAACCAAGGCTGTGGTGAATGAATAATCATCATATCAAGGTAATCAAGTCCCATTTTTTCAAGTGTCTCATCAATACCAGCTTTAGCTTCCTTGTATGTCTTATGTTCAGCGGCAACCTTTGATACTACAAAAAGTTTCTCTCTTGAAACTCCGCAATTACGCACTCCTTCACCGACACCTCTTTCATTGCCATATGCCTGTGCTGTATCAATATGTCTGTATCCAAGCTTTACCGCTTCTTTTACAGCATCTGCAACCTTTGCATCGTCAATAAACCAAGTACCAAGTCCAAGCTGTGGAATTTTCGCTCCATTGTTAAGTGTTAAAGTATTATTATACATTCCCATTGCTCCTTTTCTAAAATGTATTATCGTTTATGTGTTTATCTTAATACTTTGACTTAACTCCAAGTCAAGGGGGGGGGTGGTGAGAAATTTCATTACAATATTTATCTACATAATCTTGTTACCAACTTTTGAATATTTCAGACATTCTTTGCAATATATTGACATATTAACTATCCAGATAAGACACACAACAAATGAAGGGAGAAAACCAATTCCAAACATAAGTGCACTGATTGCAAGAATAACTGCAAGTACACTGCACATACTATTCGTTATATTAAATGCTTTAAATGCACATTTCCCAACTATAATCTTCTCTGCTTCATCACAGGTTTCAAGCCATTTCTTCTGGAACTTCATATCATATACCGATGCCGTCTTTTCAGGATTCATTATCTTTACACAGTCAACACTTTTCTGTTGTATAATAACAACCTCTGCCATAATCCCTAAAAATGCTGCAATGCTAACAGTTAATCCTATCATATTGTTAACACTTTCAAACATTGCTGTACCACCTGAATATGATGCCGCAATAAGAAAATATGAAATTATAAGTGCTCCACTTGAAACCCATTGAATTATAGAAAGCTTCTCTTCGACACCATCTGATACTTCTTCGTCTTCACCATCCCACTGTGATAACTGCTTCTTAGCCTTCCTGTAGTATGGCACTAATACTATAGGAATTATAACTGCAATAGCAAGCATAATCCAAGGTGCAGTTAATTCAACATAATTACTAACTACCACTTTAAAATCCCCTGACATTGTATCAATTCCATTTGCTCCAACAAGATACCCAGCTACACCTCCGATTAAAGCTCCTACAATACAAAGCAATATGAACTTAGGCAATGCCTTTCTGTTTGCTTTCTTAATTTCTTCATTTCCCATCATTATCTTCCTCCTGTAAATAAAATACTTCTTCCACAGTAACGCCGCATACTTTTGCAATCGTTAATGCAAGAGTGACAGACGGCGAATAATCGCCCCTTTCTATAAGACTGATTGTCTGTCTTGACACTCCGCACAGTCTTCCCATCTCCTGCTGATTGACATCCAGCGCAGCTCTGCGTTCTTTCAGCCGATTTCGCAGTATCATACTACACCTCCATATGACAACTTTTATTATTAATCTGACAACTTTCATTGCTATAACGACAACTTTTTTTGTCATTTTGCATTATACTCTTGTCATTATACACTGTCAATACCAAATAACCAAAACGATACTCAATTTTAAATAATTCCTGAAGCCACTTATCACACCAGCTTGATATTGGAAGAAGCTCTCTTAGAGAGGCTATGAAGCTTCTTGCCTCCCGCAATATTGTAACTATCAAACAGGGGTCTGGAACATATGTAGCCTCATCACCTGGTATAGTAGACGATCCTTTTGGCTTTACATTCATATCAGATAAGAAGAAGCTTGTGCAGGATCTGCTGGAAATACGTTTTTTACTTGAGCCTTCTATTGCTGCTATGTCAGCAACCTATGCTGATAAGAATGACATCAGCAAAATCATCAGATTATGTGATGAGGTTGAGGAGCTTATGGAACAAAAAAAAGACCATACACAAAAAGATATAGAATTCCACACCGCTATTGCTATGGGAAGCAAGAATCTTGTCATTCCAAGATTAATCCCAATAATAAACAGCTCTATCCCTCTTTTTGTTGAAACAACCGGCAACATCCTTAAAACTGAAACCATCGAAACTCATCGTGAAATAGCGGAGGCTATCGCAGAACATAATGCTGTCCGTGCCCAGGATGCTATGTATATGCATCTTATGTACAATAAAAGGTGTATTAATTCTTCAAAATAATACACCTTTATTAAACATTATACATTTTATTCAATTTAGCTTTAACCTATAATCTCATATATATACTTCATATCCATATTCTCACGGATCACATCTGCCAGCTTATCATATTCTCTCTGCTTGTATTCATCAAAGCTTATTCTGACACCACTCTTTGATGTAATACCATACCTTGCACAGAGCATATTGATTAAGCTGTCGCAGAATTCCTGTCCATCGAATATCCCATGCATATAAGTTCCTGCTGTATTGCCCCGTACACAGCCATCCATATATTCGGTCTTATCAACAGTATTGAATATTCTTGCAAATGGATTCGCACCATCTTCACTTATTGTACTTTCACCCATATGTATTTCATAGCCTTTACATTTCTTCTGTCCAAGCATTTCCCACATTCCAGATTGTATACAAGTTATCCCCTGCACTCTTGTACGATGTTTATTCTTTGAAAATTTGGTTGTTACCGGAAGCAGTCCCATTCCTGCTACAACTTCTCCAGTTTCTGCACCACACGAATCATCAATGACATTTCCTAACATTTGAAAGCCACCGCATATTCCAAATACCGGAATATCCTGTCTCGAACATTTTATAATCTGTGCTTCCATCCCATTTTTACGAAGCCATTTTAAATCATTAATTGTATTCTTGCTTCCCGGAAGAATTATGAGGTCGGGATTTCCAATCTGTTCTGCCTTGTCTGCATAACGCAGATTGACCTCTTCAATACGCTCAAGTGCATTAAAATCCGTAAAATTAGAAATGTGAGGCACACGTATTACTACTATGTCGAACTGCTCATCTGACATATGTGCATTGTAGGCTGATGGCTCAATCCGTGAAGCAAGGCTGTCTTCATCATCAATGTCAAACTTAACATAAGGAATTACACCTGCAACCGGAATTGGACATATATCATATAACTGTTTTATGCCCGGCTCTAATATTCTCTTATCTCCACGGAACTTATTCATAACAAGACCTTTTACACGCCTGCGTTCTTCTTCCTCTAACAGCATAATTGTTCCAACAAGCTGTGCAAATACACCACCTCTGTCAATATCACCTACAAGCAGAACAGGTGCATCTACAAGCTTTGCCATTCCCATATTAACAATATCATCTTTTTTAAGGTTAATCTCTGCCGGACTGCCAGCACCCTCAAGAACAATAATGTCATACGCACTGGCAAGCTTATTATACGCTTCTAATATATCTGGAATGAGCTGCTTTTTGTACTGGAAATATTCTTTAGCCGGCATATTCTTTAATGGTATTCCATTTACAATTACCTGAGAACCAACATCACTTGTCGGTTTTAAAAGTATCGGATTCATCTCTACACAAGGGGATATCCCAGCCGCCTCTGCCTGCATAACCTGTGCCCTTCCCATCTCCAGGCCATCGGCTGTTATATATGAATTAAGTGCCATATTCTGTGACTTAAATGGTGCTACACTGTAGCCATCCTGTTTTAACACTCTTAATATTCCTGCTGTTATAATGCTCTTTCCTGCATTGGACATCGTTCCCTGAATCATCAGATTTCTTGCCATAATCACTGCACCTTCCCTGTTATCTATGTTAAATTCCTATCCTAATTAACTTTGTTATAATATTTATATATAATAATAATTTGTCCGTTATTGATATCTATGGATATATTGCCATTTTACAATTACCTATTCTTAATCTATATTATACATTTTGTTAATATATTGCTTATAAAATCAATAAGAATTTCATTATCTGTATGCTTCTTTACTGCTATGCGATAGCAGTCTGGCGGCATATTGCGGTAGCTTTGACACGAACGGATAAGAACTCCATTTTTTAATAATTCGTCCTGCAGCTGACAGCCAGCCTTATCTGACGGAAGCCTGAAAGTTATATAGTCTGCCTCAGACGGATATACGATACATTCCATAGCCGATAATTTATCTGTAAGAAATTCCCGTTCCTTCTCGATAAGCCTATATGTGTGCTCCTCGTAATCTTTATCCTTAAATGCCGCAATTCCTGCACGCTGTGCCACTGTTGATATATTCCACTCTGGAAGCTGTAAAGATATGTTGTCGATTAATTCATCATTATAACTCATCAGATATCCAAGCCTTATTCCTGCCATTGCATAGAACTTGGTATACGCATTTATTATTACAAGATTATTATAATCCTTTAGAAAACGCTTACAGCTTATCTTCTCATAATTACGGTTAAATCTTAAAAAGCACTCATCCACAACAACTATAATATTTCTTCTTCTGCATATGTCTAATATATTGATAAGAATATTTTCAGGTATAATATTCCCTGTCGGATTGTTCGGATTGCATATAAAACATAGCTGGACATCAAGCTGTTCTAATCGTCCACTTACATATTCATAGCTAAAGCCATTATTACTGTCAAGCTCATAATATACAATCCCTGCTCCATACGCCTTAACTGCACGCTCATAGCCTGAAAATGAAGGTGCAGCAATGGCACATTTTTCTGGATGGACAGCCCTTACAACTGCCATTATAAGTTCTGAAGCACCATTACCACAGAGTATATTCTTAGCATTAATATTAACCTTATAAATGTTATCTGCATTAATACTCTCTTTGCAGGCAATTGCATTTCTTAATGCCGTATACTTAATGTCTGGATATGTCTGATAACCACCAATATCCTGCGTAATCGCATTACACACTTCCTGCGGCATTCCTAAAGGGTTAATATTAACCGAATAATCAAGTGTTATTTCTTTGTTGTATATATTTTTATCATATATATTTCCACCGTGTATCTGCTGTTCCATAGCTGTAACCTCTCATCTGCCTGACAATCTCTTTATCAGTATGCAATCCCCGTATCAATATGCCAATCTGATTAAAATATAATTATCTGACTGCCAACATTATTATCAATCTTATTAATAACACAATAATTACCATAAGAAATGCAGTAATATATAATAAAATATTACTTCTTCCTATATCACCAGCTTCCAGCGGACGTATTGCCTCTCCTATCTGTGGCTTATGCACAAGCTTTCCAAAATAATAATTATCGCCTGATAATGCTACTTTTAAAGCTCCTGCACAGGCCGACTCTGTCTGGGCGGCATTAGGACTGCTGTGCTTTTTTCTGTCACTTTTAAATATCTTCCACGCATTCCCTATACTATAGTGTGAATTTGTTTTATCCTTTGTATTACATTTTTCTGCAAGCTGTGCAATTCCTGCTGACACAACCATAAGACAGCCGCCTATTCTTGCCGGAATAAAGTTCACAACATCATCTAACTTCGCCGCAAATCTTCCAAAGTACAAATATTTATCATTCTTATAACCTATCATTGAATCCATTGTATTAACAGCCTTATATACAAAACCGCCAGCCGCCCCGAATAACATCATATAAAATAATGGTGCAATAACTCCGTCTGATGTATTCTCTGCGACAGTTTCAACAGCTGCCCTTACAACGCCGTGTTCATCAAGCTGTTTCGTATCCCTGCCGACTATCATTGCAACGGCATTACGTGCCTGCTGTAACCCTTCTTTATCCAAAGCATAATATACCTTCATACTTTCTACTTTGAGCGATTTTACTGCCAGTATCTGATAACACATTATTGTTTCAATTACACAGCCAAGTATCATATTAATATGATAACCAACAACCAGAATAGATACAATAACAATACCCGTTATTAACGGCGTTAATATTGCAAGCACCATACCCTTTCTGTACTTCTTAGCAGATGTATCTTTTTCTTTTAATAAAATACTTTCTAACAACGAAATAAGATTACCTATAAGGCGTACCGGATGATACAGCCAGTGAGGGTCGCCAATAAGCAGATCCAGTATATAACCACAGCCAATTGCTATTGTCTGGCATATAAATAAATTCATAAACTCCTCATTCCTTCACACGCTATTACTCAGAATAAACTCATACTTTAACATATAATAGACACACATATTTATTTATAACAAACACATATTTTACTCAAGATAAATACATATCTTTACTCATAGAATACGCATATTTTTACTCACAACGTAAAAGTTCTGTATAATTATTAATGCTTCCATCTAAAGCCACATCACATATATACCCATCACCATTGCCACAATGATAATCATAATAGCCACCACCATATATCTCTGACATTACTGACATTATTGTGCCGCCGTGAATTACACATGCAATGTCCGAATAATTCAATAAACGGCATTGTTTAATCATATCATACCAGCCCTTAACACTTCTTTTCTTAAAATCCGCAACATCTTCTCCTTGTGGAAATGGTATCGTTGCATTACTGTCAATCCATCTCTGGTACTGCTCATTGCCAGAAAGTTCTTTATAATTCTTTCCTTCAAATATGCCAAAATCACATTCCCTGAAATCTGGCACTATATGCTGTTTATATTCAGGATATATAAGCTCTGCCGTCTGCCTGCACCTTTTCATAGGACTTACATATACTGCCTGTACCCCTTGGTAATAACCTGCCTTAATATTATTATGTATGCTCTCAATCCCAGAAGCACATAAGTCCTCATCAGTTATGCCTATATACCTTTTTTTGATATTACCTGCTGTTGCACCATGTCTGATTAATACAATCTTCATATTATTCACCTTTCAGGCATTGTCCTATGCCACACGCTATACGCTCTACCCTGTCAGCCTTTTTTACAGCCCTGCAAAGCATACGCCCAACTGTTTCACGGTATATTCTGTCCTCTTTTTCCAAAGGAACTATGCCACTGCCAATCTCATCGCATATTATTATAATTGATGGATTGCCAGCATAAATGGTATCTATAAGCGTATCTGTACATTTCCCATCTTTAAGCAGTCTTTTTATAAGCAGATGAAAATGATTTAATATACAGGCATTTTTTATATCTTCAATACTGCAATATGCTCCATCAGCTATATTATTATTGCATATTTTATTTTTAATGTACTTATCATCTTCTGAATATATATTACTCATTGTATCTTCTGCATTACCACACAATTCTTTAACTATATTTTTCCTGCCACATACATAATCAAGCTTTCCCTGATAAGCTCCGCCAAAATATAATTCCATATTATTCCTCGTTTCTGTGCACATTTTTATTCACTAAAGCAATGCTATAACAGCAACAGCTATTGTCATACACAGTTCACTTACACATAGCAGATACCCTGCAAGGTCGCCCGTCACTCCACCGAACTGCTTATATGCCATATATCTGTAATACAATAAAACCACGAATGCCACAACGATAACTACAACAGCACCTGTAACACTGCAAAGGCACATAAGTATAACACATATAATTAACTGTACCGCAAGCATTACATTTACACATTTTACTGCTGTTGCACTTGTAAATGTATGCAACATTCCATTGTTCCTTGCTCCTCGGAAATTAACTGCTGCCAGACCACTTATAATTCTTGACAGATAAAACGTAAGTGCCAGAAGCAAAAGTCTCATATTATCTGGCTTCTGCACAATAATATATGCCGCCGCATAATATACCGCAGAATACATAAGTAATCTTATAACTGCAAATGCTCCAATATGCGAATCCTTTAATATATCCAGCTTCTTCTCCCTGTCACCATATGAATTAAGTGCATCACTTGTATCCATATAGCCGTCAATGTGTATTCCCCCTGTTATCAGTACAGGAATTACTACAAGAACAAGTGTCCTGCTGATATCCGGCACATTTAGCAGACCGCTGATATACACCCAGCCATATATGACTGCACCTATAACAAGACCTGCTAACGGAAAGAAGCCCATTACATATCTCATATCTTTTTCTTCTAATTCCAAATGCGGCATTGGTATTTTAGAATACATTGAAAATGCAATTACCAATGATTTAATTACCGACATAACTGATATCCCCCTTTAATACTACAGGAATAGTGTATACAACCTCAACAACTGTGTCTGCTGCCTTTGCAAGCTTTACATTAAGCTCTCCAAGCCGTCTTATATAATCAGTTGTGCTATCATCATATTCACACCCGTCTGAAAACACTTCATTAGTCACAATTACAAGGTGACTGCACTCTGAATACAACTGCATACATTCAGCAAATATATTATCTGGATGTCCGTTTTCTTCAAAGCATTCATTAGCAAGAAGATTAGACATACACTCAACCAATACTACCGGTTTTGTATCTCTTTTACATCCTTTAAGTGCACCACCTATATTCTGATACTGCTCTATCGTTTCAAAGCCTTTGCCATCACGCTGCAGCTTGTGCTTCTTAACCCTGCTTCTGCCGTCTTCTCCATATGGATACATAGTAGCCACATAATATTTTTTATTGTCCTTTGCAAGCTGACAGCTTATCTGCTCGGCATATTCTGACTTGCCACTGCCGCTTACTCCTGTAACCATAATCAACATTTTTCGTAATCCTCATAGGCAGTTATGCGTATATCATCAAATGTAGTATTTTCCCTGTACACCTGCAAAGCCATATCAAGAAGAGAAAACATCATAACCGCACCTGTTCCCTCTCCAAGTGCAAGCTCTCCGTGTATAACAGCCTTCCTTCCAAGTTCGTTAAGCAGAGCTTTCATCGCAGGCTCTTTTCCCTGATGTGAAGCTATTATGTAATCACCAATCTGACTATTCAACCTTACTGCAATAAGTGCCGCAACTGCCGAGATAACACCATCTATAACAACAGGTATTCCATAAAGTGCACAACCAATATATACTCCGACAAGCCCTGCAATATCGAGTCCGCCTATATTCTGTAAAAGACCTAATGGATTGTCCTGGCAGCTTCCATACATTTCTTTAGCTCTGGTAATAACTTCTATCTTTTTCTTAAGACCTTTATCATCAAGCCCTGCACCTCTGCCTGTTGCCATATGTGGCTCAAGATTTAAAAGTATGCAGGCAAGTGCCGTGCTTGTGGTTGTATTGCCTATTCCCATCTCTCCTGTTGCAAGAATATTATACTTCTGTTCCTTACACTCCTTAACCTGTGTAATTCCTGCATATATAGCCTGTATAAGCTGTTCCTCTGACATTGCCGGCTCTTTAAGGAAATTATTAGTGCCAGACATAACCCTCTTATTGACAAGCCCCTTATAAGTTCCTACATCTGTTCCGTCCTCAAGCGTATCCATGGCAATTCCAACATTCACAGGAATAACATCTGCATTGGCATATGCCGCCATTCTGCATACACTTGATATTCCGTCTGCCATATTACAGCTCACTATCGCGGTTACCTCCTGTCCTGTCTGGGTAACACTTTCTTCAACTATGCCATTGTCTGCACACATTACAATAACAGCACGTCTGTCAATATTGACATCTGCTGTATGCTCGATTCCTGCTATCTGGCTTATTATTTCCTCCATAAGTCCAAGTCCGTGCAGTGGCTTTGCTATCCCATTCCAATGACTACGTGCTTTTTGTACACTATCTTTACTGCTTGCCTTTATCTTTGACAGTTCTGGAATAAGACTTTTAATATCAGAACCTAATTCTGGAATAAAACTTTTAATATCATGACCTTCAAGCCTGTCATTATATTTTTTATAATTCTTTCTATAGCGGACACAGGCATTTATGAAATTATCTGCCACCTGTTCATTGCCATAGAAATATATATGTGGAAATCCAGCATACAACGTATCACTTCCATAACCTGCTGTTGCTATACTGTTATCTGAAGCTTTCTTTATCTCATAATCTTCACCAGGGCAGTCACTATTCCAATAGTGGAATTCGTGTGCACGAAAGCTTTCATTTGCAGAGGCAATCAGTGTATCTTTCTTTGCCGTAAGCGTCATATAGCCAAAACGCTGTAGTCTTCCTGCATTATATCCCATTCCTTTTATAATTCCCGCCATAGGATATTTATCTTTTTCTGGTGTTTCTAAGTATTCGTGCAGATAAAGAAATCCTCCACATTCTGCTATGCAGGGAAGTCCTTCTTTTATCTTCTTTGCAATATCATTCCTCATTGATACATTTTCTGACAACGCTTTGGCGTGAAGCTCTGGATAACCGCCATATAGTAACAACCCGTCTATATTATCCGGAAGCTTATTATCTGCAAGTGGACTAAAATACACTATCTCACAACCGCACTGCCTTAGATAATCTATATTATCATCATAAAGAAAACAGAAAGCTTCATCTTTTGCAACTGCAATCCTTACATCTTTTTTATCTATGTTCTTATGTATGGCTTCCAGCTTTGAAGCATTTTCTGCAATTCTAAGTATTCCTTCTATATCAACGCTTTCCCTCATCTGCTCTGCAATACTGTTGATTTTTTCCTGAAAATGTTCCACCTCTGCCGAGGTCACAAGACCAAGATGACGGCTTTCAAGCACAGCATTTTTCTTATATGGCATATAGCCTAGTGGTTCTATCCCCATATCTTTAACTATGCGTGCGGCATTACCATATAACCTGTCTGAAAGATTATTAAAGATTACACCTTTGATATTATTGTTCTTTTCATATCCAAGATAACCCTTTACAACTGCGCCGATTGAATTACTCATTCCACGGCAGTTCACTATAAGAATAACCGGCGTATCTGTAATGTCTGCTATCTCATAAGAACTTCCCTTTGTGCTAAAGCCCTGTCCGTCATAGTAGCCCATAACTCCCTCTACAATAGTTATATCACTCTTATCCTCTTTACCTGCAAGCAGATATTTTATTGTTGCATTATCACAAAACCAGCTGTCAAGATTACCTGTGCTCATATTTAACACACGCGAATGAAACATAGAATCTATATAATCAGGCCCGCATTTTAACGCTGATATATTAAGTCCCATATCTTTAAAACACTGGCATAGACCGCAGACAATTGTTGTCTTGCCACTTCCACTGCCTGTCCCTGCTATCATTATACGGCTCACTTTGCACCTCTTCCTTCTATAATAAATACTGGATTATTCGCAGACATCATATGATATCTGCCCCTTTTCTTTACCTCTGTCACTGCAATCTGGACTATATCAAGGACATTCACACCATTCTTTTCCATTAATGAAATAGTATTGTTAAGTGTTTCTAATGTCACTGCCGTAACCACAATATGGACATATGGATTTTTCTTAAGAATACTGCTGAAAATGTATTCTAACTCTCCACCGCTTCCACCAATAAATACTTTATCGGGTACTGGCAGACTATCAATAACAGCCGCCGCATTGCCGTGTATAATCTCTATATTATTAAGTCCGAATTTTTCTGCATTTTTAGCTATAAGACTACAGCCCTCTTCTGTCCTCTC
Source organism: Lachnospira sp. CLA-JM-H23 (assembly GCF_040096425.1). Taxonomy (NCBI): domain Bacteria; kingdom Bacillati; phylum Bacillota; class Clostridia; order Lachnospirales; family Lachnospiraceae; genus Lachnospira; species Lachnospira sp. CLA-JM-H23. Next base: position 424,062 of record NZ_JBBMET010000002.1, read on the forward strand.
AACTGCATACACTGTTCCGTAAAGTGCGTGAAGTGCAAGCTCCACTGTGACAGAGCCTGTTCCTGCACCTATATCATATACGCAGGAATTCTTAGATACCGCCATTCGGCTTACAACGCTTGCACGGATTTCCCTTTTCGTCATCGGCACATCAGAACGGATAAAACTGCTGTCAGCAATTCCTGTTATTGAAAATGCACGCGAATGTTCATTATAAACTGCCAATACCGTAAGTCCTTCTGAAATATATTCAGTAAATTCAGACACATTTCCATTAGTTATCTTCTCATTATCATATGAAAGATTTTCACCAATCCATATATGTGCCTGTCCAAGTCCTGCCCTATAAAGCTCCTGGCATATCTGTGATACATTTCCCTGTGTCAGAAAATATGTCAATTCATTTTGTAAAACTACAGGTATATAGCTTTGTTTCTTGCCGTGCAGGCTTACAAAAGCTGCGTTCTCCCAAGACTTTCCTATCTTTGCCGCAAGATATATTACAGAAGATACACCTGCCATAATGCTGTATTCATACTTTCCAGCAAGTACCTCTGCAAGCTTCTTTGCACCGCTGTAAAAGCCTGTATCACCTGACATAAGCACAACGTAGTTATTGGCATTTTCATTATCAATAATATCTATTATGTCTTTTGCTGTTACTGCATAAAATGTCTTCTTATCTGTGTATTCTTCTATCAGCCTTTTAGAACCAATCAGCACCTCTGAATTATCAATTGCTTCCTTTACTTCCTCTGTAAGACAGCTTTTACTGCCCGGCCCCACACCAGCTATAATTACCCTTTTCATTATTCACTCCACCTTAATTCATTAACATTATAGACAGCCATTTTCCTAAAACTTTATAACTCTAAAACCACATAGCTTTTAGGCTTTATAACCCTTTTGTCTTAAGATATTTAATAAGCTCTGGCAGGCTTACTCCATTTTCTTCTACTGGACGTTTTATTACTATACAGTCAATGCCTGTATTCTCTGTGGCAGACACCTTTTCTTCATATCCGCCATTACTGCCAGACTCCTTTGTCACAAGAACACCTATATTAAACTGTCTTATTACTGCCTCATTTAATTCCTGTGAAAATGGTCCCTGCATACCTATTAAATGTGACGGCATAATCCCTGCTTCTATTGCACTCTGTAACATTTCAGGATTAGGAAGAAGCCTTAAATATACTCTCTCTTTATAATCTGTAATATAGACATACTCTGGTATATTCTTACTGCCTGTCGTCATAAGAATATTTTTACTATTATGCTGTTCACTGTTAAGTAGTTCTACTACATCTTTTATTGACTTAACATATGTAATGTTATCTGACTTAAACTCTGGCTTTTTGTCATTATCTTCCCTTAATACCCTCACATAAGAAATGTTCTTGCTGTCACACACATTTTTAATATTATGTGTAACCTGTGTAGCATATGGGTGTGTGGCATCAATAACTATATATGGCTTTTTAGCTTCTAACTCCTTTAGCATATCAGCCTCATCCATTCTACCAGTATGTATATGCACATTATCAGCCTGCGGCAGTAATTCCCTGCCATATTCAGTCGTTACATATACATAAGTGTCACAGTTCTTTCCTGTAAGATATTCACATAACTTTCTGCCCTCTGTTGTCCCCGCAAAAAGCATTATCGTCTTTCTCATACAACCTTATATCCTCTTGGTGTAACCATTTTCCCATTAATTACCTTAGTATGGCTGTTGCCTATGTATATTGTTGTAAACATATCCGCTTTAAAATCCGCAAGCTCCTTTAATGTAAGAATTCCTGTAGTTTCGTTCTCTCTTCCTATGTTTCTTACATAACCGCACACTGTATCCGGTGACTGTACCTTTAATACAATATCGCAGGCTTCCTTTAAATATCCGCTTCTTCTGCGGCTTGATGGGTTATATATGCACATTACCATATCGCTGTCAGCCATCGCCTTTATTCTTTTCTTAATAAGCTCCCAAGGTGTCATACAGTCACTTAAGCTGATAACCGCAAAATCGTGTGACAATGGTGCACCAAGGCAGGCTGAACCACTGCTTGCGGCTGTTACACCTGATATAACCTTAATATCCAGATTATCCTCTGCAAGCTCATATACAAGGCTTGCCATACCATATATACCGCTATCTCCACTGCATACAAGCACTACCTCTTTTCCTTCTTTAGCTGTATCTATTGCATACTGACAGCGTTCCTTTTCCTGCATCATATTAGTTGAATAGTACTCTTTATCAGGAAAATACTGCTTTAATATATCAACATATGTAGTATATCCAACTATCAGGTCAGCACCAGCTATTGCGACTGATGCCTCCAGTGTCATATTATCTTTTGCTCCGCTTCCAAAACCTACTATCTTAAGCATAATCTACTCCTTATTTTTCTGTGCCACTCTGTAAATAGCTACTGTAACTCCGTTATCTGCTGTCTTTCCTACAAGCTTTTCTCCACCAGAAGACGCGGCACCCGCACTGCGTTCACATACATTTCCTACACCTATCTGTTCTTCAACAAAAGCTGAAGATACAAAGTCACCTTCAACATCTCTTAAATATTCAGGCGTATATGTCTTATATGGCACTTTACATTTTCTTGCAAATTCAATTATTCCTGCTTCATCTGCTTTTCTGTCAACCGAAGCCACAACAGCAATTGCTTCCAGCAAAAGCCCTGCTTTATCAAATGTTTTCTTGACAGCCCGCTCTATTTCATGTGCTGACTTGCCTTTTTTACAGCCAATTCCTACAGCAAGCTCCTGTGGTACAAGCTTTAATGTGCGCTTAAATACTATTTTATCGTCTTTGCCTGTAATTATCTGTACACCGCTTTCATACTCATTATTACTATTATCAGTATATTTAATCTGTCCGTTCCAGCGTTCTTCTGTTACTTTTAACAGGTTCTTATATTTATCATTGCCTGTTATTCCAACAGGCTCATTATTTAATATCCTGCCTGATATGTCTTTTATCATAACCGGATTAACTATTCTCATATTATGTTCCGTGGCAAATATATCAACTGCAAACATTCCTCTTGCATCGGTCGCTGTAGTAATTACCGGCATTGCACCTATCCTGACAGCAAGCTTACTGCACCACTCATTAGCTCTGCCAATATGACCTGATAGAAGTGATATAAGATACTTTCCGCCCTCATCTGCAACAAGCACCGCCGGGTCTGTAACCTTGCTTTTAAGGTATGGTGCTATAGTTCTTACAGCTATTGCAACAGCACACACAAATAATATTCTGTCACTTACTGCAAACTCGCTCTTTATAACACTTCCAACTGCCACAAATGGTACTGCCTCATTCTTATAAGTATCTGCACATCTTTGGTGACAGTATATTATTACTTCACCGTCCATTGCCTCACTGGCTTTCTTTGCTACCTTCATCCCCTCGTGTGTGAAGGTTATTATAATTGTTCTCATTTTCTATACTCCGTAGTGAACTCTGGGTCATACAATTTAGAAAAACTATATTTGTCCCCAAGAAATTCCCCGACCAATACAAGTGCAGTTCTTGTAATGCCTGCTTTCCTTGCTTCACTGTCAAGATCTTTCAATGTTGTGCGTATGCATTTCTCATCTTCCCAGCTTACCTTATAACATAACGCACAAGGCGTGTCTGGTGTAAATGCTCCTTTATATAATTCTTCTTTAAGTTCCTCTAAATGTGATGAGCTTAAGAATACCGCCATTGATGTACCGTGCTGTGCAAGCTTTGCTATGCTCTCATTATCTGGAACCGGGGTTCTGCCCGGCATTCTTGTAATAATTACTGTCTGTGCTACATCTGGAACTGTATACTCACATTTAACTGCCGCCGCGGCCGCAAGGAAACTGCTCACTCCAGGACATATCTCACAGGTAATTCCGTATTTGGCAAGTTCTTCAATCTGCTCTCTTATTGCACCATATAATGACGGATCTCCTGTATGAAGGCGCACTATATTCTTTCCCTCGCCCTCTGCTTTTACAATCACATCAATAACTTCCCTGAGGTTCATATATGCACTGTTATATATCTCACAATCCTTCTTTGCATACTCTAATAATTCCTCATTTACAAGTGAACCTGCGTATATAATTACATCCGCTTCATTAAGCATACGCATACCTCTGACTGTAATTAAATCCTTCGCTCCCGGTCCTGCTCCGACTATTTTTACCATATTTATTCTCCTGTGTCTGCTCTATATTAATTCATAATTTATGTCTATCATACATAATTCACAATTTAACTGCTTTTTATGATTTTTAACTGCTTTTTATAAGTTCCAACAGCTTATCTGCCGCCGGTGTTTTCCCTAATATTCCATATTCATTTGAAAATACAATTGCTCCAATTACTATCTTGCCACTGCTTCTTCTTTGCAATACATCTTCTATACGAAGCGTAAGCTGATACATAGTCTTCTCTAGTATGTCTGATTTCTTCAAAATTTCAAGTGCCGCCTCTGTCGTAATACAATCAAGTATCTTTAATGCTGTATCATTATCTGCACCTGCCCTTATTGCACAGGCTGACAGAACTTCCATTCGTCCGTCTGCCACTTTGGAATGTGTATTCATTATTCCTGCACCTAATTTTACAAGCTTTCCTATATGCCCCACAAGAAGCATTGCCTTAGCACCTGCATCACACACCATATCTATTGTATCGCCAATATAATTACTGCATTTTATGCTTCTTTTCAGCTCAATATTAAGTGTATTAAGCAGAAAATCCTGTCCATAATTACCCGGTGCAACAAGAAGCACTTTCTCTCCCTGTGCTATGTGCATATTAATCTCTGTCTTAATTGTATCAATAAGTGCCTGTTCACTCATAGGCTCTACAATTCCTGTTGTTCCAAGAATTGATATGCCCCCTGTAATTCCAAGGTTCGGATTAAACGTCTTCTTGGCAATATCAACTCCTTTGGGTGCTGATATTATAACTTTAAGGCTTCCCTCATAAGAATAACTTTCTGCTGCCTCTGCTACCGCCTCTTTAATCATCTTAAGAGGTACTGGATTGATTGCCGCTTCTCCAACAGCACATTTCAAGCCCTTCTTAGTAACACGTCCTACTCCTATTCCACCATCTACAATTACCCCGTCAGTATTTATAGTTCTCATTATATCTTCTTTAACATAAGTAACCTGTGCATATATCTTTATTCCATTGGTCACATCAGGGTCATCCCCACTGTCTTTCTTAATTGCACATATTACCTTATCCTCTTTAATATCTATGTCAATAACCGGAAGTGTAAGTGATACTCCCATAGGAGTTATCACTTTAATCTCTTTTACTTCCCTGCCTGACAGAAGCATATATGCCGCAGCTTTGGCGGCGGCACAGGCACAGGTTCCTGTTGTATATCCGCAGCGCATTTTCTTTTGATTTTTGTATACATATCTTTCTAACATCTGCGCCACTCTTTATCATCATCTGCCGCCATATAGAACAGTGCATTCATAATGGCGGCGGCAACATTGCTTCCGCCCTTTCTGCCCCTTGCTACTATATATGACATTCCGCTTTCTATAATTTCTTCCTTTGCACTGGCTACATTTACGAAACCAACTGGAACTCCAATAACAAGTCTTGGCACAAATATGCCCTCATCATAAAGCTCTCTTATTCTCATAAGAGCTGTTGGCGCATTGCCTACAACCATAATACAGTCTGGATTATCCTTTGCCGCCTTCTCCACGCTGACTGTTGCTCTTGTAACCTCACGCTTTGCCGCTTCACTGGCAACATCACTGTCTGCCATATAACAATTAAGCGAACAGGAAAACTTCTCTGCCATTTTGTGGCTTATTCCTGACTTCGCCATATTGGTATCTGTAACAATATCCACACCTTCTTTAATAGCTTTAAGTGCTTCCTCAATAACTCCTTTGGAAAATGTCATACTTGTTTCGTATGAGAAGTCCGCCGTTGTATGAATAACACGTTTGACAACCGGCTTATATTCAGCTGGAATATCAGTTGTCAGTTCTTTCTCGATTATTGCAAATGACTCTTTTTCAATATCCATTGGTTTCATAATATCTATTCTCCTTAGAATAATGATTTCATTGTATCTATGTCTGGCTTTGTAAGAATTCTCTTATTCTTCTTTTCTGCGTAATCTAATAATTCTTTCATTGCACTGTTAATACTGCCGATTGGACAGCCTGTATCTATAACATAATCTGCCTCATCAATTCTTTTACAGGCTTTATCTAATGTCTCTTTTCCTATAGGCTCAAACATTTTCTCTGTGACAATATCTGCCGCAAGTGCTTTGGCTATCGGATAATCACAGTCATTTTCATAAAGAATCCCTGCTGTAAATGCAATACCAATACGCTGTAATTCCCTGTATATTAATATTCCAGTTCCAGCACCGCCAGCTACGAATACCTTCGGTGTACCCTCCGGCTTCTTTAATTCTGTACTTCCATACATACAATTATACGTTCCGTGTGTTAATCCGTAAAGCCTGCTTATGCGTTCATCTGTAAATATCTTTTCTGGTCTTCCAAATTCTATCTTTCTATCTGCACCAACACACATAACATAGTCTGCTATCTTAGCCGCAAGTTCTATTTCGTGTAAAGATACAATAACGGCGACATTATCCTTAACAGCCATCTCCTGCAGTATATCCAGAAGCTCAATTTTATGTCTTATGTCAAGAAATGAAGTCGGCTCATCAAGCACTATGACCTCAGGCTTCTGGCATATTGCCCTTGCAAGCATAATTCTCTGGCGCTGTCCATCACTAATCTGTGAAAAATCATTATCTGCTATATCAATTGCTGATACCTTCTTTAATGACTCATTTACTATCTGTTCATCTTCTTTGGTAAGTCTTCCAAAATAATTAGTGTACGGATATCTTCCCATTGCGACAACATCACGGCACGTCATCATCTCGGTCTTAATCTTTTCTGTAAGCACAACAGACATAGTCTTAGCGTATTCTTTACTTGTGTAATCGCTTATTTTCCTGCCTTTTATATATATATTGCCACCTATAGGACTCATTTCCTTTATAAGATTCTTTATTATTGTAGATTTTCCTGCACCATTAGGTCCGATTAATACAAGAATTTCACCTTTATTAACCTTAAGTGCTATATCTGACAGAAGCACTTTTTTATGATAACCTACACTTAAATCCTCTGTCTGTACATATATCTGTTCCATATATTTCTCAACTTTCCATTTCCTTACAACAATTATCTCTTCTGCTTTACCATAAGCCATATAACAACCGGTGCACCAAATACTGCTGTGACTGTTCCTATCGCAAGCTCTGATGGTGAGAATATTGTTCTTGCAATAAGGTCACAGAACATACAAAACACCGAACCGCATAAGAATATTGCAGGAATTGTAACAATCGGCTTTGTTGTCTTAAGTGATAATCTTGTAATATGTGGAACTGCAATTCCAACGAACGATATAGGACCCGCCAGTGCTGTAACACAAGCTGAAAGGAGGCTCGAAAGCAGTACAATACATACCCTGAAGAACTTTATATTAATTCCCATACTCTGCGCATATCCCTCACCTAAAAGATAAGCGCTGATTGGCTTAGAAAAAAGAAATGTAATAACTGCTGTTGGAAATACAACTACAGCCGCAAGCTTTACTGTTGGCCACGAACTTCCTGAAAAGCTTCCCATAGCCCAGTGTGTGAGATTGGCAATGTCTGAATCATTCGCAAATGTAATACAAAGGTCTGTTATTGCAGAACATATATAGCTAATCATAATTCCCACAACCAGGAGCATAGACATGCTCTTAACTTTATTAGCAAATATAAGTACATAAAGCATTGCAAGCAGTGAACCGACAAATGCCGCCGCAACCTGTGCCCAGAGCGGCATACCTGATACATACTTTAAAAGAAATATCATTGTGATTGCAACAAACATTTTCGCACCAGATGAAATCCCAAGCACGAATGGTCCTGCTATTGGATTTCTGAAAAATGTCTGTAACAGAAATCCTGACAATGACAAAGCACCGCCCAAAATAGCCGCCATACATAATCGTGGAAGTCGTATTTTCCAGATAATATTGTATTCAGGTGTTCCCATATCACCCTTTAAAAATATAATTCTGAAAATTCTCGCAGGAGATATATGGATATTACCTGTATTAATATTTAATATAACCGCCACAACAAGTAATACTGCAAGCAGTATATATACAAGCTGGTAGCGGAGTATCTGTTTTATCTGCATATTTTCTCCATTCTGATAATTACTGCAATTTGCGTTATTATTGTAATTTTTAATATTATTGCATTTCTAATATTATTGTAATTCTAATATCATTGCATTTTTAATATTATTGCAAAATGACTGCCCCATTAAGTATAATACCATATGCTCTGCACGGTTTTCAGTGCATTGTGGCTACAAAGTAGTCATATTATATCATATGCCCTGCGTTGCTTTTCCACGCATCCGAAGTTTCGAAGAAACTTCTAAGTGACTACGAAGTAGTCATATTATAGCTTATGCCATGCGTTGCTTTTCCACGCATATGAAGTTTCGAAGAAACTTCTAAGTGACTACGAAGTAGTCATATTATATCTTAATGTGACAGTCTCTTTTATAAATAGATTTTTAAGTGAGTATACCTCACTCATCATTTTATTTTAACTTCTTTAAATATGTAAGCTCTGTTGTATTGGAATCAGCATTTAACATAAGGTTGATATCGTTAATCATACTTCCGATTGTATCTGCAATCTGGAAGAAATCTGGTGTTGTACACCATACATTTCCATCCTTAACAGCCTTTAAATCAGAAAGAACACTGTTATAACCTGTGAAATCACTAAGTGTTGATGGCTTACCGCCAAGATTCCATACATAGATTACATAATCTGCATCTTTGGCTTTCTCATAAAAGCTTTCGATACCCATCTCCTGTGTTCCTGTCTTATCTGTATTAAGGTCAGAGAACACATAATTACCACCTGCTATATTTACCATCTGTGCAAGATAATCTCCTGCATTTCTTACATAAAGCTTGCCCTTAGATGTAATGTAGAATACTGCAACTGACTTACCTGTATTTTCAGCCTTTGAAAGAGTATCTACATATGCTGCCTGTGCATTATACATCTGTGTTGCAGACTCTTCTTTATCACAAAGTGCCGCATAAAGCTTAGCCCATTCTACTCTTCCTAATGGATGATCTTCATATGTAGACTGGTCCAATATATAGTTAATTCCTAATTCCTTTAACTTCTCTGCTACATCTGGAACACTTGTAAGCATTGTTGAGAATATTGCAAGTGTTGGTGCTCCTGCTATTATTGTTTCATAATCAGGTGCTTTGTAATCGCCAACATAAGTAAGCTTTCCATCATCAAATGCCTGCTTAACTGCATCTATATACCACGATTTCTTTTCGTAAGTAACCTGGCTTATGCTGTCAAGACAATCACTTGCGCTCATAAGTGATGTTACTGGTGTAGATGATACAAGCATATTAGTTACAGGTGCATTTAATACTACAGTGTCAGAATCAATTCCTGATGGTGTAGACATTCCCTCTGGAACAAGTAAAAGCTTTGACTGCTTAGATACAATTGCTGTATCTTCATCTCTGTTAGTTATTGTAATAAGCTTATAACCGCCCTTGTAATAATCTACAGAGAAAAGCTTTGCATACTGTAATTCCATTGAATGGTCATACACAAGCTCTCCATCATAGTTACCATTAGCTGACTGGTTCTGTGTTCCACATCCACTCATTGCAAGTGTAGACACAAGCATTACGATTGTGAGCAGAAGTGACAGAAATCTTTTTTTCTTCATTTTCGTTCTCCTTTTCTTTTCTTATGAAGTGCTTTGATGATTACGTTATTATCAGCAGAAAAGGAACAGACACATATGTGTCTTAACAATCCGGAATAAAACTTCCTAATTGCCTAAGAAAGAATCCTGCTTCGCAGGATTCTCCGCCTGCGGCGGGACGCTTTAGCGGCATCTACATTACCGCCGCAGTACGAACCTGCCCGGAGGGCTTTTTATGCAATAGGAAATTCCAGAGGATTTCCTATTGCATAAAAAACAATAGTCTGTTGTTCTCGCAACGACTATTATAACTCTGCCTGTAAGCCGGTCTTCTGACTCACAGATCATAAGCAATATCCGCCTTCCCAGAACAGCTTATATAAAGCTTATTCCAGTGGCATATATGGATATCGCCTCCCTGTATACAGCAGCGGAACTGTTCAGGATTCACACCTGATTCCCTGAAATACTTATCGTACTTCGCTTACAGTGATTATTTCGTTATCATCTGGATTTATATCCAGCGTTCATTATTTCATATTATTACTAGAAATGCAATTATTAATTTCAATTGTTTTTCTTTTTTCTTTTTACTATAACGGTTGTGAGATATACATCAGCATTTTCAAGTTCTTCAAGGCTGTGATATACTTTTTCACTATCCATTCCACAGTTAGATACTGCATTTATCTCATACATTTCTCCTGCTTCCTGTCGTGCGCGCAGTGCCTTAACTAACTGCTTAAGACCTCTTCCTGACTTCATATATATAAGTGTTCCGTTATATGAAAATGTATTCTCTATATTATCTGATGATGGAATAATATGTATCTCTTCGCCCTTCTCGCCTAAAGATATGCCAAGCCTTGCCGCAACAGCACAAAATGACGGAACTCCGCTTACTATCTCAGCCCTCCATCCATTAGCCCTCGCACGCTTATGCATATACATATATGTAGAATATATGCTTGGGTCTCCGATTGTAATCATTCCAATCTTCTTACCCTGATAAAGATATTCTTCAATGGCTTCATATATCTTATTATGTGAAATTTCAAGCTTTCCTTCATCCTTAATCATAGGAAACGGCATACACAAAACTGGCTTCGTGGAAATTTCACTACAAGCCTGCTCTGCTATGCGGTACGCATAACATTCTTCCTTGGATACTGCTGGAATAACTATTAAATCGCACGACTTAATCACTTCCAGTTCCTGTAATGTCATCTGCTTAGGATTGCCTGTACCCACTCCAATGCCATATAATATTCCACTCTTTTTATCAGGCAAATTATCTGTATCTGATACATTTTCTAATGCTTTCACTGCCTTTTGCAAATGTGATAAATACACCTGACGTACTGCTGGATATTCACCTATACCCTTTATAACACATTGTGGTGTGTATCCATTAGCTTTTAATATAGTGGCAAAGGACTCATCATCTCCTGCCATATCATTATTAGCGTGGTCACCTGCAACTAACATAAGCGGTGCAAGAAAAACGCCAGTATTGACAATTCCTTCTTCTCTCATATCGTTAATTACATCTTGAATTGTTCTCTTTCCCTCGACTGTCGCAATATAGACAGGCTTTCTGGCATATGCCCTTAATGCCTGTTCCATTACCCTGTAACTGCTGTCAGCCATATGCTCTGTTCCGTGTCCCATAAATATCAATACTGAATTACCAGTAAGCTCTTTTAACGACTCCCACAAAGCCTTGGCAACATCTGTATAATCATCAGCATTTGCCAAAAGTGCATCAGCTACAACTATCTTATCAAATAAATGCCTGCACTCCTCTACTGCATTTTTCATCTGGTTATTCTCAATTCCGTCTATTACGTGTGTTGGAAATACAACAACCTGTGTTACGTCCTGCTCTTTTAAGCTTATAAGTGCCTCAAGCGGACTTTTCGCATTAATATATTCCTTCTCCTGCATATGCTTTCTTACAATTGTGCTTGATACTGCCTCTTCTACAATTGTATCCGGATAAAGCATACTTACCTGTTGCTTAATAGCTGTAATATTCTTAGTTCTTGTATCTGTATAAGTTGTTCCAAAACTTACAATTAAAATAGCTTTCTTCATCGTCTTTCTTACCCTTTATCTCATCTTTTTTGATAAAAATTGTATTATATAATCATAATTTTCAGGAATATGTGGAAATGTACAATTCGTACAATCCTTTATCCGTCTGCCACTATCTCTTGTTATATAATTAGGCGTACCAGGACAGTCGTCATAACAATTCATAGGACAATAACAAAAAAGGCAGTTAAAATCCTGCCCTTCTTCTATCTTATGGCAAGGGTAATACTTACACTGGTCATTCTTAAAATACCTGTAACTGTTCTCCATTACATCTGTCTCCTTATGTATTATGCTTAATACTATACTCTGCCACGCTATTTTAATGCAATACCATAATAATATTTTATTGCTGGTTACTCAAACTGTGCATTTCTTATGTTTTAATAATACCAGTTCTTATATATCAGCAAACCTTTCTAAAAATGGGATAAAACAGCCACGACTTCTGTTAAGTCAGATGCAAAATATATATCTTTCTGACGTTCATTAGTTGACAATCCCATTGCAATCATATGAGACAGAAATTCTTTAATACTGTCATAATATCCATTAAGATTGTAGAATATGCACGGTGCTGAAAGCTGGTTAAGAGATAACTTTGACATAACTTCAGTTATCTCTTCAAGCGTACCTGTTCCACCCGGAAATGCTATAAAAGCATCACCAAGTTCTATCATCTTTGTCTTTCTCTCTGTCATATCTTTAGTTACAATCAGTTCTGTTATCTCGTCATACTGAACTTCTGCCTCTACAAAGAACTGTGGCTCAACGCCGGTTACTCTGCCACCTTCCATAAGCACACTTTCTGCAAGTTCGCCCATAAGCCCTGTCTTAGAACCACCATATATTAAAGTGTGTCCATTTGCTCCTATCCATTTTCCAAGTTCCCTTACAGCTATTGAAAATGTATCATCTATGCCTTTGTTAGCTCCTAAATACACTGTTATGTTCACTTTGTTATCCACCTATTCTTTATTAATTCAGGTTATTTGTTTGGCACTGATATGTAATTATCTTCATTAATATCGCTTCATTTTTTCAGAGAGTGCTTCAGCTTCTATTTTATCTTTCTCCAGCCCTTTTTCTAACATCATACTTTTATCTCCATTCTGTAAAAATCACGCTTTTATAAAATGATACTTAATAAATTACTTAACGCAAATCTCTATATTCTGCTTTTTACAACAATTATTTTTTTAATTATATCAAGATACATTTATCTTGTCACGGCTTTTTGTAACAAATGGCACGAAATAATAAATAATCCCAAATACAGCTATACAAAGACAAAATGGATGCCACCTGTGCAATACAGGATAGCATCCATGCGTTCAGCCTAATTCATAAATATTATTCTGGTTTCATTTCATACATAAATTAATTCTACTTTCAGTTTTATTTGTTTTATGAACCTGTTCTATACTATCTGATCATAATAGGCAAAAGCATTTCTCATGAATTTCCTATATTTTCTCGTTTTTAATGTTAGATTCCACCAAAACATTCCCTAATTTTCTTGGAAATATCAAAATCAACAAAACCTTTCTGTGCCATGTCATCGAGCATCTCACACGTTTTTTCGTGCGATAAACCTTTCTTATATGGTCTGTCCTCGGTTAATGCCTGATAAATATCAATACATGCCATAATACGTTCCGGTTCATTTAATTCAGCTGCGGTTTTTCCAAAAGGATACCCTTTTCCATTTAATTTTTCATGATGGAAAGACGCCCAATCTCGTATTTCTTCAAAATCTTCAACTTCTGATAATATAATATATGTATAACCAGCATGATTCTTCATTTTTGAAAATTCATCATCCGTAAGCTTATCCGGTTTTTCTAAAATTTCATTGTCTACTGCCATTTTCCCAATATCATGCAGTGCACCAGCCAGATACATTTTTTGCACATTAATAGAATCAAATCCTATATATTGAGCAAAAAGAGCTGCTTTTTCAGCCACTCCTATAGAATGTCTGCTTGTAAAAGAAGATTTATAATCTACAATCTTTGCAAAAAAATCTGCGACATTTTTACACGTTTTCCAATCGAAAACCTGTTTTTGTCTTGGGATAATCTCCCATAGCTTCATTTCAAAAGAATTATCACTTAAACACGTAAAAGATTCGAAATGTGTGAATGCATGAAAAAAGGCATTCACACATTCTGAATCGAATAATCCATCCTTATTTTTCAAAAGAAACTGACATATAAAATTCCAACTGTTATTTCCAGTTTCCATGTTATTTCCTATAATATCAATGGTATCTGCAAGATGAATAATCCTTGCAAACAACGGAATTTCATTCCACTTTTTTTGAAAAGGACCTGTTCCATCGGCATGTTCATGATGATACAAAATCACATTTGACACATCTGTTTTAAATGGAATTTTAGTAATATTTTTTTCTCCATAAATACAATGAAGATTTGTTTTTTTCTCGGATAAATCTTTTTTACAATTAATGACGGAATCCTTTTTCAGTTCTTCCGAAATATATTGTGTCAAAGCATTATCATGCAGTAAAGCACACATGGCTAAATCTTGTAACTCATCACCTTGAATTTTCCAATATTCTGCCATACGTATACTTATATAAGCCACTCTTTTTCCATGTTTGTTTTTGATATTTACAAACTCTGCTTCTATACAGTCCAAAGCATAAGAACAGGCTCCTGCAAGTCCGATGATATCTATACTTAATTCTTCTTTCATTGGTATAATCCTATCTTAATACATTTATGCTTCTTTAGCGGTCAATATAAACAGTCCATAACTCAACTTATACATTGCTTTCCTATCCATACTGTTCCTCCTTTACCTTCTCCCTGCATTTCGGGCAAATACCTTTAAATGAAATATCATAATCCACAAATTCAATTCCATGAGTGTTATGAATTCTTTCCAGCAAATCCGGTATTTGATCCATATCCACATCAAAAATTTCACCGCACTTTATACATCTTACATGGTAATGATTTTTCAATGTAAAATCAAATCGGTTTGGTCCATCCGGAACTTCAACCTTTCTTAATGCACCTTCCTCTACCAATATATCAAGATTTCTATATACAGTTCCTTTTCCAATTGTTGGATATTCTTCTTTTATAAATTCATACACTTCATTTGCCGTAACGTGTCTTTTCATCTCATACACAGCGTTTCGTACTAAATCTTTTTGAATGGTATTTCTCCTACTTGTCATCTGTCCTCCTTGTTAGGATTAATTCTTAATAAGGATTATATACCACTATTATCCTGTTGTCAATAAAATAGGAATAATTCTCATTATTATAAAAGTTGCCAAACTGAGCATCTTTTACCTGAATAACTATTTTATTTTGTGTTCAAATACATATTCTGAATCTGAAGATAAATCAGACCTAAACGAATATCCGAGTCTGTCAAATTTCTGAATCTCCACTGGATTTTCAATATTATTTTCCGCTATGAATCTGACCATTTCACCACGAGCCATCTTGGCATAGGTACCTTTTGTCACCAATTTATCTCCGGATAACTCACAAAATACAATCGTAATATATCTGTCCTGTGGTGTCAGATACTTTTCTATACATTTTGAGTATTCTTTTGATGCAAGATTAATGATAATCCTACTGTCATCGATTACTGAGCGATATAACAAGTCTCTCCAGTACTCATACAGATTTTTTGCATCTCCAATTCCAACCTTTGCCTGCATTTCAAGACGATAAGGAGTCACACCATCCATTGGTTTTAAAATGCCATAAAACGCAGACAGGATTCTTAAATGATTTTGCAAATACTCAAACTGCTGGATTTCAAACACAGATGGTGCCATATATTGAAATGCAATCCCTTCATATGCTAAAACAGCCGGAGTAAGCCTGTTATAAAGATCCATATTTTCCAATCTGTTAAAGTTCTGCTCTGCAATCTTGTCATTACATTTCCAGATAACTTTCAATTCTTCTTTTGATTTGCTTTTCATCCAGTTTAATACTTCTGCTGTCTTATCAATATAGACAGGCAGTTCAACCGGTGCTAAGTTATCGGTATCTACAATCATCTTTTTTGCAGGTGATAAAATAATCTTCATTATGCCAATTCCTTAAGCATATTTTCAGGATCATCTGCCGCCTTGACTTTATCATTTGCCTTTATAATGATTCCCTGCTCATCAATAAGATATGTAGTTCTTACTACACCCATAGATACTTTTCCATAATTTTTCTTTTCTTTCCAGACATCATATGCTTCAATAACTTTGCGCTCCGGATCTGCTAATAACGTAAATGCCAGTCCGTATTTTTCTTCAAATCTCTTGTGAGACGCTACAGAGTCATTGCTTACTCCGAGAATAACAGCTCCCTTCTCAGTAAACTGTGGATAACGCTCAGAAAAGCCACATGCCTGCTTCGTACATCCTGGTGTATTATCCTTTGGATAAAAATATAAGATCACTTTTTTTCCTGCATAATCGCTTAATTTATGCATTTCTCCATTCTGATCCGGCAATTCAAAGTCCGGTGCTTTTTTTCCTACTTCTAACATATTATTCCTCCACTTCTTTCAATTCCATCTGTTTTCTTGTCCTCTTATTGCCAGAAATCATTTTATGACCAGAATAGACTGCCATAATCAAGCATATCAGAGAGCCAAACGCAAAGTATTTGTGTGCTGCTTTTAACCCTTTATATCCTGTATAAAAAGTTCCAACCATTGTAACTATTGCTCCAATTGACCAATATTTATGTGCTTTCATAATACACCTCCATATTTTATTATCAACATCATAATACAACAATTTATTATTGTGAACTACCCATTGTCTTAAGCCAATAGGCTTCCTGCTTCATCGACCTCGTAACCTACTATCTCCACAGGCGTTAATTTGGGCAGTCCCTGCCCTATATATTTCTTTATGCTATTTGTCTTAATCCTTCTGTCAGTATATTTTTTGCGGCATTGATATCCCTGTCATGTTCTGCTCCGCATTTCGGACATATCCATGT